>DATKBB010000064.1:0-19047 GCA_035514295.1 Candidatus Limnocylindria bacterium | reverse complement strand
CTTGCTCGACGCGCTTCTGCCGCCGAGTCACCTGCGGGCCGCCGACACGTAAGCTGGGTTGTCCTGAGCGATTGGCGATCTCACTGGCGACCTTGAACGGGACATAGCAACTGTCGGGCCCACTGTCTGGCGCCCAAGGCCACCGGCCAGTAGGTGCGGTGTGAATCCCGTGCCCAGCAATGAAGGTCAGTTCGGATGATGCCTTCGGTCCTGCCAGCAAGGGGCCCGACGGCCCTCCCAGTGCTGAGCCGCGACTCGCCATCGTTGTGCTATGGCCGCGGTCAGGGCCGACGAGCTGGGCCCGCTACTGGGGGACTCGGCTGATCCGTCTGCCGCGCGCGCAGGTTCCTTCGAGGACCGGCGCCGGCGCACGGGCTTCGTGTTGGGCCCGGCGCTATTCGGCGTCGTCGCGCTGTTGCCACTTGGCCTGACGACCGAACAGCAGCTGCTGGCCGCGGTCCTGGCGCTGGTGGTGACCTACTGGCTGACCGAGGCGATCCCGGTGCCGGCCACGGCGCTGCTCGGCCTCGCGCTGTGTGCCTTCCTGGGGGTGGCCCCGCCGGCGCAGGTGCTGGCCGGCTTCGCCAGCCCGACCATCTTCCTGTTCATCGGCAGCTTCATGCTGGCTCGGGCAATGTCGGTCCACGGTCTCGACCGGCGCTTTGCGCTGCGCATCCTGTCGGTGCCGCGCATCGCCGGTTCGACCTACGGCACGCTGCTCGCCTTCGGGCTCGTGGCGGCGGCCTTGTCGGCCTTCATCTCCAACACGGCCGCGACGGCCATGCTGCTGCCCATCGGCATCGGCATCGTGGGCATCTACGCGGGGCTCATCCACGACGAGTCACCTGACCACGGCCCGGGCACCGCCCGGCTGGGCGCCGCGCTGATGCTGATGATTGCCTACTCGGCCAGCGTGGGCGGCCTGCTCACGCCCATCGGCAGCCCGCCCAACCTGCTCGGGCGGGGTTTCCTGGAGGAGCAGGCGGGGCTTTCGCTGCCCTTCCTGCGCTGGATGCTGGTGGCGGCGCCGATCGTGCTCGTCTCGCTGGGCCTGCTGTTCGTGCTGCTGATCGCTCTCAATCGGCCCGAAGCCCGGCGGATCCCCGGCGCTACGGCTTACATCGCCAGTCAGCGCCGGCTGCTCGGCAGGCTGTCGGCGGGCGAGCGCAACGCCCTGCTGTGCTTCCTCTTGGCCGTCGGCCTGTGGCTCGCCCCGGGCCTCGCCGGGCTGCTGCTGGGCGAGCAGTCGACGGCCTACGCCTGGCTCAGCGCGCGACTGGACGAGGGTGTCGTCGCCCTGCTGGCGGGCGTGCCTGCTGTTCGTGCTGCCCGTGCGTCGCGACCTCCGTGCCTTCACGCTCAACTGGCGCCAGGCGGTGACGATCGACTGGGGCACGATCATGCTCTTCGGGGCGGGTATTGCGCTCGGTTCGCTGCTCTCCTCGACGGGCCTGGCGCAGCTCATCGGCCAGGCCCTGGCGGGCTCCGTGGGCAATACCACCCCGTTTCTCCTGACCTTGCTGGCCGTGCTGGCGGCGATCTTCATCTCCGAGACGACCAGCAATACGGCCAGCGTGGGCATCGTCGTGCCCATCGTCATCAGCCTGGCCAATGCGGCCGGCATCGATCCGGCCGTGCCGGGCCTGGCCGCCGTCTTCGGCGTCTCGTTCGGGTTCATGCTGCCCGTCTCGACGCCGCCCAACGCCATCGTCTACGGCTCGGGCATGGTACCCATCACGCGCATGATCCGGTCCGGGCTGGTGTTCGACCTGCTGGGCGCGCGCTGGTCATCACGATCGGCGTCACCGTTTGGGCCGGCGTCGTCGGCCTGCGCTGAGACAGACCTGCCGAGCCAACTCAGGCGGCAGGCGCGGGATCGCGCAGCGCGGCATGCTCGCGCAGGTGCAGGATCACGTCCAGCGCCGTCTTCAGCACGACCATCAGCACCATCAGCAGCAGGGGCTGGCCGAGGCCCATGATCAGCGTCCCGCCCGCGACGATGGTCAAATGCAGCACTATCATGCGGGCGTAGGGCTGGGCGAACTGCGCCTGGGGCGAGGTGCGCCGGTACTCGCCGCGGCCCAGGAAGTTGAAGTAGAGCGATCCGCCGTGGCTGAGCAGAAGGGCCAGGCCGCCCAGCAACAGAGCCTCCGGCGCGAGGCTGCTGCCGGCGCCGCCAATCCCCGCACCGGCGATGCCGGCAAAGATGAACACGAAGACGCCGTGGACCACCCAGAACAGTCCGTAGTGGAAGGCGAAGAAGGGGATCAGGTAGGCCTTCTGGGCGCCGGCCGGCAGCGAGATGCGCAGCCCGCCGCGCGACTGCGCGTCGGGCGCCCCGGCGGCCAACCTGATCTTGATCAGGTTGAGCACGCCCACGATGCCGTTCTCGACCCAGTAGAGCAGCAGCAGCGTGAACACGTCCCAGCCCAGGAACAGCACGCCGACCAGCGGCAGCAGGTTGGCCAGCAGCAGCAACAGCAGGGCCAGCGGCGCGGAGCTGCGCGCGCGCACGAGCCAGGCGGACGCCCGCACTACGGTTGAGCGCTCATCTGCCACGGCGGTGCCTAGAGGCTCAGGCGCTGCCCAGGCCCGACAGCCGGCGCAGGACCGCCGGCAGGATGCCGCCCTGGCGGTAGTAATCCACCTCGATAGGGCCGTCCAGCCGGCAGATGACCTCGATGTGCCTCTCCGTGCCGCCGTCTCGCACACGGAGCGTCACCGGCATGTGCGGGGAGAGGCCGCCGGCCAGGCCCAGCACGTCGTACTCCTCGCGCCCGGTGAGGCCCAAGCTGGCGGCGCTGTCTCCTGGCTTGAACTGGAGCGGCAGCACGCCCATGCCCACCAGGTTGGAGCGGTGGATCCGCTCGTATGTCTCGGCCAGCACGGCTCGGACGCCGAGCAGGGCCGTGCCCTTGGCCGCCCAGTCGCGCGAGCTGCCGCTGCCGTACTCGCGGCCAGATATGACCAGGAGCGGCACGCCCTCAACCGCGTAGCGCATGGCGGTGTCGTAGATGAACATCTCCTCGCCGCTGGGCTGGTGGGCCGTGTACGGCCCCTCGCGCTCCACCAGCCCGTTGCGGAGGCGGATGTTGCCGAACGTGCCGCGCAGCATCACCTCGTGGTGCCCGCGGCGGGCGCCGTAGGAGTTGAACTGGAGCGGGGTCACGCCGCGCTCCTGCAGCCACTGGCCGGCCGGCGCCCAGGCGGGTATCGAGCCCGCCGGCGAGATGTGGTCCGTCGTGACCGAGTCGCCCACCAGTGCCAGTGCGCGCGCGCCCAGGATGTCTGTCACCGGCTCCGGCTCCGGCCCGACACCCTCCAGGAAGGGCGGCCGAGCGACGTAGGTCGAGTCCGCATCCCAGGCGTAGCGGCTCGTGCCCACCGGCACGGGCAGGTTGCGCCAGCGCTCGTCGCCCTCGAAGACCTCGCCGTAGATGCGCCGGAAGAGGTCGGGCGAGATGGACGACGCGATGGTCGAACGGATCTCGTCGGGGGAAGGCCAGATGTCGGCCAGGTGGACCGGCAGGCCGTCCGTACCCGTGCCCAGGGGCTCGGTCGTCAGGTCGATGTCGACCGTGCCGGCCAGCGCGAAGGCGACGACCAGCGGCGGCGAGGCGAGATAGCTCGCCCGCGCCAGGGGATGGATGCGGCCCTCGAAGTTGCGGTTGCCCGACAGCACGGCCGTGACGACCAGCTCGTTCTCCTCAACCGCCCGGGCGATTGGCTCGTCGAGCGGCCCGCTGTTGCCGATGCACGTGGTGCAGCCGTAGCCCACCACCCCGAAGCCCAACTGCTCGAGCGGCTCGAGCAGGCCGGCGGCGCGGTAGTACTCGGTCACCGCCCGCGAGCCCGGGGCGAGGCTGGTCTTGACCGTCGGCTTGACGCTCAGCCCGCGGGCGACGGCATTTCGTGCCAGCAGGCCGGCACCGATCATCACCGTCGGGTTGGACGTATTCGTGCAGCTGGTGATGGCGGCGATGGCGACCGAGCCGTGGCGCAGCTCGGCCGACTGCCCGCCCAGACTGACCTTCACCGGCGGGGCGGCCGGGTCGGCCTTGGGGAAAGCCTCGGCGAAGTTCCGGGGAAGCTCGGGCAGGCTGACCTTGTCCTGCGGCCGGCGCGGGCCGGCGACCGTCGGCTCGACGGTCGAGAGGTCCAGCTCGAGCGCCTCGTCGAAGTCCGGTCCTCGGCCGGGCTCGCGCCACAGGCCGTTCTCCTTGGTGTAGCGCTCGACCAGCTGGACGAGGTCCTCGTCGCGGCCGGTCTGGCGCAGGTAAGCCAGCGTCTCGTCGTCGACCGGGAAGAGCGCCGCCGTAGCACCGTACTCGGGCGACATGTTGGCGATCGTCGCGCGGTCGGCGAGAGCCAGCGAGGCGAGCCCGTCGCCGGCGAACTCGACGAACGAGCCCACCACGCCGTGGCTGCGCAGCATGTTGCTGATGACCAGCACCAGGTCCGTCGCCGTCGAGCCGCGGGGCAGGTCGCCCCACAGGCGCACGCCCACGACCCTGGGCATGGGCTGGTAGAGCGGCTGGCCCAGCAACACGGCCTCCGCCTCGATGCCGCCCACGCCGTAGCCCAACACCCCCAGCCCGTTGATCATGGTGGTGTGCGAATCGGTGCCCACGAGGGTGTCCGGAAAGGCCACCGCTGCGCCGTCCTCCTCGACGGACATGACCACCGAGGCGAGGTACTCCAGGTTCACCTGGTGCACGATGCCCGTGCCGGGCGGCACCACGCGCAGGCTGCGAAAGGCCGTCTGGGCCCAGCGCAGCAGCTCGTAGCGCTCACCGTTGCGCTCGTACTCGCGTTCGACGTTGTAGGCGAAGGAGTCCGGCGTCCGGTAGCGATCGACCTGCACTGAGTGGTCTATGACCAGGTCGGCCGGTACCTGCGGGTTGATGCGCTCGGGGTCGCCGCCCATCTCGGCCAGCGCGTCGCGCATGGCGGCCAGGTCGACCACCGCCGGCACGCCGGTGAAGTCCTGCAACAGGACACGGGCGGGGCTGAAGGGGATCTCGACCTCGGCCGCCGCGGCGGGACGCCAGGCTGCCAGCGCGCGAACTTCCTCGTCACGTACGACTCCGCGGCCGGCGTGCCGCAGCACGTTCTCCAGCAGGATCTTGACCGTCATCGGCGCGCGGGCCAGGTCGGGCATACCGGCGCGATCGAGCCGGTAGTAGGTGAAGGTCCGCGTGCCGGCGCGCAGCTCGGCGCGCGCGGAGAACGGGTCCGGAAGGGAAGTGGAGCGGTTCATCTGCGTCGGGCCTCCTCACTCCCACCCTGTGGCGGGGCTGAGCGGCACCTGACGGGAGTGCCCGCCTCGGGTCGCGCTGTTTCTGCTACCCACCCAGTATAGAGCACCGTTCGCGGGTCTCCAGGCCACCGGACTGCCGGCGGCTGGCCCACAATTGGCCGATGCACGAGAGGGAGCAGGCACCCGGCAGCCCGGGCTCAGGCGACACCCAGCCGCACGCCCACGCGCACGCGGAGCCGCACGCGCACCCTCACGCGCCGGTCGATGGTTCGGACGACGGGCGGCCCAGGCTGGCCTTCATTGGCGCCGGGCGCGTGGGCAGCGTGCTGGGGGCTGCGCTCGCGCGCGCCGGCTGGCAGGTGACTGCGGTGGCCAGCCGCGACGAGGCCCGCCGCGTGCGCTTCGCCGAGCTGGTGCCCGGCGTGCGCGCCTTCGCCGAGCCGAACGCCGTGCTGGACGAAGCGGAGCTGATCTTCCTGACCGTGCCCGACGACGCGCTGGCGCCCATGGCCGACTCACTCAAGCTCTACTCGGGGCAGGCGCTGGTGCACACCAGCGGCGCGCTGCCGGCCAGTGTCCTGCAGCCGGCGATGGCTGCCGGCACGTCGGCGGCCAGCTTCCACCCGCTGGTCGCCTTCGCCGACTTCGAGCGCGGGCTGGCCGCCCTGTCCGGGGCGACGGTGGCGCTCGAGGGCGAGTCATCGCTGCTGCCGCTGCTGGCCGAGATGGCCGAGTCGATCGGGGCCCGGCCGGTCGAGCTGGCCGCCGAAGGCAAGGCGGCCTACCACGCCGCGGCGATGCTTGCCGCCGGTGGTTTGGTCGGCCTGCTCGACGCGCTGGTCGAGGTGGCCGCCGCCGGGGCCGGCCTGGACGAGCAGGCGGCGCTGGCCGTCTACCTGCCGCTCAGCCGGCAGGCGCTGGCCAACGCCGAACAGCTGGGCGTGGCGCGCGCCCTGACCGGGCCGCTCGTGCGCGGCGACGTGTCGACCGTGGCCGGCCATCTCGACGCGCTGCGCCGGCTGGCTCCCGGCGCGCTGCCGCTCTACCTGGCCGTCGCTCGCCGAGAGCTGGCCATCGCCGAGCGGCGCGGCGAGCTCGCCGGGGAAGCGGCCGACCGGCTTCGCACACTGCTTGACGGGGAGGCCTGACCAGCCGAACCGCCGATCGGGCCGCCGTTATTGCAAAGGCCCGGCGAGCCGCTACCATTCGAACCAATGCACGACAGCGTCGCCGCCATCCGGGCCGGCCGTCCGCGCACGCGTTTCGCGGCCCAGACCGCCAACCGCCGGGAGCGCCAGCTCGGCCTCCGGCGCGCGTCGCATTTGACGTGCCAGGCCACAGCCGCGGCCACCGGCGCGGCCCAGCCGCTGGTCGCGCTGCGTCGAGCGGCGCGCAGTGCCTGCAGCCAGCCCCTCCCGGCCCGCGGGCGTCGCCCAACCTCGGTCGCCCCTGCGGTGCGCCGCCAGGTGGGCATGACCTGGCGCCGCACGGCCGACGCCGGACGACGCATCCAGCGCAGGCGCAGCGCGACTCCGTGGCGCGGCTGAGGCCGTCGCGCAGGCAGTCGCGCACCGCGCGCGCCACGTCCGCCGGGGGAATCGTCATCCGCCACCTGCCCAGCGGACCGGAGGTCCTCCTGGGCAAGCGCCGACGGGAACGTGACGGCGCCACCTGGACACTGCCCAAGGGCACACCCGACGGGGCCGAATCGGTCGAGCAGACGGCGCTCCGCGAGGTCGTTGAGGAGACCGGCATCCAGGTGCGCATCCTGGCTCCGGTCGGGCCGATCGAATACTACTTTACGCAGGACGGCCGGCGCGTCCACAAGACGGTGCATTACTTCCTGATGGAACCGCTGGGCGGTGACCTGGGCGCACACGACCACGAGTTCGACGAGGTGCGCTGGGTGCCTCTCGGGCGCGCTCGCGAGATCATGACCTTCCCCACCGAGCGAGGCATCCTGGAGCAGGCGCTGCCACTGGCCGGCGTGGCCTGATGCTGCAGACCGCGCTCGTCGAGGAGCACCGCCGGCTGGGCGGCCGACTGATCGACTTTGCCGGGTGGGAGATGCCGGTCCAGTACTCGGGCATCCTGGACGAGCACCGCGCTGTCCGCCAGCGGGCCGGCCTGTTCGACCTCTCCCATATGGGCGAGGTGTGGGTCAGCGGACCGGGCGCGGCCGAGGGGCTGGCCCGCGCACTGGTCAGCGACCCACGGCGGCTGACGCCGGGCCGGGCCCATTACTCACTGCTCTGCGCGCCCGACGGCGGCATCATCGACGACCTGATCGTCTATCGCCTGGCCGAGCAGCGCTTCCTGGTCGTGCCCAACGCCTCAAACCGCGAGCCGGTCGTCGAGGCGCTGCGCGAGCGTCTGGCCGAGGCGAACGCTGTCGTCGACGACGCTTCGTTGCGCACCTCGTTGATTGCCGTGCAGGGTCCGGCCGCGGCCGGCCTGCTGGCCGGCTTGAGCGACGTGGACCTCGAGGCCCTGCGCTACTACGGGATCGCCGAGGGGCACGCCTGCGGGCAACCGGCGATGGTCGCCCGTACGGGCTACACGGGCGAGGATGGCTTCGAGCTGTTTGTCGACTGGGACGCGGCGCTGCCAGTCTGGCGGGCATTGCTCGAGGCCGGCAGCGAGGCCGGCCTGCTGCCCTGCGGCCTGGGAGCGCGCGACACGCTGCGCCTGGAGGCGGGCATGCCGCTCTACGGCAACGAGCTCGATCGCGAGACGAACCCCTACGAGGCGAACCTGAGCCGCGTGGTGAAGCTGGACAAGGGGCTGCCCTTCGTGGGTGAGGAGGAGCTGCGCCGGGTGGCGGAGGATGGGCCACGGCGGCAGCTGGTCGGCCTGACCATGCGCGGCCGCGGCATTGCCCGCCACGGCTACCCGGTTCATGCACCGGCCGAAGTGGAACCCCTGGGTACGGTCAGCAGCGGGGCCCCGTCGCCCACGCTGGGGCAGCCCGTCGCCATGGCCTACGTGCCACCGGCGGCGGCCGGGATCGGTACCATGTTGGAGGTCGCCATTCGGGCGGCGCGGGTCGAGGCCGAAGTCGTCCCGCTTCCGTTCTACAAGCGCGCCACCTGAGCCGGCCCGGTGGCCCACTGAGGAGCGAGTGCCCAGCGTGCAGGTCCCCGACGATCTCCACTACACAGACGATCACGAGTGGCTGCGCCGCGAAGGCGAGGAGGCCACGGTCGGGATAACCGCCTACGCCGCGTCGGAGCTGGGCGACGTGGTCTTCGTCGAACTGCCCGCCGTGGGCGCCACCCTCGAGGCGGCACAGTCCTTTGGCGTGATCGAGTCGGTCAAGACGGCCAGCGACCTGTACAGCCCGCTGGCCGGCGAGGTGGTCGCGGTCAACGAGAAGCTGGCCGAGCGGCCGGAGCTGGTCAACGAGGATCCCTACGGCGAGGGATGGATGATCCGCCTGCGACTGGCCGAGCCGGCCGCGACCGACGGGCTGAAGGACGCCCAGGCCTACCGCCAGCTGATCGAGGCCGGCTGAGCGTGGCCTACAGCCCGCACACCGAGCAGGACCGGGCGCGCATGCTGGCCGCCCTGGGCCTGCAGTCGGTCGAGCAGCTGTTCGAGGACATCCCGGCCGACCTGCGCGCAAACGGGCTGGACCTGCCCGACGCGCAGCCCGAGCTGTCGCTGGCCATGCATCTTGAGGCGCTGGCCGCCCGCAACCGGATCGGCCTGGCCAGCTTCCTTGGGGCGGGCGCCTACCGGCACCACATCCCGCCGACGGTCGACCAGGTGCTCAGCCGGGGCGAGTTTTATACCTCTTATACGCCCTACCAGCCCGAGATCAGCCAGGGCACCCTCCAGTCGATCTACGAGTTCCAGTCGCTGATCGCCGAGCTGACCGGCCTGGACGTGGTTTCCGCCTCGCACTACGACGGCGGAGCGGCCACGGCCGAGGCTGCCCTGATGACCGTTCGCGCCACGCGCCGCGAGCGCGTGCTGGCCAGCCGGGCCATCCACCGCCACTACCTCGACACGACCCGAACCTATTTCGAGGGGGCCGGCATCCAGCTGGACGAGCTGCCCACCGACGCCTCGGGCCGGACCGACCTGGCCGCACTCGAGCGCGAGCTGGCCGACGCCGCGCGGCCGGTCGCCGGGGTGCTGCTCGGGCAGCCCAACGCCTTCGGCATCCTGGAGCAGATGGACGAGGGCGCGCGCCTGGCGCACGCGGCCGGCGCCCTGTTCGTGGCCGTGGTCGAGCCGGTCTCGCTGGCCGTGCTGGCCACGCCCGCAGACTACGGTGCGGACATCTGCGTGGGCGAGGGGCAGCCGCTGGGCATTGCTCTCCAATACGGCGGGCCGTACCTCGGGCTGCTGGCGGCCCGCTCGGTGCTGGTGCGCCAGGTGCCCGGCCGGCTGGTCGGGCGCACCACCGACATCGACGGCCGGCGTGCCTACGTCATGACGCTGCGCGCGCGCGAGCAGGACATCCGGCGCGACAAGGCGGCCAGCAACATCTGCACGAACCAGGCGCTCTGCGCGCTGGCCGCCACGGTCTACCTGGCCACACTGGGGCCGCACGGCCTGCGCGACGTGGCCGCCCTCGGCGCCGCCCGGGCGCGGGAGCTCGAGGCGACGCTGGCCGCCGCCGGCGCACCGCGCGTGCATGACGGCCCTTACCTCAACGAGTTCGCCGTGCGCGTGCCGGACGCACGGAGCGTGCACGCCGAGCTGCTCGGCCGGGGCGTGCTGGCCGGCCTGCCGCTGGCCGACTGGTACCCCGCCGATCCGGCCCTGGCCGACGCCCTGCTGGTCTGTGCGACGGAGGTCACCACCGCCTCCGAGATACAGCACTTCGGCGCCGCCCTGGCCGAGGTGCTGGCGTGACCGCAGTGGGACCGGCCGCCCGCAACGCGGCGGATCCGGCACGCGCAGCGTCGGGCGAGCCCGGCCAGGATGTGGCCGGCGGGCCTGGCGAGAAGGCGCCGCTGGGCCGCTCGGTGGCGGTCGGGCCGGCGCTCCAGCCGACCCTCGCCGAGCTCTCGCGGCCCGGCCGGGGCGGCGGCAAGGTGCCCCACCCGCCGGCTGACGCGCTCGACGGTGTGCCGCCCGAGCTGCGTCGGCGCCAGCCGCTGGCCCTGCCCGAGCTGTCCGAGCCGGAGGTCATCCGCCACTTCGTCAACTTGAGCCAGCTCAACTACGCCGTCGACACGGGCTTCTACCCGTTGGGCTCGTGCACGATGAAGTACAACCCCAAGATCAACGAATGGGCCGCCCGGCTGGCCGGCTTCGCAGCGCTCCACCCGCTCGCCCCGGATGAGCTGGCGCAGGGCACGCTGGCCCTGCTGTGGGAGTTGGAGCAGTGGCTGGCCGAGATCTCGGGCATGGCCGCGGTCAGCCTCCAACCGGCGGCCGGCGCGCAGGGCGAGCTGACCGGCATCCTGATGATCCGCGCCCACCATCGCGCGCGGGGCGACGAGGGCCGGCGCGAGGTGATCGTGCCGGACTCCTCGCACGGCACCAACCCGGCGACAGCCTCCATGGCCGGCTTTCGCGCGGTTACGGTGCGCTCCAACGACAGGGGCGAGGTGGACCTCGACGCTCTGCGCGCCGCACTCGGAGCGCAGACCGCGGCGGTCATGCTGACCAATCCCTCAACCCTGGGGCTGTTCGAGACGCGCATCGACGAGCTGCTGGCGGCCGTGCACGAGGCCGGCGCCCTGGCCTACATGGACGGTGCCAACATGAACGCCGTGCTGGGCCGCTTCAAGCCCGGCCGGGCGGGCTTCGACGTGATGCACTTCAACACGCACAAGACCTTCTCGACGCCACACGGCGGGGGAGGGCCGGGGGCTGGGCCGGTCGCCGTCAACGAGACGCTGCTGCCCTACCTGCCCGGACCGCGCGTCCTGCGCGGCGACGATGGCAGCTTCCGCCTGGAGCGCCAGGACGAGCGCACCACGTCCATCGGCCGCGTGCGCTCGTACGCCGGCAGCGTGGGCGTGCTGGTGCGCGCCTACGCCTACCTGCTGGCTCACGGTGGGCCAGGGCTGCGGCAGGTGAGCGAAGACGCCGTGCTGGCGGCCAACTACCTGAAGAGCCGCGTGGCGCAGGCCTACGAACTGCCCTACCCGCAGGCCTGCAAGCACGAGTTCGTGGCCAGCGCCCGCCGGCTGCGCAGCGAGACCGGCGTGCGCATGCTCGATGTGGCCAAGCGGCTGATCGACTACGGCTTCCATCCGCCCACGATCTATTTCCCGCTGACCGTTGAGGAGAGCATGCTCGTCGAGCCCACCGAGACGGAGTCCGTCGAGACGCTCGACCGCTTCGCCGACGCCTTGCTGGCCATTGCCGAAGAGGCGCGCAGCGACCCGCAGGCGCTGCACGATGCACCCCGAGCGGCGCCTGTGCGCCGCCTGGACGAGGCCACCGCCGCCCGCCAGCCGGACCTGCGCTGGCGGCCGATGACGGGCGCGGAGCCGGTCTGCCCCAGCTGAGCGCTGCTTAAGAACCCTCAACCCAAGTTGACACCTTTCGTCCGGCCAGACCTATAATGCCGCGCACCCCACGGTCCCGTGGGAGACGCTTGCGCGCACGCGCAAGCCGGCGTGGACCGTGACTGCAGCGCGTTTGAGTGGTGGCCGCCAGGGCCATCCGACTGTCGCACAGAGGAGGAAGGACGCCCATGAGTCTCCGGACTCGGCGAGGCCTCGCTTTAGGGGCCACCTTATTGTTCGTAGCGGCGGCGTGTACATCGCCCGCCCCGGCCACGCCCCCGCCGGGCACGCAGCCGCCGGCCACGCAGCCGCCGGCAGCGACCGACCCGTCGGACCCGGGCGCAACGGACGCCCCGGCGACAGACGCCCCGGCGACAGACGCCCCGGCCAGCCCGGACCCCGCGCCGACCGACGGGGAACCCGCGCCCGGCGGCCGCATCATCCTCGGTGAGTGGCAGACGCCCGTCACCCTCCAGCCCTTCTTCGCAAACATCTTCGTGACGGCGAAGGCTGTCGGCCCCGTTCTCACCGGTCTGATCTCGGTCAACAACGAGGGCGAGTGGTATCCCTACCTGGCTTCCGAGATCCCGACCGTGACCGAGACGGACGAGGGCTTCACGATCGACATCACGCTGAAGCCAGGCCTGATGTGGTCCGACGGAACGCCACTTACCCTGAACGACTTCGCTTTCACCTATGACTGGGCGGTCCAGACCGCAGTTGGCGGTACGGGTTGCCTGGGTTGTGGCGCCTTCGCCATCCTCCTGCCCGAAACGGACCTCAGCCTGCCCCTCGAAGAGCAGTACGCGCTGGAGAACCAGTACGTGCAGAGCATCGAGGTCTCGGACGACGGCCTGTCCGCGACGGTGACCTGGCAGCGCAAGTACGCTGGCTGGCTGGCCTGGTTGGCAACAACCATCCTGCCCCAGCATTACTTCGAGAGTGTCACCCCCGATCAGGCGGCTGAGTCCATGCCCGTGAGCGACGCCGTGGCGGCCATCCCGGCCAGCGGCCCATTCGTCTTCACCTCGGCCAGCTCGCAGGGTATCGATTACGCGCCGAACCCGAACTTCACGGCCTTCGATGGTCCCAACCTCGACACCCTGGGCTATCGCTTCTTCGGCACCAAGGACGGCATGATCACGGCCTTCCTGACGGGTGACGTCGACTTCATCGACAATATGACCCAGGCCGACTACAACGCCATCGTCGGCGTCTCGCCCGACATCGGTACCGCCGAGCTGCATTCGGCCTGGCAATACGAGCACCTCGACATCAACACCTCGCGCTCGGAGGTCGGCCTCGACGATCCCAACGTCCGGCGGGCCATCCACCACGCAATCAACAAGGAAGACCTGTGGAACGTGCTGTTCCCCGGCAGCCCCTTCGAGGAGGCCTGCACCAACGCTCCTCCTGGGACGTGGTGGCGAGCCGCCGACGTGACCTGCCCGCAGTACGACACCGCTGAGGCCGCGCGCCTGCTCGACGAGGCCGGCTGGACGCTCAATGAGGGCGGCCAGCGTGTCAACGAGGCCGGCACGGTGATGCGCCTCCGGATGTGCACCACGTCGGGCAACCCGACGCGGCTGACCACCCTGGGCAAGGTCAACGAGTACCTGCTGGCCGTCGGTATCCCCACCGACATCCAGACCGCTGACGCGGGAAGCGAGTACTTCGCCGGCTGGGCTGACACGACGCCTCAAACGGCGTGCTCGATCTATCGCGGCAACTTCGACCTGGCGCTGTTCACCTACATCCTGGGTGGTGACCCGGGCGGCCTGTACTTCGCGCTGTATCACTCCTCGCAGATCCCGTCGGATCAGAATCCGAACGGCAGCAACGACACCCGCATGAACCATCCCGACATGGACGCTGCGCTGGAATCCTTCACGGAGGAAGTCGATCTCGACGTCCTGCTTGAGTCGTCGAAGCAGATCCAGCAGCTGTACGCGGATCTCGCGCCGGAGATCGCCCTGTACTACCGCGCCGAGCCCGTGGGTATCGGCCGGCGCCTGGGCGGCTTCCTGCAGAATCCCGGCACGGCTGGCCCGATGTGGAACGTCCACGAGTGGTACGAGATCCCCTGAGCTAGGCCAGGGACCAAGTCTCGACAGCATGTGGGCGCCCGGTGGGCGCCCACATGCTCTATCCTCCCTATCCAAGTTGCCAGGTAACGACCGTTAGCCGATGCTTTCCTACATCGTCCGTCGGGTAGTCCAGGCGATCCCCGTCCTGTTCTTGATTGCGGTCGTCAGCTTCGGGCTGATGATGGCCGCGCCGGGCGGACCGCAGGCGCAGTTCAACCAGAACCCGCGCATCGGGCCCGAGCAGATCGAGCGCTACCTGGCCCGCTGGTGCCTGGAGCGCAACCCCGATGCGTTCGCCACGCTGCGTTCCTTCGGCGGCTGGTTCGGCGTCTGGAATTGCGACGCCGCCGGCTTCTTCTCTGACCAGGGCATGCCCAACTTCCTGCCCGCCTTTGTGGGCGGCGGCAACAACGGGATCATCCATCTCGACTTCGGGCTGTCCATGACCCACAACCGACCCGTCCTGGACCTGATCTGGGAACGCATACCGGCCACGCTGGTCCTGATGGTGACGGCCTTCCTGATCTGGGTCGGGCTGGCCATCCTGCTGGGGGTGGTGGCCGCCGTCCGGCGCTACTCGCTGCTCGACCAGTCCATCACGCTGCTCAGCTACATCTTTTACTCGCTGCCCACCTTCTGGCTGGGGCTGATGCTGATCTACATATTCGCGGTCCACTTCCAGGTGCTGCCCTCACAGGGCATCATCTCCATCCGCTCGCCGGCTCCCTTCAACACAGCACGCTTCTGGGAGCTGTTCTGGGACAACCCGTGGCCGGTGATACAGGACATCGCCCAGCACCTGGTCCTGCCCGTGGCCACGCTCGTGGCGGTCAACGTGGCAGCGGACACGCGCTACGTGCGCTCGGCCATGCTCGACACGCTGGGACAGGACTACGTGCGCACGGCGAAGGCCAAGGGCCTGCCCTCACGGACGGTCATCTTCCGCCACGCCTTCCGTAACGCCCTGCTGCCGATCATCACCAACGTCGCCCTGGCCATCGCCTTCCTGTTTTCGGGCGCCATCGTGACCGAGACGATCTTCTCCTGGCCGGGCATGGGCCGGCTCTATTTCGAGGCGATCGTGGCGCGTGATTACTTCCTGGTGATGGGCATCCTTTTCTTCGGCTCGGTGCTGGTGGTGATGATGAACCTGGTGGCCGACGTCATCTACGCGTGGGCCGACCCGCGCATCAGGTACTGAGGAAGCGGATGGCAGTCGACGACACCCACCCTCGATCGAGCACCGGAAAGGGCAGCCCACGGACGGGCCAAACATCAGGCAGTGGCGCCCTGCCGGCCGAGGAGTTGGATGCGCAGGACACGGAGGTTGCGCTCGCCTCGCTCAGCCAGTGGCAGCTGGCCGCACGCCGTTTCCGGCGCCACCGCATGGCCCTGCTGGGGCTGGGCATCTTCGCCTTCATGGCCACTGTCGCGGTCGTCATACCGCTGTTCCAGCCGTTCATCTTCCACAACATCCCAGGGGCGGTGCGCCCGGGCGGTGACGCGCCGAGCGTGGAGCACATCTTCGGCACGACCCAGGAAGGGCGGGACGTGTTCAACCTGGTCGTCAACGGCGGCCGCATCTCGCTGATGGTGGGCGGGTTTTCGATGTTCATCGCCGGCTTCGTGGGCGTCGTCGTGGGCTCGATCGCCGGCTTCAGCGGCGGCTGGGTAGACAACATCCTGATGCGCGTCGTGGACGTCTTCTTCGCGATCCCGTTCCTGTTCGTCATCCTGGTCGCAGCGCGCTTCTTCGGGCGCGGCGACGTGCTCTCGCTGATCCTGATCATCGGCCTGCTCAGCTGGCCGCTGATAGCCAGGCTCGTGAGAGCCTCGTTCCTGTCACTCCGCGAGGCCGATTTCGTGGATGCCGCGCGGGCGGTGGGCGTCAGCAAGCTGCGCATCGCCTTCCGGCACATCCTGCCCAACGCCATGGGCCCGGTTATCGTGGCCATGACCCTGCTGATGGCCAACGCGATCGTGCTGGAGGCCTTCGTCAGCTTCCTGGGCTTTGGTATCCGCGAGACAGAGGTCAGCTGGGGCAATGCCCTGGCCAATGCCCAGAACGCGCTGAGATTTGGCAACTGGTGGTGGGCGTTCTTCCCGGGAATGGCCATTGCCCTGACTGTGCTGGCCATCAACTTCATGGGAGACGGCCTGCGCGACGCGCTCGACCCGCGGAGCCGCGAGTAGTGCGAGCGCTGGCTCAACAGCCCGTCGATCTCGAGGCGGAGGATCGTTCGCAGACTCTCCTCGACGTGCAGGATCTGCGCACCCACTTCCACGTCATGGACGGCACTGTCAAGGCCGTCGACGGCGTCAGCTTCTCCATCAATCGCGGCGAGACGCTGGGCATCGTGGGCGAGTCCGGCTGCGGCAAGAGCGTGACCGCGCTGACCATCATGCGCCTGCTCGACATCCCGCCGGCCGAGATCGCATCAGGCGTCGTGCTCTTCGACGGGCGCGACATCCTGTCGCTGCCCGAGGACGAGATGCGCCGCCTCCGCGGCAACGACATCGCGATGATCTTCCAGGAGCCCATGACCAGCCTCAATCCGGTGTTCACAGTTGGGCGCCAGATCTCCGAGGCGGTCAGGCAGCACCTGCGCGTCGGCAAGCGCGAGGCTCTCGACCGCTCGATCGAGTCTCTGCGCATTGTCGGCATCAACTCCCCCGAGCGGCGTGTCAAGCAGTACCCCCACGAGATGTCGGGCGGCATGCGTCAGCGCGTGATGATCGCCATGGCCCTCTCCTGCGAGCCCAAGTTGCTCATCGCCGACGAGCCCACGACCGCCCTCGACGTGACCATCCAGGCCCAGATCCTGGAGCTCATCAGGCGCATCCAGCAGGAGACCGGGGCGGCACTCATGCTCATCACCCATGACTTGGGCGTGGTCGCCGAGATGGTCCACGACGTGGTAGTGATGTACGCCGGGCGTGTGGTCGAGCACGGCACGGTGGACGAGGTCCTGCTTCAGCCGCGCCATCCTTATACCGAAGGGCTGCTCGCTTCGATCCCCTCCAAGGGCATGCGCGGCAATCGCCTGAACGTCATCAAGGGCACCGTGCCCAATCCGTTCAACATGCCCACGGGCTGCAACTTCGCGCCTCGCTGCCCGTACCGCTTCGAGCCTTGCCCGGAGCACGATCCGCGCATCGAGGAAGGCGGCGGCCCGCCTGTTGCCTGCTGGCTGTGGAAGAAGGCTCCCGGCCACGCCATCCCGCAGGAGCTGCACGACGAGCAGGTCGCCGCCGCCCGGCGCGCGGGCGCGGCGACGTCCACGCCCGTGAGTGAACTGCTGTCCGTCAGCGACACCCAGCAGGGGGGACCCGCCGCGTGAGCGTGGCCAACGAACTCAGGGGCGGCGGGACGAGCTCGCTCAACGGCAAGCCGCTGCTCAGCGTCAAGAACCTGGTCAAGTACTACCCCATCCAGAGCGGCGTCCTGCGCCGCAAGGTGGGCGACGTGCGGGCGGTGGACGACGTCAGCTTCGAGGTCAGGAAGGGTGAGATCCTGGGTCTGGTCGGCGAGTCGGGCTGCGGCAAGTCGACCCTCGGCCGGACGCTGCTGCGCCTGCTGCCGGCCACCTCCGGTGAGGCGCACCTGGGTGATGACGACATCTTCTCCAAGTCGGGCTCCGATCTCAAGAAGCTGCGCCGGCGGATGCAGATCATCTTCCAGGACCCCGTAGCCTCGCTCAACCCGCGCATGCCCATCTCGGACATCATTGGCGAGGGGCTGCTTGCCCAGGCCGACAACACCAACAACTGGGGCAAGCGCTCCGTGCGCGACGACCGCGTGGGCCACTACCTAGAGATCGTCGGGCTGCGCCGCGACTACGCCCGGCGCTATCCGCACGAGTTCAGCGGCGGGCAGCGCCAGCGCATCGGCATCGCGCGCGCCCTCGCTCTTTCGCCGGAGTTCATCGTCTGCGACGAGCCGGTTTCGGCGCTGGACGTCTCCATCCAGTCGCAAATCCTGAACCTGCTTCTTGACCTGCGCAACGAGTTCGGGCTGACCTACCTGTTCATTGCCCACAACCTGTCGGTCGTGCAGTACATCTCGGACCGGGTAGCGGTCATGTACCTGGGCAAGATCGCCGAGATGGCCCCGGTCGAGCGTCTTTACGACGATCCGCGCCACCCTTACACGGTGGCCCTCCTGTCGGCCGTACCGGAGCCCGATCCGCGCCGGCGCAAGCAACGTATCGTCCTGCGTGGCGACGTGCCCAGCCCGGCCAATCCACCCTCCGGCTGCCGCTTCCGCACTCGCTGCTGGCTGTTCGAGCAACTGGGTCAGCCCGAGAACTGCGTGGAGCAGGAGCCTCCTCTTCGCGAGCTGGGCGGCGGCCAGTCAGCCGCCTGTCATTGGACCGAGAAGATCAGCCCCGAATCAATCAGGCGGGCGGCGCAACAGGAGGACGCCGTCCGATCCGTCGGCACCGTCGTGGACGGTGGCGACCATCCCGAGCGGGGACCGACGATCGGGCCGGAGGGCGACAAGATCGCCGAGGAGACGGCACTACCGCACGCCTGACTCAGGGCAGCAGGGCTAGAGCTTCCTCCACCAGGCCCGGCTCACCGGAGAGCATGAACATGATGTCCTCGGCAGGGTAGAGGTAGGTGAGCTGTCCCTCCGCCGTGCGGGTCAGCAGCCGCCGGCCGCCAATTGTGGCAACCCCGTAAGTGGCCGTGCTGCGCGGGTCCTCCTCGTCGACCGCCTGGAAGTTGACGACTATCTGCACGCCGTCTGCCCCAACGATCCGAAAGGCGCCCAGCTCGAGTTCGGCGCCGGCGGCTGTGGCGATGGCCACCTGCAGGTCGGCCGCCGTGCGCCCCACCCGGCGCACCACCTCGAGCGTCTTGGGATCCTGCTGGTCGGCCGGGGCGGCGATGCTGACCTTGCCCAGCGGGTGGCCGTCCACCTCTGCCGGCAGGCGCGCCTCCAGCGCCGAGAAGGCGTGCAGCGCCGCATTGTTCGGCGTCGGGCTGGGCCGGGGCGCCGGCCCGCAGCCCACGAGACCCGCCAGCGCGAGCGTCAAGACTAGGAAGGAGGTCGGTCGAGAATGCACTTCGACGGGTATCCGCTCCGTGGTCGGTCGGTGTGAGCGGCACATGCTAGCGCGCTCAGCGGATGGACCCGTTTCCGCTCCGCGGGGCCGCATATGGACCATTCCCAGCGTGTTGCTAAACTAGCGCACTTCCTGCCGCCGATGACGACACT
>DATKBB010000063.1:0-41308 GCA_035514295.1 Candidatus Limnocylindria bacterium | reverse complement strand
CACCCAGCGCGATATCAAGCGCGTGCTGGCCTACTCCACGCTCTCCCAGCTGGGCTACATGTTCGCGGCGCTGGGCGTGGGTGCCTTCACGGCGGCGATCTTCCACCTGATGACGCATGGCTTCTTCAAGGGCCTGCTCTTCCTCGGCTCGGGCTCGGTCATCCATGCCGTGCACGAGGAGCAGGACATGAACCGCATGGGCGGCCTGTGGCGCAAGATTCCCATCACCCACTGGACGATGCTGATCGGCTCGATAGCCATCGCCGGCATACCGCCGCTAGCCGGCTTCTGGTCGAAGGACGAGATCCTGGCCGAGAGCTTCCTCTTCGGCTTCTACTGGGTCTGGGCCATCGGCGTGCTGGTGGCCGTCATGACCGGCTTCTACATGTTCCGGCTGATGGGCAAGACCTTCTACGGCAAGTCCAACGTCGATCCGCACGTGGAGCCCAAGATTCACGAGTCGCCGCGCAGCATGACCGTGCCGCTGATCCTGCTGGCCATCCCGTCGGCGTTGCTCGGCCTGGCCATCGGCTTCCCGCCCACCGCCGGCCTGATCCACGGCTGGCTCGAGCCGGTGTTCCACGACGCGCAGATCCTGCTCGGCATCGAGCATCACGAGTTCGCGGTGTTCGGTATCGACGGCGTGCTGCTGGTCATCGGCGCCGCCGCCGGGGCGACCGGCGTGGCGCTGGGCATCTTCTTCTTCGGCCTGTTCGGCCTGCGCGAGCGGCCCGAGCGCGTCGAGCGGCTTACCCAGCGGCTGTACCCGCTCTACCGCGCCTCGTATGCCAAGTGGTACTTCGATGAGCTCAACGACCTGCTCTTCGTCCGCTTCGGTGGTCTGGTGGCGCGCGCCATGTGGTGGTTCGACGTGCGCGTCGTCGACGGCGCGGTCAACGGCATTGCCACCCTGACGCAGGGTGCCGGTCGCGGCATCCGCACGATCCAGACCGGTCGCGTCCAGAACTACGCGCTGGGCATCGCCCTCGGCCTGCTGGTCATCGCCGTGATGTACCTCTTCGTGGTGGCCCGCTGATGACGGACGGCCTGCCGATGCTCAGCCTGGTCATCTTCCTGCCGCTGATCGGCGCGGTGCTGATCGCCTTCCTGCCGCGCGAGAACCTGCGGCTGGTGCGCGCCACGGCGCTGCTGACGGCACTGGCCACCTTCGCCGTTTCGCTGCTGCTGCTGGTCGGTTTCCAGCCCGGCGTAGAAGGCTTCCAATACCGCGAGGAGCTGGACTGGATCGCCGCCTTCGGCATCCAGTACAAGCTCGGGATGGACGGCATCTCGCTTGCGCTGGTCGTGCTGGCCACCACCCTCACCTGGATCAGCATCCTGGCCAGCTGGCAGCCGATCACGACCCGCGTGAAGGAGTACATGATCTCCTTCCTGATCCTGGAAGTGGGCATGATCGGCGTCTTCCTGGCGCTCGACATGTTCCTGTTCTACATCTTCTGGGAGATCGTGCTGGTGCCGATGTACCTGATCATCGGCATCTGGGGCGGCGCCAACCGCATCTACGCGACGATCAAGTTCGTGCTCTACACGCTGGTCGGCTCGCTTCTGATGCTGGTCGCCATCCTGGGCATGGCCTTCACCTTCCAGGCCAGCACGGGCAGCTGGGCGGGTGCCTTCGACTACGAGGCCCTGCGCAACTTTGGCTTCGACCCGACGCTGCAGTTCTTCGCCTTCGTCGGCTTCTTCCTGGCCTTCGCCATCAAGGTGCCCATGTTCCCCTTCCACACCTGGCTGCCCGACGCGCACGTGGAGGCGCCCACGGCCGGCTCGGTGATCCTGGCCGGCGTGCTGCTCAAGCTGGGCGGCTACGGCCTGATCCGTTTCAACGTGCCGCTCTTCCCCGACGCCTCGCAGAGCTGGGCGCCGCTGATCATCGTGCTCAGCCTGATCGCCATCGTCTACGGCGCGATCGTGGCTCTCGTGCAGCCCGACCTCAAGAAGCTGGTGGCCTACTCGTCGGTCAGCCACATGGGCTTCGTCACGCTGGGCATCTTCATCTTCCAGGAGCAGGGCCTGCACGGCGCCGTCTTCCAGATGGTCGCCCACGGCATCATCACCGGCGCGTTGTTCCTGCTCGTGGGCGTGATCTACGAGCGCACGCACGACAGGACCATCGCGCGGATGGGCGGCCTGGCGGGGGTGACGCCGGTCTACGCCGCGCTCTTCGGCTTCTTCGTGCTGGCCAGCGCGGCGTTGCCCGGCCTGGCCGGCTTCGTGGCGGAGTTCCTCGTCCTGCTGGGCACCTTCGCCTACTCACCTGTCGCCGCGGCGGTGGCCGCGCTGTCCATGATGCTCGGCGCCGCTTACCTGCTGTGGATGTACCAGCGGGTCGTCTTCGGCGAGCTGAGCGACTTCCTCAAGGGCCTGGGCCAGCGCCTGACCGACATGAACCGAGTCGAGGTGCTGGCGCTCGCGCCGCTGGTCGTGCTGACGCTGGCCTTTGGGCTCTTCCCGGGCGTGCTCCTCGAGCTGTGGCAGGCGCCCGTGACGGACATCCTGGCGCAGGTCTCGCAGCTCGCCGCCGTGGGCGCCAGGTGAGGACGCAGCGATGATCGTGCTGGACCAGAACACGCTGCTCGCGCTGGCGCCGCCGGCCTTCGTTGCGCTGCTCGGCCTGCTGCTGGTCATCGTCGACATGGCCCGCCCTGGGCGCGACCGGCCGGTGACCGCCGTGGCGGTCGCGGGCCTGCTCCTGGGCATGGCGCTGACGGTCGTTGTCGGGCCGCTGCCCGGTGTCGGGCTGCTGAGCGGTCCGCAGGAAGGCTTCTCGGGCGCCTACGTGCGCGACAGCCTGACGGTGTTCCTGGACCTGCTGATGATGGCCGTCGCCCTCCTGACCGTGCTCTACGGCCCGGACTACCTGCGCCCGCGCGGCCTGCCCAGCGCTGAGTTCTCGGCCACGCTGCTGTTCGCGATCACCGGCGCGATGCTCATCGCCGGCGCGCGCGACCTGCTGCTGCTCTTCCTGGCCCTCGAGCTGCTGGTCCTGCCCGGCTACATGCTGGCCGGCTACGCCAAGCGCGACGGGCTGTCGACCGAGGGTGCGATCAAGTACTTCCTGCTGGGGTCGTTCTCGAGCGCCATCTTCCTGTTCGGCCTGGTCTTCGTGTTCGGCTACACCGGCACGACGCGCATCCCGGAAGTGGCCGCCCAGATCAGCACGCTGGTGGGCGAGGGGGGCGTGGGCAGCCTGGCGCCCGGCCTGGTGATGGGCTTGGCGCTGCTGACCGCGGGGGCCGCCTTCAAGATCGCGGCGGTACCTTTCCATTACTGGACACCCGACGCCTACCAGGGCTCGCCCACGCCGATCACGGGCTACCTGTCGGTGGGCCCGAAAGTGGCCGCTTTCGCGCTGATCCTGCGCCTGTTCGTCGAGGCGCTGGGGCCCATCAAGGCCGACTGGACGCCCTTCGTGGCGGTGCTGGCGGCGTTGACCATGACCCTGGGCAACCTGGTGGCGCTGAGCCAGGACAACATCAAGCGCATGCTGGCCTACAGCTCCATCGCCCACACCGGCTACATCCTGGTCGGGCTGGCCGCCTTCGGCGCGGCCGCGCCAGGCTCGGCCGGCGAGCAGGCGGGCCTGGTCTCGATCCTCTTCTACAGCGTGGCCTACACCTTCATGAACCTGGGCGCGTTCGCCTGCGTCGCCGCCCTCCAGCGGCGGCCGGGGGTGACCAGCCAGCTCGCGACCTTCTCCGGTCTGATCGGCAGGGCGCCGCTGCTGGCCCTGCTGATGACTTTGTTCCTGCTCTCGCTGGTGGGCATCCCGCCGCTGGCCGGCTTCTGGGCCAAGGTGTTCATCATCCAGGCGGCCGTCTCGGTCGGCGGCTGGTTGAACGTGCTGGCCGTGCTGACCGTCGTCAACGCCGCCCTGGCCGCCTTCTACTACCTGCGCGTGGTGGTCTACATGTGGATGCGTGAGGCGCCCGAGGGCGCCGGGCCGGCGACCGTTGGCGGCTCGACGCGCGCCGGCCTCTGGCTGGCCGCCGTGCTGACCGTGGCGCTGGGCATCGTGCCCTTCTTCGTGACCGTCCTGGCCGAGGAGGCGGCACTGGCCCTCCTCTGACGAGGAGCGTTATGGCGACCAGGACGCGCAGGAACGGCACCCCCCAGGCAGCCGGCGAGCGCGTGCCCGAACGACGCACCCGGCTGCGCGAATACCTTGGTTCACTGCTCACCGGCGACGAGCGGCTGATCGTGGTCTCGAATCGCGGGCCGCTGACCTTCAAGCACAACCGTGGCGGTGCCTGGCAGGCCCAGCGTGGCTCGGGCGGGCTGGTCACCGCGCTGGCCGAGGTCGGGCGGCTGGCGCCGGTCACCTGGATCAGTGGCGCGATGGACGCCGGCGACCGGGAGGTGGCGGCACTGCTGCGCGGCCGAAACGGGGACGAGCGTCAGGCGCTTGAGCAGGCCATCGAGCAGCAGATGCCCGGCCAGGACCTGCGCCTGGACATTCGAGACCTGCCGGCCGATGCATGGCAGGCCCACTACGCGACGGTGGCCAACCCGTTCCTGTGGTTCACGCAGCACCAGCTGTACCAGTTGCATTACGAGCCGACCGTCGACGAGGAGTTGGTCAGCTCCTGGCAGAACGGATACCGGGTCGTCAACCACCAGCTGGGCGAGGCGGCCGTCGAGGCCTCGGGCAAGTCGCGCCGGCCGGTCGTCCTGCTCCAGGACTACCACCTCTACCTGGCCGCCGAGACTATCCGGGCGCAGCGGCCGGAAAGCCTGCTGCTCCACTTCAACCACATTCCCTGGCCGGCGGTCGACTCGTGGCTGATGCTGCCCCAGGGCCTGCGCCGGGCGATCTGCGAGGGGCTGCTGGCCAATGACATCGTGGGTCTCCAGACGGACCGTTACGCGACCAACTTCCTGCAGAGCGTCGACTCCTTCGTGCGCGACGCGCGGGTGGATCCGGCCGGCCGCCACGTGCGCTGGCGTGGCCGCACGATCTGGGTGCGCGCCTACCCCATCTCGATCGACCCGGACGCGCTGACGGCGTTTGCGCGCAGCGAGGCGGTGGCTCGCCGCCGCCGCTCGCTGGAGGAGCGCCTCGAGCGCGCGGGACGACCCAAGCTGATAGTGCGCGTGGACCGCCTGGAGCCGTCGAAGAACGCCCTGCGCGGCTTCCTGGCCTATGAGACCCTGCTACAGCGCCGGCCGGACCTGCGCGGGAGCGTCCGCTTCCTGGCCATCCAGTCGGTCAGCCGCGAGAAGGTGCCCGAGTACGCCCGCTACTCGGCCGCCGTGCGCGAGGCCGTGGCGCGCATCAACGGGCTGGACGATCCAGATATGGCGCCCATCTGGCGCCTGGACGGGTCGGAGTACGCGCTGGCCATCGCCGCCCTGCAACTGGCCGACGTCGTGCTGGTCAACCCCATCGTGGATGGCATGAACCTGGTCGCCAAGGAGGCCGTCGTTGTGGGCGACGGTGCACTGGTGCTGTCGGAGACGGCCGGCGCCGCCGAGCAGCTGGCGTCCGATTCGCTGATGGTCACGGCTGCCGACGTGGCGGGCACCAGCCAGGCCCTGGAGGAGGCGCTGGAGATGCCGGCAGAGGAGCGCCAGCGCCACCTTCGGCGCCTGCGCGCGTCGGTGCGCAGCGAGGACCTGGCATGGTGGCTGGCCCGCCAGCTGCGCGACCTGGCTGCCGTGGCCAAGGGCGGCCGGCCGCCCTCGCGCGCTCTGCGCGACACCGTCCGCCGCTTCGACCCGGAGCTGCGCTCGGGCTAGGGCGCGACCCCCGCGGGCGGCCCGCCGACTAGCGGGTAGAGGCGGCCACCTCGGAGAGGTAGCCGTGAGCCATGCACACGACCGTGTCGGCGGCGCCGTAATAGACCGTCAGCCGGTCGCCGTCCACCAGCGCGGCCGTCGGGAAGACCACGTTCTGCACGTCGCCCACCTGCTCGTAGCCCACCTGTGGGGCGAGCAGGAAGTCGCGCCCGCGGGCGACGACCTTCCAGGGCTGGTCGAGGTCCAGCAGCGCCGCGCCCATCGAGTAGACGAAGCCGTTGCAGGAGGTCAGCACGCCGTGGTAGATCAGCAGCCAGCCCTCTGGCGTCTCGATCGGCGTAGGGCCCGCGCCGATCTTGGTCATCTGCCACGTCCAGGGAATGGTGCCCATCACGTGGCGGTGCCGGCCCCAGTGCAGCAAATCCGGGCTCTCCGAGTAGAAGATGTCCCCGAAGGGCGTATGGCCGTTGTCGCTGGGCCGGCTGAGCATGGCGTAGTGCCGCCCGATCCGGCGCGGGAAGAGCACGCCGTTGCGGTTGAAGGGCAGGAAGGCGTTCTCCAGTCGGTGGAAGTCTCGGAAGTCGCGGGTGTAGGCCAGCCCGATGGTGGGCCCATGGAAGCCGGCACACCAGCTGACGTAGAAGCGGTCCTCCAGCCAGGTCACGCGCGGGTCGTAGGCGTGCACGAAAGGCTCGTCCTCGACCTCGCTCAACCGCTCGTCGGCCGGCTGGAACGAGATGGGCTGCGGCTCGATCTGCCAGTCGGTGCCGTTGGCGCTGCGGCCGGCGTGGATGTTCATCGTGCGCGACGTGTCGTCCACCCGAAAGACGCCGGCGTAACCCTCCTCAAAGGGCACCACCGCCGAGTTGAAGATGCTGTTGGAGTTGGGCAAGTGGTGCCGGCCGATGATCGGGTTCCGCTCCGAGCGCCAGAGCACGGCGCTCGAGCCGGCCGGGCGGTCCTGCCAGGGGAAGTCGCGGGCCATCAGACGTTCGCTGCTGGGGCAGCCAGACTCCCGCTGCGCGCCACCTCGGCGAGGTAGCGGCCGCTCTGACGCACGAGCCGTTGCTGCGTTTCGTAGTCGATGTGGATCAGCCCGAAGCGGTGGCGATAGCCGTGCGCCCACTCAAAGTTGTCGAGCAGCGACCAAGAGAAGTAGCCGCGCAGTGGGACGCCCTGCTGGAGTGTATCGAGCGCCGCCTCGAGATGGCGCGCCAGGTAGCCGACCCGCTCTGGATCGAGTGTCGGGTCTGCCTCGTCGACGGGGTAGGCAGCACCGTTCTCCGTCACGTAGAGCGGCAGCCCGCCGGTGCGCGAGGCGACGAAGCCAAGGACCTGCGTCAGGCCCGCCGGATAGACCTCCCAGCCCATGCCGGTGCGTTCGGGCTCCTCGTCGCGGGGCAGCGCCGGCAGCAGCGCCGAGCGGCACACCTGGCGGGTGTAGTAGTTCACGCCCATGAAGTCGACCGGCGCGGCGATCAAGTCCATGTCGTTGGGTTGGACCTCCGCCTGCCGCCAGCCGGCGCCGCGCACGCCGTCGGGCGGGTAGCCGCGGCCGGTGAGCGGGTCGAGGAACCAGCGGTTCATCCGATCGTGCGCCGCGCTCGCCGCCTCGAGGTCGAGCGGATGGCCGGAGGCCGGCTGCTTGGGCTCGAAGTTGAGCACGATGCCCAGCGACGCTTTGGGCGCCACGGCGCGCATGGCCTGCATCGCCAGCCCGTGGCCAACCAGCACGTGGTGGGCCGCGGCCAGCGACGCGGCCTCGTCGGTCCTGCCCGGCGCGTGCTCGCCGGTGCGGTAACCCAGATCGGAGACGCAGTGGGGCTCGTTGATCGTGGCGAAGTGCCGCACGCGATCGGCCAGCCGTCCCGCGACGACTTCGGCATAACTGGCGAAGGCTTCGGCCGTGCCACGCACCGGCCAGCCGCCGGCATCTTCCAGCGCCTGCGGGAGATCCCAGTGGTACAGCGTAAGGTAGGGCTCGACGCCGCACTCCAGCAGGCGATCGACCAGCCTGTCGTAGAAGTCCAGGCCGGCCTCGTTGACCGCGCCCACGCCGTCCGGTATGACGCGCGGCCAGGCAACGGAGAAGCGGTAGGCAGTCAGGCCGAGTTCGGCGGCCAGGGCCACGTCCTCGCGGTAGCGGTTGTAGTGGTCGCAGGCCACGTCACCGGTCTGGCCCTGCCAGGTCCGCCCGGGCGTTCGCGCGAAGCGGTCCCAGATGCTTTCGCCGCGGCCGGCGGCAGCGGTAGCGCCCTCGATCTGGTAGGCCGCCGTGGCCGCGCCCCACACGAAGTCTGTGGGAAAGCGCCTGGCCGGCACGGTCGGGTTGGAGCCCCGTTCACCCATCAGCGCCGTATTGTAGGCGGCGGGCCAGGGCAGACAGGAAACGCGTCGCGGCGCCGGGCGAGGCGAGCACCAGGTCGGCAGCCTGGGCCACCTCCGCTGGAACCTCGGCGCGCGCCTGCACGGCCACCGACACGCCATCGGTCTCGCCGCTCCGGCGCGCCTCGCGCAGCACTTGGAAGGCCTGCGCGTCGCTGACGTCGTCGCCCAGCATGAACACGCTGCGCGGCTTGAACTCGTCGAGCAGCGAGCGCAGGGCCTCGCCCTTGGCCACCGAGCCGACCGGCCGCAGCTCCAACACGCGCCGGCCCGGGAAGCGCTCCAGCAGCGCCTCCGGATCGAGACGGTCAACTGCCGCCCGTACCAGCTGCCCGGCCGCGGCGACGTCCGGCGCCTGGCGGAAGTGGAAGGCGATGGCCGGCCACTTGCGCTCGACGATCAGCCAGTCGTCGGGCACCAGCCGGGGCACCTCGTCGGCCAGCCTCTCGGCGAGGTGGCCTGCCTCGTGCGCATCGGAGTCGACCGTTGGGCGGATGCTCTCCGACCGTCCCCCGCGTGGCAGGTAGGCCCGCTCCATGCCGTGATTGCCCAGGTAGGTGACGTTGCCCACGCGCACGCGAGCTGCCACGTCCGCCGCCGTACGTCCGGATAGGACGGCGACATGGATGCCGGGCCGCCCGGCCAGCGCACGCAGCGCTCGCCTGCCGAGGGGCAGGATGCGCGCGCCCCACGGGTCCTGCACGATCTCGCTCAACGTGCCGTCGAAGTCCGAGACGACGAGCAGCGGCCGCCGCCCCAGGTGCTCCAGGGTCTCCTCGACCGCCCGCCTGACGGTGATCGGCGCGAGGGCTGGCGCGCTCACCGCCGGCTACTCGAGCTGTGCGTCGGGCACCAGGTTGAGGATCGACTCGATGAAGACGCTGCGCGGGGCGCCGCCGAAGAGCACCGAGCGGACCACGCCGTCGCTGTCGATCCAGAAGTGCATGGGCAGGACCCAGGCCCCCCACTCGGTCTGCGTCTCGGCCTGCCGGTCGAGCCCGACCGGCAGGGTCACGCCCAGGCCGTCGACGAAGTCCTGCACGAGCTCATCGTCCTCGCCCACGTCGACCAGCAGCAGCGTCATGCTCTCGCCCAGCTGCTCCTGCATCAGCTCCATCATGGGCAGCTCGTCGATGCACTGCGGACACCAGGTGGCCATGAAGTTGATCCACAGCGGCCGGCCGGCGTACTCGCTCGTATCGAGCGTGCCGCCATCCAAAGTGGGCAGGCGGACGATGGGCGCCTGCTCGCCCAGGCCCACGCCCAGCGGTGGCGGCTCGAACGAGCCGTCGGGAGAGCCTGCCGGCGGCGAAGGCGTGCCCGGGCTGGCCGTAGGTTGGGGTGAATCGGTCATCGTCGGGCTGGGCAGCGCGATGGGCGGCGGACTGGGCATCGTCGGCGAAGGCAGGCGCGGCGGAGCGCCCACGGCCGAGCCCAAAAGGATGACCAGCAGCAGGCTGCCAACGGCGAGCGCGGCGACGGCGCCGATGATGATGGGAGAACGCATGCGCGGCGGAATGCTACTACGCCGGGCGCCCGGCGTTTGTGCGCTAGCATCGGCCGACCATGGAACCCTTGACGCGCCTGTTGCAGAGGCTGCTGCCGGCACTGCTGCTGGCCGGTGGGGTGACGCTGCTCATGGCCGGGCTGCTGTCGCTGGCCGCGCCTTCGACTGTGGGCGACCAGGTGCCCGGCGCGACGTTCGCGGCAGGAGATCCCATCCTGCCCGCCCCATCGCTCGAGCCTGTGCCCCGCCCGACCCCGGCGGCCACCAGCCGGCCCAGCTTCGAGCCGTACCTGCCGGGTGCCCAGCCGCCCGCTTCACCGGCTGCGACCCCCAGCGCCCAACCGTCGCCCACGTCCTCGCCGCTGCCCGACGACTACCGCGCCACGCGCGTCGCCATTCCCTCGCTGCGCATCGACCTGGCCGTCGTGCCCGGTGACCTCGAGGTGCGCGGCAACCGCGACGCCTACCCGTTGTGCGACGTGGCCCAGTACCTGACCTACTTCGTGCAGCCCGAGCAGGAGGGCTCCTCCTACATCTATGCCCATGCCCAGCGCGGGATGTTCCTGCCCATGCTGCGGGCCTCCTTCCGGGACGACGGGGCAGAGATGATCGGCGCGTTGGTCGAGGTCTACACCAGCGACGCCCGCCTACACCTCTACGAGATCTACCGCGTCAAGCGCCACGCCACGGACCTGTCGCTGGCTCTCGACGTGGAGCCCGGCGAGCACCGCCTGGTCCTGCAAACGAGCGAGGGCCCGGTCGGCACAATTCCCAAGCTGCAGGTAGCAGCCCGTCCCATTGGGGTCGTGCCGGCTAGCCCGGCGGAAGCACTGCCCGAGGCTCGCCCGCGGCCCTGTGGGCCGGGCTAGGCTCGTCCAACGGCACAGCCGCTCCACGCATGGCCAGCGTGGGCAGGATGGCCAGCGCGGTCACGCCCGCGGCCAGCAGGAAGAGCCCGCCCAGGATGGAGGCGGCTTGCTCTGCCGCCCACGCCTCCAGCACGTTGACCACGAGCAGGTCCTGCAGCGGCCGGCCCTGAAGCTCCGGCGGCAGGATCGCGTCGCGCGCCGCCTGGTCGACTAGCACGACGCTGAGCGCCTCGATGCGGTTCGAGCCCAGCACCGTCAGGGCGGCCAGGCCCACCGCCATGCCGATCATGCGCGCCACCGTCACGGCCGCCGAGGCCAGGCCGAATGCCGCCCGCCCGACAGCCTCGACCGCCGCCGTTGAGCGCGCCGTCACCGTCAGCCCGAAGCCCATCCCAAAGAGGGCCAGGCCCGCCACCAGCGGCTCGAGGTCGGACTCCACTTTCAGGCCGGCCAGCAGCAGCAGCCCACAGATACTCACCAGCAGGCCACCCACGCTGAGCGGCACGATGCCCAGCAGGCGCAGCAGCAGCCCCGAAGCAAGCGCGCCTATGGCCACCGCACCGGCCAGCGCACCCAGCGCAAGCTGCTGCTCGGCCGGCCCGTCGTAGCGCACGCGGTCCACGAAGACCGCCCCGCCGATGATCGCGGTGGCCAGCCCGTAGCCGGTCAGCAGGCTGAGCAGCACCGCGCCCGAGAACGTCCGGTTGCGAAAGAGGCGCAACTCGATGAAGGGATGGCTCGCCCGCGCGAAGCGGAGCAGGGCGCCCAGTGCGGCGGCCGCCGCTGCGACGGCAAGCAGCGCCGGATCGAGCGCGCCCGGCAGCTGGTCCGTGCCAAGCAGGGTCAGCGCCAGGAGGCCCGCCGCCAGGGCGGTGGTGAACAGCCCGGCGCCCAGCACGTCGAGCCGCTGTCCGGTGCGTGGCGCGTGCCAGCGCGGCGCGGCCGCCCATACGTACAGGCCGGCGAGCAGCGCCAGCGGGGCACCCAGGTAGAAGATCCAGCGCCAGGCCGGTGCGAGCGCGTCGGCCAGCACGCCACCGGCCAGCCCCAGCCCGGCGATCGTCAGCGTCAACTCGAATCGTTGGAGCACCAGGGCGCCCAGGAAGGGGCCCAGCGCCATGCCCACGAAGGTCAGCGCCCCCACGACGCCGATGGCCCGCGCTCGGGCGTTGCCCTCGAACAGGTGGCTCGCGCCGGCGGTCGCCAGCGGGACGATCGCTCCCGCCCCTGCGCCCTGCACAATGCGCGCCCCGATCAGCCAATCCAGGTCGGGCGCGGCGCCGGCCAGCAGCGAGCCGGCCGCGAAGACGGCCAGGGCAAGGCCGAAGAGCACCGGCAGCGCGTAGCGGTCGGCTGCCCGGCCGGCCAGCGGCATGACGGCCACGTAGGCCAGCAGGTAGGCGTTGATGATCCACGACGCCCGGCGGAGCTCGGTCCAGTCGGCCAGGTCGGCCAGGATGGCGGGTAGCGCCACGGCCGTGATCATCAGCTCCACGCCGACCAGGCAGGCGCCCAGCGACAGGGCGAAGAGCGTCAGCAGCCGCGCCGCGCGTGACATCGCTGCTTATCCTGCGTCAGTCGCAGCGGCTCCGTCGCGGCGGTGGTGCCTCTTGACGACGAGCCCGTTCGCCGGTAACATCAACAAGCCTTTATGTATTGGCGCTGCCAGGGGTCCGCGGCGGCGCCCACCGCCTGCCCATCCAGCAACGAGGACCAATGCCCTCTCCCGCCCGAATCCGCTCGACCATCGCGACCATCGCCGCGCCGCCAGAAGAGCTGCGCGAGATGGCCGTCTACCACAAGGCCCTGGCCGATCCCACGCGCCTGCGCATCCTGCAGCGCCTGGCCGGCGGCCCGGGCACGGTCACCGAGCTGATCGGGCACGTGGACCTGTCGCAGCCCCTCGTCTCGTGGCACCTGCGCCGTCTGAAGTCAGCCGGCCTGATCGAGACCCAGCGCAAGGGCCGCGAGGTCATCTGCACGATCAGCCGAGAAGCGCTGAGCCGCTTTCAGGCCCGCGAACGGGAGCTTCTCGGGTTGGCCAGCTGAGCATGGCCGTGAACCAGCCAACCCTCCGGGATCGTGCCCGCACGAGCGTCGAGCCAGTTGCCCGCGTCTTCGGTCGTCTGGGGCTGTCGCCGAACGCGCTGACTCTGATCGGATTTTGTATTGCGCTTGTCGCGGCCTACTTCGCGGCTACCCACATGTGGCTGGTGGCCGGCCTGCTGGTCGCCTTCGGCGCGGCGTTTGACCTGCTCGACGGGGCACTGGCCCGCGCGACCGGCCGATCGTCGCGACTGGGCGCCTTTATGGACAGCGTCTTCGACCGCGCCGGCGAGGGCGCCGTGTACATAGGGTTGATCGTCGGCCTGGCCGTTCCGCCGGATCCGGGAGACTTTGCGCAGGGCACCCAGCTCGGACCGCTGGTCGCGGCGGCCGCGATGGCTGCCGCGTTCATGGTCAGCTACACGCGCGCCAAGTCGGAGAGCCTCGGCTTCACGCCCAGCAATCGGATGGCCGAGGTCGGCCTGGCACCGCGCGAGGTGCGAGTCGTGATTCTGGTGGTCGGTCTCATTCTGGCCGGGGTCATTCCCACAGGTGATTTCCCGGTTGGTATGGCGCCGGCCTATCCGTTCTGGTGGCAAGTGCTCGTCGGCAGTCTTGGCCTGATCGCCATCCTGGCCACCATCACGACCATCCAACGCATCGTCTACGTCTACCTGCAAGCGAAGAAGGAGCAATGAGCAAAGTGGAGAAGGAAAAGAAAGCAATGAGCAGCAACGGCAACGGCCGGCAGCCCAAGCGCAAGGACGGCAAGATTCGCGTCGCCATCGTGGGCGTCGGCAACTGTGCCTCTAGCCTCGTGCAGGGCCGCTACTACTACGAGGATGCCGCCGAAGACGCCTTCGTGCCGGGCCTGATGCACGTCAACCTGGGCGGCTACCACGTGCGCGATATCGAGTTCGTGGCTGCCTTCGACATCGACAAGAACAAGGTCGGCAAGGACCTGTCCGAGGCGATCTACGCCAAGCCCAACAACACCTACGTCTTCCAGAAGGTGCCCCAGCTGGGCGTGCCCGTCGAGCGCGGCATGACCCACGACGGCCTGGGCAAGTACCTCAGCGCGATCATCGAGAAGGCGCCCGGTCCGACGGCCGACATCGTGGGCATCCTGAAGGAGCGCCAGGTTGACGTGATGGTCTCCTACCTGCCCGTCGGCGCCGAGGAGGCGACCAAGTGGTACGTCGAGCAGGCGCTGAAGGCGGGCGTCGGCTTCATCAACGCCATTCCGGTGTTCATCGGGCGTGAGCCGTACTGGCAGCGCCGCTTCGCCGAGGAGGGCCTGCCCATCATCGGCGACGACATCAAGAGCCAGGTCGGGGCGACCATCACCCACCGCGTGCTGACCCGCCTGTTCATGGACCGTGCGGTGCGCCTGGACCGCACCTACCAGCTGAACTTCGGCGGCAACACCGACTTCCTGAACATGCTCGAGCGCGAGCGGCTCGAGTCCAAGAAGATCAGCAAGACCAACGCGGTCACCTCCATGCTCGACTACGACGTCGAGCCGGACAACGTCCACGTGGGCCCGTCGGACCACGTGCCGTGGCTGGAGGACCGCAAGTGGTGCTACATCCGGATGGAGGGCACGACCTTCGGCGACGTGCCCCTCAACGCCGAGCTCAAGCTCGAGGTCTGGGACAGCCCCAACAGTGCCGGCGTCATCACGGACGCCATCCGCTGCCTGAAGCTGGGCTTCGACCGGGGCCTGTCGGGCACGCTCGTCGCGCCCTCGGCCTACTTCATGAAGAGCCCGCCGCGCCAGATCCACGACGACGTGGCCTACAACCGCGTGGAGGCCTTCATCCGGGGCGAGGACAACGAGACGCTGGTGGGCACCGAGCAGGAGCCCTCGGCCAAGAAGCGCAAGCTGGCCAAATCCAAGAGCAGGCAGGCTGTCGGGGCCGCCAGCTAGGCGACCCAGCGTGCAGGAGCGCAGGAGCGGGGTCGCCTACGCTCCGCATCGCCCCGACCAGGCCCGCAACCGGCTCAGCCGGGCCGTCCGCCGAGCGCGTGAGCGCTCGGCGGTGACCGGGTACAAGGCGGTCGCGGCAACGGTCTCGCGGGTCACGCCGCGGGTGGCCGTGCCCGTGGGCAAGGCCATCTTCGTGGGCAGCTACTTCGCCTGGCCGCACAAGCGGCGGATCATCCTGGCCAACGCCTCGCACGTGCTGAACCTGCCGCCGGGCGACCGCCGGGTGCGGCACCTGGCCCGGCGCATCTACGGCACCTACGCTCGCTTCATCATCGAGCTGATGCGCCTGCCCTACCTGCCGGCCGACGAGCCGGCTCGGCTCGTACGCTCGTACGACCGCGGCCAGCCCGACCAGGAGTCCTTCATCGAGCTCTTCGAGCAGCTGCGTGCGCAGGGCCGCGGGCTGATCGCCGTGTCGGCGCACATCGGCAGCATCGACGTGATGGCCGGCGCCGTCGCCCTGCGCGGGCTGCCCGTCTACGGCGTGGCCGACGACTCGGCCTACCCGGAGCTTTTCGACGAGCTGAATGCCCAGCGCAACCGCTGGGGCATCACGGTCGTTCCCTGGCGCAACATCCGGCGGGTCTTCACTGCTTTGCGCCAGCCGGGCATCGTCGGGCTGGTGGTCGACTGGGGCTACCGCAGCGACGGCGTGCCGGTCCGCCTCTTCGGGCAGTGGACGACGCTGCCCGCCGGCCCGGCGCTGCTGGCCGCCAGGACGGGCGCGGCGATAGTGCCGGTCGTCTGCCGCCGGCGCGAAGACGGCAGCTACTCGGCGCGCCACTACGATCCGATCGAGACGCCCGATGCCTCGCCGGCCACCATCCAGCGGACCACGCAGGCGGTCGCCGCGGCCGTGGAGGACATGATCGCCACCGCCCCCGACCAGTGGTACAGCTTCAAGCCCATCTGGCCCGCCACGCAGGCGGAGCGCGACGAGCTCGGCCGGCGCGCCGCCGCGATGCTCGACTGATGGCCAGCCCCTCGCTGCCCGCAAGGAGCAGCGCCGCGCGCGGTACTGCTGAGGCGCCGCGACGCGCCCCGCTGCGCAGCCGGCTGCTAGTGGCCGGCCTGGGCGGACTCTCCGCGCTGCTGAGCCGCCTGCCGGATGGCCTGCTGCACCGGTTGGCGCACGCCGCCGGCGCGCTCCTGTACTGGCTGCGTCCGGCCCGACGCGCGCTCGTGCGCGGCAATCTGCTGCGCGTCTGCCGGCACCTTGCCGCCGCGGGGCTGGTTGCGCCGGGCTCCGCGGCGCATTCCGCGGCGGAAGGCGGGCGGGCGCTCGACCGTCTCACGCGGGCGGCCTTTGGGCACTACGTGCGCGGCTACCTGGAGGTGCTGCTGCTGGCCGCCTACGCGCGGAGGCCCGACGGCCCACCGATCGAGACCGACGACCCAGCCCTGGCTGCGGAGGCCTTCGGCAGCAACGCTGGACGAGGGCGCGCGATCATCCTCATTGGAATGCACTTTGGAGCAATCGAGATCCCCGGCCTGTGGACCAGCCGGCAGGGGCTGAGGCTGACGGCGCCGATGGAGACGCTGGCCGATCCCTCCCTGCAGGCCTACCTGGAGCAGAAGCGCGGCGTCCTCGGCTTGCGCATCGTGCCGCTAGGTGCGGCCGGCCGCGAGCTGCGTGCTGCCCTTGCTCGCGGCGAGGCTGTCGCGCTCATCGCCGACCGGTTGGTGGGCGGGTCCGGGGCAAGGGTGGAGCTGTTCGGCTCTCCCGCGCGCCTGCCCGTAGGCGCCGCCGTGCTGGCGCTGGAGAGCGGTGCCCCGGCCTGGCTGGCCGTCACGCGCCGGCTCGGCTGGGGCGGCTATCGAGTCTTCCTCGAGCGCATCGAGCTGCCCGCCGAGGGTCCCCGGCGCGAACGGCTGGCCAGCTTCCTGACTGCCCAGGCAAGCGCCTTCGAGCGGGCCGTGGCCAAGGCGCCCGAGCAGTGGTGGGCACTCTTCTTCCCCATCTGGACCGAGGAAGCGCGGTGAGCGAGCCGGGCCAAGCCGACCTGCACATCCACAGCCTGGCCTCGGACGGGATCTCCAGCGTCGAGGAGATCCTTGCCGCGGCGGAGGCGGCCTCTCTCGACGTGATCGCGATCACAGACCACGAGCGCATCGACGCCGCGGTCGCAGCGCAGCGCATCGCCGAAGCGCGCGGGCTGCGCGTGAAGGTGATCGTCGGCGAGGAGATCTCGACGCGCAGCGGCCACCTGCTGGGCTTGTTCCTCCGCCAGCGCATCCCGCCCTGGCGCTCGCTCAAGTGGAGCGTGGCCAAGGTCCACGAGCAGGGCGGCCTGGCCGTCATCGCTCACCCGCTGGTGCCCTACCCGCTGTGCGCCAGCGCAGGCGCCATCCGGCGCCTGCTGGCCGAGGCAGACTCGATCTACCACCCCGACGGCATCGAGGTACTCAACCCGACGACCGCGGGAATGCGCTGGCAGAAGCGCGTTCCGCCGTTCGCCGCCGAGCTGGGCCTGGCCGGCCTGGGCAACAGCGATGCCCACCGGGCGCAGGACGTGGGCCACGCGCTGACGACCTTTGCCGGCCGAACGCCGGAGGACCTGCGTCACGCCATCGAGCAGCGCGAGACCGGCTGGCAGGGTTCCTTCTATCCCTGGCGCTCGCAGGTCTCGATGTTCCGCAGCCAGCTGCGCAAGAACGCCGCCGCCCTGCGCGACGAGGTGCGCGGCAAGGTGCTGCGCGACGGTACCGGCCGCGACCTGGGCTATCCCGGCGGTCGGCGCCGCCCGGCCCGCCTCGACGACAGCCAGCTGCTGGGCAGCGAGCGATGAAGATCGGCCTGGTCACGCCCTATATCTACCCGCTCCCCGGCGGTGTCAACGAACACGTGCGCTACCTCTACGAGAACCTCATCGCGCGCGGCCACGACGTGCGCATCATCAGCAGCATCCACGGCAACCAGCGCGAGAGCGAGGGCGACATCATCCGGCTGGGCTACGGCTTCGGAGTGCCGGCCAACGGCTCGGTGGGCATCGTCACGCTGTCGCCGCGCTACGCCCTGCTGGTCCGCCAGATGCTCGAGCGCGAGCGCTTCGACGTGCTCCACTTCCACGAGCCGTTCGTGCCCTTCCTCTCACTGGTGCTGCTGCGCGAGTCGCGGAGCATCAACGTGGGCACCTTCCATGCCTACGCCGGCGTGAGTTGGGCCTACGAGGTCTGGAAGCGCGTGCTGGCCCGCTTCGCGCGCCGGCTGCACGGCCGCATCGCGGTCAGCGCCGCCGCGCGCCACTTCATCGACCGCTACTTCCCGGGCGACTACAAGGTCATTCCCAACGGCGTCGACCTGCGCCGCTACCGCGACGTGCCGCCGGTGGCGCGCTACCGCGACGGAACGCTGAACATCTTCTTCATGGGTCGCTTCGAGAGCCGCAAGGGCGTGATGTACCTGCTCAAGGCATATCGCATCCTGCGCAAGCACGGCTACAACTGCCGTCTGCTGGTGGCCGGCTCAGGCCCGCAGGAGCGCGAGGTGCGCCGCTACATCGCCACCCGCCGGCTGACCGGCGTCGAGCTGCTCGGCCGCATCAGCGACAATGACAAGACGCGCTACTTCGCCACAGCCGACGTCTACGTCTCGCCGGCCACCGGCCAGGAGTCGTTCGGCATCGTGCTGCTCGAGGCGATGGCCGCCGGCGTGCCCATCGTGTGCAGCGACATCCACGGCTACAAGGGCGTCGTGCGGCGCGGCGAGCAGGCCCTGCTCGTGCCGCCGCGGGACGTCAACGCGCTGGTCGAGGCGATCGCCCGGCTGCTCGACGACGCAGAGCTGCGCGCGCGCATGAGCCGCGCCGGCCGCGAGCGGGCGGTCCAGTTCGGCTGGGAGAACATCACCGCCAAGGTCGAGGACTACTACTACTTCGTGATGCGCCGCCAGCAGGCGGCCGGTGCGCTGCCGGCGCACGTCAGCGTGGCCGTGCCTGCTGCGCGGGAGAGCCGCCAGGGCGTGCAGGAGAGTGAGGCGCTCAGCCCGCTTCGTGCAGAGCCCTGAGCTCGCTCGCCTCGGCGCGCTCGGCGCGCCAGCCCAAGGCCGCGTACATCACCGCCAACACGAGCAGCACCAGCACCGAAGCGATGGCCAGCAGCGGCAGTAGATCCGGCGCGGCGCGGTTGGCAGGATCCTGGTTCGCGCCGAACTGGTAGGAGTAGTTCCAGGTCGGCAGCAGGCCCAGGTGCAGGTGGGCCAGCCGGCTGGGCAGCGGCAGGCCGGCCACGTTGGGGTACCACAGCACGAACCAGACGCCCGCCGCGATCAGGGTGCCTACGACGAAGCGCCGCGGGTCGCGCGCCCTGAGTACGTAGTAGGCCGGCCCGGCCAGCAGCAGCAGGACCAGCAGCGCAGGCAGCTCGGGCAAGCGCAGGGGCGCCTCGAAGACAGGGCTGGCCGGCAGCAGCGCCCCTACGACCAACAGGACCAGGCCCAGCAGCAGGCCTGCCGCGGACAGGCCGTAGGCGGCGTGGCGGCGTTCGTGCAGCCAGTCCGGCGCGGCCGGGCCCAGCCACAGCAGTGCGGCGACGCCGAGCAGGGCGGCGGCAATGAGCAGGACGCCGACCAGCTGCAGGTCCGTCACTACCAGCTGGCGGTCCAGCATTCCGCAGACTTCCGCTCCGGGGTTGACGCTCTCCACGCGACCCACGACGCAGAGTGGCAGGCGCAGGAGCCAGAGCAGAGCCGGTCCCAGGATGGCCAGCGCAGCCGCCACGCGGGCCAGCCGCCAGGTGCGCGCCGAAGGCCCGTGCCACAGCTCGGCCAGGAAGTAGGCCAGGGCCAGGAACGAGAAGGGCAGCACGGTGAAGATGTGGTATTGGAACGCCACCCGGTCGATGCGCGCCCAGGGCAGCCATAGGCAGGCGATGGCGAGCACGAGCAGCGTCAGGGCCAGGCTGCGCCGCCGCCAGGCCTGGTAGGCGACCCAGGCCACGGCCGGGATGGCCAGCCAGAAGATGACCAGGTTGCCCGTGTTGTAGATCACCGCCGTCGTGTCGTTGGCGTAGCCCTGCTGCTCGAACCAGACCGGCTTGAGGTTGAGCGGCCAGGCCCACCAGGGCGAGGAGGCGGCGTGCGTCGCGCGCAGATAGTTGTGGTAGTCGTACATGCTGACCTGCAGGTCGAGGAAGGTCTGGCCGGAGTGGTCGGCCGGGAAGCCGTTCCACCAACGGTTGCCCAGCTCGACCCAGGGCACGTAACTGACGACGTACACCGCCAAGGGCAGACAGATCAGGGCGCCCAGGGCCAGCATCCACGACAGGCCCAGCGGGCCTGACCCGGGGCGCAGCCAGCCGCGCGGGGGCGGAGGCGACGAACGCCCGGCAACGTGCCTCTTGCGGCGTGACTTGGCAAGAGGTCCGTAGCCCTGCCTGCCCGCCAAACGCAGGGCGGCGTAGACGCCGGCCGCCAGCAGCAGCAGGCCCGCGCCGACGTAGATCAGGCGCTCGGGCGTGAGCGGACCTTCCGCTGGCAGCTCGGCGGTGGTGGCCGCCACGCCCAGGGCCATTGCCAGCAGGCCGGCCAGCGCCGGCCCCAGCACGACCAGCCGGGCCTCGTCGGGCGTCATGCGGACAGGGCGCAGGGCCATGCCTGCCGCCAAGGCCAGCGTCAGGCCCACCATCAGCAGCAGGAAGAAATAGTTGAGCTGCGCATCGGGCGTGTCCGGTGGGGGGCGGATGGCCAGGTAGCCCAGGTAGCAGGTCAGGCCGATCATCGTCAGCAGCGCCAGACCGCGCCCCAGCGCAGAACGGATCAGCACCAGCAGGCCCAGCAGCCCGATGGCGTACAGCGCCACCCACTTGGTGGCCAGCGCCAGGCCCAGCAGCAGGCCCACGCCGGCCAGGCCCAGGAAGACCTGCGCGCGGCTGCGCCAGCGGCGCAGCCAGAGCGGCGCGAAAAGGGCCACAGCGGCGACGATGAAGAGGGTCACGTACGTGTCGTTCATGGCGATGCGTGCGTTGGCCAGGAACATCCCGTCGGCCAGCACCAGCAGCGAGGCGATGACCGCCACGCTGCGCCGCTCGAACAGGAAGCGGGCCAGCAGGTAGATGGCCACCGCCAGCAGCGAGCCGGCCAGCACACCCGGGAAGCGCCAGGCGAAGGCGTTGCTGCCGACGTCGACGCGCGCCAGCTCGCCGTCGGCGCTCAAGGCGAGCAGCTCGGCGCGGTCGTGGGCCGGTCGCTCGGGCTGCGTGTCGAGGACGGCGGCGACGGGCTCGGCCGGCAGCCGCGCGTCGGCGAACACGGCGAAGGAGCGCGGCTCGACGACGTACACCGTCGGCGCGCTGTCGGGTGCGAGGCCCAGCACGTGGACCAGCGCCGTGGCCGGGTTGGGCAGCACCTCGCTCACCAGGCCGGGCATCTCCAGCCGGCCCCCCAGCCGCGGTGCTTCGTCGCCGGGCACCTCCAGCGTCTGTAGCGTGCTGCCTGTAGTGGCGTAGACGGTCGGCCGCTCGGTGCCCTCGGTCACGAGGGCCACGCCGCTCACCGGCTGTGCCGTGGGGTGCACTGACTGCTCCGCCAGGCTGCCCGCCTCGAGAACCGTCAGCCCTTCGTCCCCGCCGACGACCACGGCCTCGCCGTCCTGCGTCGTCACGGCCGCCGCCCCGACCGCACCGGGCACGCTGGCCCGGCCGGTCTCCGAGCCTCCGTCCGGGTCGTAGGCGACCAACTCACCGCTGTCCGAGATGAGCAGCAGTTGGCCATGGACGACGGTCATCGCCGACAGCTGGCCCTCCAGCTCGCCGGGGCCGGCCAGCTCCTCGAGGGTGGGCGGCCCGGCTGCCGGCCCGGCGTGGCGCAACAGGTCGAGCTCGAGCGTATTGATGCGCCACAGCGAGCCGGACGCGTCGCCGGCGTAGAGCAGGTGGCGGCTCTCGTCGAGGACCAGCTGCGTGGCCGCCAGCGGCACGCGGCTCACCTCGCTCAGGTCGTGCAGGTCGTAGACGACCAGCTGCGTGCCGGTGGCCAGGTACAGGCGGTCGCCGTCACGCTCGTCGGGCGCCTCGGCCGGGCTCCAGCGCCGCTCGAGCGCCGCCGAGCGGGCCGCCACTCCCAGGTCCGCCTGCGCCGTCACGCGGTTGTTGCCCAGCAGCACGATACCGCCGGCCATGGCGTACTTGGCCAGGTGCGGGTGGGTGTACTCGTAGATCGAGTGGGGCATGTCGTAGCGCCAGTGCTGCAGGAACTCGATGCCCGTGCGGGCGTGGTAGACCTCGTCGAAGTGCATCGAGTAGGGCTCGTCGAGGCGCAGCGTGCGCAGCCCGAGCGTGCTCAAGAAGACGAGCACCAGGAGCAGCACGTCCAGGCGCCCCAGGCGCCCGCCCGTCTCGCCCACCAGCGACGCGCTGCGGTCACGGCGGAGTGGCAGCACGTCGGTCAGCCGGTGCGCCAGCCGGCCGAGCGACGCAGCCAGCGCCAGCCCACCTGCGCCCGCCGCCGCCGGCCCTTGCCAGCCCTCCCCGGCACCTACCGCAGCGGGGTACTCCCCCGCGGCGTCCTCCTCCTCGGCCGCCGAGCGACGCAGGCGCCAGAGAACGAACAAGAAGACGCCGCTGTGCAGCACTGCGCTGGCGACGATGGCCAGCGGCTCGCGGAAGGCCGCGCCCAGCGGCAGGTTCTCGAGGTCGGGCGTGGCATACAGGGGATTGGTCAGGACGCCGTGCAGGTTGATGAACGAGGCCAGTGAGAGCAGCACCGTGGCCCACAGCCAGCGGCGGTCGATGACCGCCAGCAGGGGTAGCAGCGCGAAGACCGGGAAGAGGTAGCGCTCGTGGACACGGGTGGGCAGCGCGAAGAAAGCCAGCGCCAGGAAGACGGCGACCATCACGATCGAGCGCGCATCGTCGCGCCAGGCGGCGCGCAGCAGGCCCAGCAGGAAGCCACCGAGCAGCAACGCTCCCCCGATCACCACGCCGGGCAGCGGTCCCAGCAGCGGCACGGTGTCGGGCGACCAGCCGCCCCCGAAGGCGAATGGCGGGCGGCCACCCGCCCCGACCAGCGCCCACAGGTTGTAGGCGTTGACGGTCAGGTACTCGTAACCGCCCGCCGTCTCGGCCATGCGTCGGGCGAAGCTGATCACGTCCAGCCCGAAGGGCGTGATGAAGGCCAGCAGCAGCAGCATGCCGACGACACCTGACGACAGCAGCCGCCACGGGCCGCGCTCCTCCTCGAACCAGCCCCGCACGGCCTGCGGCACGCGCGGCCGGTGGCGCGGACCGGAGCCCGGCGCAAAGAGGTGCCGGCGCAGCAGGACGACGCCCACCAGCGGCACGAGGACCACCCCGAACTGGGGCTTGACCAGGCCGGCCAGCACGGCCAGGGCGACGGCGCCCTCCGAGTTGCCGCGGATCAGGGCGGCCACGCCCAGCAGCAGCACGAGCGCGCCGACTGCGTCGGTCTGGCCCCAGATGGCGGAGTCATACCAGGTGACGGGATTGAAGAGATAGATCGCCGCCGCCAGCAGGCCGAGGCGGTGCCGGTCTAAGCGGGCCAGCAGCCAGCTGCGCACGAGCAGATAGAGCAGCAGGCCGATGCCCACGTCGGCCAGCATCGGCGGCAGCTTGATCAGCCCGGCGGCGATGCTGGCGGGGGCGGTGCCGGTAAGGTCGCTGAGCAGGTGGGCGGTGCCGCCCAGCAGCCAGAGCACGTAGAGGTAGGCCGGCGGGTAGTCGGCGAAGACGTCGGGGGCGTAGAAGCCGCCCGGCCCGACTTCGGCCATGCGCAGGGCCCAGGCCGTGAAAGTGCCGATGTCCGATTCGAAGCCGGAGCCCGGCAGGAGAACGTATGCGATAGTTAGGCGGAGGAGCAGACCCGCCAGTAGCAGGGTCACCAGGGCGGGCGCGGCACCATCCGCGCTGGGCGCCCGCTCCGCCTGGGGCGCTGTCAAAGCCGCGCGGCCTCCAGAATGACGAGGTGGAGCGCAGTATAGCAACGACCGCCCCGCGGACCGCCCGCCGGACCGCCCGACTGCCTGCCGGCCAGCCGGCCCGAGGACGCCTGCGCGCGGCCCTCGAACGCGCCGACGTCGTGCACATCGGCGTGCTGTTCGTATTCCTGGCGCTGGCCGTCTACCTGCTCTCCAATCCGGAGCGGCGCAACTTCTACAACCACTTCGTGTGGCAGGCCGAGGCCTTCCTCGACGGCCGCTTCGCCGTCCGTTTCCCGGTGGCGGAGGGGCCCCACGTCAACGCCTACTTCCAGGACGTGATGCCGCTGCCCGAGCGGCCGGGCTTCGGCCTGATCCCCTTCCCACCACTGCCGGCGCTGTTGATCACGCCGCTGGTGGCGATCTTCGGGCTGGCCACCAATGCCGCGCTGGTGGCCGTGGTCGTGGGCGCGCTCAACGTGGGCCTGGCCTGGCGCATGGTCACGCGCCTGACCGAAGATCGGGCGGCGGCCGTGCTGGCCACGCTCTTCTTCGCCTTTGGCACGGTCCACTGGTACGCGGCCATGCTGGGCAGCACCTGGTTCCTGGCCCACGTCTTCTCGATCACCTTCCTGCTGCTGGCCGTGACCCTGGCCATCGACGGCAATCGCCGGCCCGCGGCCGCGGTCCCCCCGAGGGGCGGTCTGAGGCGCTGGCTGGAGCCTTCTCAGTTCGGGGCCGGCCTGCTCTTCGGGCTGGCTTGCCTGTCCCGCCTGACAATAGCCTTCGGGGCGCCCTTCTTCGCTTTCGTCGGCGCCGGCGGCAGCTTCTGGCGGCGCGCCTTCTCGGCCGGCCTGGGAGCGTTCATCCCGCTGGTGGCGTTGATCGCCTACAACGTGGTCGCCACCGGTCACGTCTTCCACCCGGCCTACCAGTGGCTGTACCAGCACGAGTACCTGGGCTACCTGCCCGAATGGATGGCCATCGACCGCAGCTGGCTCATTCAGGACCCGCGCTTCATCCCCATGAACTCCCTGATTCTGCTGGCCTGGCCGCCGGTCATCCGGCCGGAGTGCGGCCTCTCCCTCTTCGACCCGACCTGCCCGCTGCTGCGGCCCGACCAGACCGGCATGAGCATCCTGCTCACCAGCCCGGCCTACCTGCTGGCCCTGCCCGTCCTGCGCCGCGCCTGGCGGCAGCCGCTGGTGCAGGGTGCCGCCCTGGCCGTGCTGTCCATCGTCGTGATCAACCTGATGCACTTCAGCCAGGGCTGGGTCCAGTTCGGCTACCGCTTCAGCAACGACTTCGCGCCCTTCGCGCTGATGCTCGTGACGCTGGGCATTGCCGGCCTGGGCGTGCGCCGCCTGACGATCGGCCTGGTCCTTGTCTCCATCCTGGTCAACGCCTGGGGCGTCTACTGGGGCGTCAGGCTGGGGTGGTGACACGAGCGGGCTAGCGGCCCGGCCGACAAGCATGCGCGGCGCTCCGCTGCTGGCCGGGCTGTTCGTCTTCTTCCCCCTCCTGGCGCTGTACGCCCGGACGATGCTGCCCGGGCTGGGCTTCTGGGACACGGCCGAGTTCCAGACGGTGGGCACGGTGCTGGGCATCGCCCACCCGACCGGCTACCCAAGCTACACGCTGCTGGCCTGGCTGGCCTCGGTGCTGCTCCAGCCGTTCGGCGAGCCCGCGCTGCGCGCCAACCTGCTATCCGGCCTGCTGGCCGGCGGCGGGGCGGCGCTGGTCGCGGCAACCGTCACGCTGCTGGTGCGCCGCGCGGCCATCGGCGTGGCGGCAGGTCTGGCGCTGGGCCTGAGCGGGCCTGCCTGGTCGATCGGCCTGCGCGCCGACGCCCATGCGCTGCACCTCGCTCTGGTTGCACTCGTACTGCTGCTGCTGGTGGGCTGGCAGCAGAGCGAGCGTGACAGCCGGCTGGCCGATTCACTGCTGCTCGCTGCCGCGGTCGTCTTCGGCGTGTCGCTGGGGAACCATGGGCTGACCGTCCTGCTGGCGCCCGGCATCGCCCTGTTCCTGCTGGCCGCACGGCCCAGGTTGTTGTTCGAGCGGCCACGCCTGGTGTTGGGCTGCGCGCTGGCCCTTGGCCTGACCACCGTCCTGCTCTATGCCTACCTGCCCCTCCGCTCGGCGATGGATCCGCCGCTCGACTATGCCAACCCGCAAACCTGGGAGGGCTTCAGCTACCTCGTCTTCGCCGAGCAGTTCCGCGGTAGCTTCCGCGGCTTCCCAGCACCGGTCGAGGCAACCCGCTTCGTGTTGGGCGAGAGCGTGGCCGAGATGGGCGCGTTTGCGGCGCTGGCCGCAGTTGGGGTCCTGGTGCTGCTGCGCCGGCCGCCGCTGCTGCTCATGTTGCTGGTCTGGATCGTGCTCAACTGGGGCTTCGCGCTGGGCTACGTCAACGCCGACATCGAGCGCTACTACCTGGCCCCGCTACTCTCGTTGGCGGTGCTCGGCGGGGTGGGCGCGGCGGCCGTTCTGGAGGCCGGCGTTCAGGCCTGGCGGCGGGTGCGCGACAGGTGGCGCGGACGGCCGTTGCCGGTGCGCGCTGCGCGACTCAATAGCAACGGCCTGCACGTGGCAGGCGCGCTAGCCCTCGCCGGCCTGCTTGTGCTGCCCTCCCTGGCGGCCATGCCGGGACGCTTCGGCCGGGTGGACCTGTCCCACGACAACTCCGCCCGCGACTGGCTGGCCAACGTCCTGCCCCAGCTCGACGAGGGTGCGCTGGTGATCAGCTGGTGGGCTTTCTCGACGCCGCTCTGGTACGCCCAGTACGTGGACGGGCAGCGCCCCGACATCTTCGTGGCCGACGATCGGACGATGATCGACCTGCAGCTGGGCGATGCGCTGGAGGTGATCGACGACAACCTCGGCCGCCGGCCTGTCTACCTGATCAGGTTGCCCTACGACCTGCCTGCCTTCAGGGAACGCTATCAGCTCGCCCGCCTCGACGTTCCCGGCTGGGGCCCGGACGGCTGGGTCTACCGGGTCGAAGCGATGCGCGCCGGGGGCTGAGCGGGTGGCTGCCTATAATCGCGCCGTGGCCGACGTCTCCCCGCTCCATTCCGGCCGGTCACGCGTGCCCGCGCTCAGCTTTTTCTTCCCGGTCCACAACGAGGAAGCCAACCTGGAGGCGCTGGTCGAGGAGGCACTCGCCGTCCTGCCCACGCTGGCCGACGAGTTCGAGATCATCGCCGTCGACGACGGCAGCCGTGACCGGTCGCCCCAGCTGGCCGATCGGCTGGCCGAGCAGCACGCGGCCGTGCGCGCCGTCCACCACCCGCGCAACCTGGGCTACGGGGCCGCGCTGCGCAGCGGCTTCGCGGCGGCCCGACATCCTCTGGTCTGCTTCCTCGACGGCGACCGCCAGTTCAGGGTGGCCGACCTGGCGCTGTTGCTCGACCGGCTGGCCGGGGATGATCGGCCGGACGTCGTGCTGGGCTACCGGCTGAAGCGCGCCGACCCGCTGGTCCGGCTGCTCTACGCTCGAGCCTACCGGCTCTGCCTGCGGGTCTTCTTCGGCCTCAGGGTGCGCGACCCCGACTGTGCCTGCAAGCTCTTCCGGCGCGAGACGCTGGAGGGCATACGCCTGGAGTCGGGCGGCGCCTTCATGAGCGCCGAGCTGCTGATCAAGCTGCGCGAGCGCGGGCGGCGGCTGGTGGAAGTGGGCGTGCCGCACTATCCGCGCACGGCCGGCAGCCCGACCGGCGCCAAGCCCAGCGTCGTCTTCCGCGCAGTGAAGGACTTCTGGCTGCTGCGCCTCCGGTTGTGGGCAAATCGGCGCGCGGCGCTGCTGCGTGGCCGGCCCGTGCTGGCCGCACAGCCGGGGGGCGTGGCCGGCGGGGCGGGGACCTAGTCGAGGGACCTGGTCGCGGGACCTGGTCGCGGGACCTAGTCGAGGCGGCGCTTCTCCTCCGGCTCCTCGCCGGGCAGGTCGATGTTGAGCGAGTTGACGAACTCGCGGAAGACACTCAGCTTCTCGTCCTCGTCGGTCTCCGGCACCACGCCTGCCCGGTCCAGGACAGCATCGGTGGCAAAGATCGGCACGCCGGCGCGGACGGCGAGGGCGATCGCGTCGCTGGGCCGCGCGTCGACGTCGACGGAGCGGCCGTCGAGCTCGAGCAGCAGGCGGGCGCGGAAGGTGTCGTCGGCCAGGTCTGACACGACGATCTGCTTGACCACCACGCCCAGCTCCTCGAGCGTCTGGGAGAAGAGGTCGTGGGTCATGGGCCGCTCGGGCGTGACGCCCTGCAGGCGCATGGCGATGGCATTCGCCTCCCACGGGCCGATCCAGATGGGCAGGTAGCGCTCGCGCACGGTGTCGCGCAGGATGACCACGTGCTGCGACGAGAGCATGTGCACGCGAACGCTCTCCACGACCATCTCGTTGAGACCTGCGGCCATGCGGGCGATTCTAATACCGGGACCGGGCGCCCACGATTGAGCCCAAGCTAAGGTTTGGCTCCTGCCTCAAGGCTCGGGCGAGTCCTCGGGCGTCGCTTGCGGCGTGCGCCTGGGGCGCTCACTCGGCTCATCCGTCGGACCTGGGCTGGTGCCCGGCCGCGGCGAGCCGGCGCCCGGGCTGACGCTGGGCTCCGGGTCAGGCTCCTCGGGTGGCCCCAGCTCGGTGACGTAGACGCCATCCGCGTTGGCCCACACCAGCAGCGGCGGAACGACCTCGCCGCGCTCGACGGCCAGCATGCCGCGCAGGTTGGCGAAGGGCGGCGCGCCGGCGCCGGCCTCGAACTGCTCGATGTAGGTGCCGTCACCCTTGTCGTAGACGATGATGCGAGCGTGCTGCGCGTCCCACACGATCAAGCGGCCCACGCCGCGGGTGCCTGTGGCGGCCATCCGGCCCAGATCCCAGCCTGAGCGCAGGTCGGCGTCGTCGGGCGGCGGCTCCAGCTCGAAGGTCGTGCGCCGGCCGTTGAAGTAGCGCAGCAGCGCGTCGGAGGTGATGGCGTAGATGTCGCCGTCGATGTGCAGCTGGCGGAAGGCGGCTACGTCCTCGCCCTCGCCCACGAAGTAGGGCGTGGGCGCGCGGAAGCCGCTGCCGTCGGCGACCGGCTCATAACGCAGGATCTGGTTGGAGGTGGGATGGGGCACGTAAAGTCGGTACTGGCTCTGCTCGGCGTCGATCAGGAAGGTGGCCAGGTCGACCACGTCCGGGCCCCACTGCTGGTCGCCGCTGACCTCCATGTCTCCGAGCGTATCGGACGTGCGCCAGCGCCAGAGGCTCCCGCGCACGTCCACGATGACCAGGTCGAGACCGCCGCGGGCCAGGATGCGCGGCGCCCCGATGCCCGTCCCCCCACCCTCGCCGGCCTCCACGACGGTGACCGAATCGCCGCTCTCCGGGTCGATGCGCACGACAGTGCCCTCGACGATGGCGTAGTAGGCCTCGTCCGGGCCCAGCATCAGGCCGCTGATCTCGCTGCCTGCCGGCGCCTCGTAGAGCTGCTCCGCCGGCACGGCGTGGGTGCCATAGAGGTCGTCCAGGCCGGCGCTCACCTCGGCGCGCAGCTCGGCCAGCGCGTCCTCATCCACGCCGGCGCCTTCCGCTCGCTCGAGATCCGCCCAGGCGGCGCGCAGCTCGCGCTGCGCCGCGACGCGGTCGTTGACCAGCAGGTTGGAGGGCCCAAACACGAGCGACACCCGCTGCTGCGCCGCCCGGTAGGCGGCCTCGCCGGCGGTCACCTGGGGGATGGGGTTCTCCTGCGCCCGGCCAGGTCCGCCCCACCACCACAGCGCCGTGCCCAGGACGGCCAGCACCCCGATGAAGGAGAGCAGAGCCGTGGCAGCCCGGCGCTGAGTCTCGCGCCGCGAGGCGGCCGGCGCGATGCGCCGGTAGGAGGTGCCACGGCGGGGCATCAGGTCGAGCAGCGAGCTCAGGCCCTGGCTGAAGAACTCTTGGACCGCGCCGCGCGCCGCCACGGCCTTGTCCTGAACCGCCGACGCCGCGCCGGCGAACTGGTCGGCCAGCGGGATGGGCGAGCGCAGCGGCGCGCCGGCCAGCGGCTCAGACGGGCTGACAGGCACCAGGCGGTGCTCGACGCGCGACAGCGATACCTCGGTCGCCTCGATGGCCAGCACCGCGTCCGAGCCCTCCCCGCCGGCGGCCACGAACAGGTGGTGCAGGTGCTCCACGGCCGACTGGGGGTGGAGCGTCACGACCGCGTTCTTGAGCTCTTCCGTGCCGACCACTTCGACCAGGTTGCGCGAGCACAGCACGAGCGAGTCGCCGACCGAGAAGTCGCCCCGCCACACGTCGACGCGCAGTTTGTCGGCGGCGGGCAGGCCCTCGCCCGGCTCGTGCTCCGGCATCAGCAGCCGGGCGGCGCGGATGAGGTAGGCCTCCGCGTCGCCGGTGGTGGCCACGTAGAGCTCGTTGCCGCGCACGATGGCCACCGCCACGCCCAGCGAACCGGGCTGGATGCCGCTCCCCTCACGGGCGTGGCGCAGCCGGCGGCTGGCGCTGCGGATGGCCTTCTCGAGCACTATGGCGATGCCGGCCGACTCGTCGTAGTAGTACTCGCGTCGGATGCTGTCGGCCACCAGCCGGCTAGCCTCACGGGCGCGGTTGCCCTGGGCGCGCGAGGTGGCGATGAGGTACAGGCTGCCCTTGGTGCGCGCCTTCGAGCCGGTAGTCGGCTCGCTCACCAACAGCGCGTCGGCCGAGTTGGACAGGCGCTCGTGTTCGGAGACCAGCCCGTACTTGAGCTGCAGGCGGGAAGCCATAGGGCGGCCTAGTCTACACGGGGCGACGGGCCTGGCCCGCTCGCCGGCCCGCGCACGACTACGCGCAGCTCGAGCAGCCTCTGGCCGTCCGGCGAGCGAGCGAAGCCGTCGAGCAGTTCGCGCTGGCGCAGGCGCAGCTCCTGGGCCAGCGCGCCGGTCGCGGCACTGACCACCAGCGCCGGCGGTTGGATGTCGAGCATGGTTGACTGGCCGGCACCGCCGGGCACGAGCTCGCCGACCAGCCGCTGCCAACAGGCATGCTGGCGCGCCCGACTCAGCTCGGCCTCGACGCCGAGGGCGGAGGCCACTGCCGGCAGAACGTCAGCCAGGCGCTGCATCGGCCGGCGCTGCCTGTTCACCGCGCCGGCCCAACCGGCGCGGCCGCGTCCGTGGCGGCGACCTGCTCCGTGGCGGCCGGGTCAGGGGGAGTCGGCCAGTTGGCCTCCGACGTCCTCTCCAGACTGCCCGGCGTCACCCGCCAGGTGGTCGAGGCGGCCACCAGCGAGGGATCCAGGTCGTCTAGCGTCGTGGTCGTCACGAAAGCCTGCGGCAGCTCGCCGATGCGACGCACCAGGTGCGCCCGGCGCTGCGGATCGAGCTCACTGAACACGTCGTCGAGGAGGAGCAGCGGCTGGCGGCCGTCGCGCGAGCGGAGGAGCCCCAGCTGGGCCAGCTTGAAAGCCAGGATGGCGCTGCGCTGCTGGCCGCGGGACGCGGCACCGGCCATCTCGCGCCGACCCAGGCTGAAGCTGAAGTCGTCGCGGTGCGGCCCCACCAGCGTCGCGCCGTTCCACAGCTCCTTCTCGCGCGTCTCAGCCAGGCGCCGCTCGAGTGCGGCCTGGGGCGTCTCGCCGGCCAGCGGCTGGGCGTTGCTGACGTACGCGAGGCTGAGCCGCTCCTCCGTGGGCGCGATCTCGGCGTGGGCGGCGGCCAGCGGATCGGCCAGCGAGGCGATCGTGTCCTGCCGCCATTCGACGATGCGTCCTCCCTCCTGGCACAGGACACCGTTCCAGTAGACGAGCTCGTCCGGCGCGGCCAGGCGGTCGCGGACGGCGCGCAGCAGGTTGTTGCGCTGGGTCAAAGCCCGGCCGTAGGTCGAGAGGCCGGCCGCGGCCATGGGCTGCAGCTGGACGACGAGCGCATCGAGGGCCGCGCGGCGCAGGCCCGGCGAGCCGATCACCAGCAACATGTCCTCCGGCGCGAAGAGCACGACGGGCAGGTTGCCCCTTAGGGCGGACGTCCGGCGCGGAACGCCGTTGACCTTGACTCGCTTCCGAGCGCCGCTGCCCGGCCCGGCAAGCACCAGCTCCAGCCGGTCGGCAGGTCTGCCCGGGCCCTCGCTCACGCAGGCCTCCAGCCGCGCGAAGTCGGCGCCCCAGGCAATGAGCTCGGAATCGCTGGAGGCCCTGTGAGAGTGGCCGCTGCCCAGCAGCGCGATCGCCTCCAACAGGTTGGTCTTGCCGGCGGCGTTGGGCCCAACGATCAGCTGCGGGCCGGCCGGGAAGCTGGCCTGTACAGCGGCGTAGCTGCGAAAGCCGGTGAGTTGCAGTTGTTCGACGTGCATGACCTCAGCGCCATCCCCCGCGGTCCGTTCGCCGGCCGATCAGGACGGCGTGCGCACGGGCATGATCACGTGCACGTAGTCGTCGTCGCCGGTCGGCTTGAGGACGCCCGGCGAAAGTGGCCCTGAAAACTCGAGCGCCAGCTGGTCGTGGTCCACGCTCTGCAGCGCTTCGGCCAGGTAGCGCGCGTTGAAGGCGATCTGCACCGGGTCGCCCTCGATGGCCGCGCCCACCTCGCCCTGCGTGTCGCCCACGTCGGCTGCGGCGGCGATGGTGATCGTGCCCGAGGCCTCGTCGCCCAGGTTGAGCTTGACCACGTTGGCGGCCGCGCTGGCGATCAGCGCCGACAGCCGGACGGCCTTGAGCAGCTCCTCGCGCTCGACGACGGCCCGCGTGGCATGGGACGTGGGCAGCACCTGCTGATAGTTGGGGAACTGGCCGTCGATCAGCCGGCTGACCAGGTCGACTCCCTCGAGGTGGAAGAGGATCTGGCTCTTGGACGGCGCGAGCATGATCTCCAGCGGCTCCTCGCTATCCGACAAGACCCGCATCAACTCCGAGTAGGAGCGCGCTGGCACCACCAGACTGGTGTCCTCGACGGCGTCCAGGATCGGCAGGCTCTTGACCGCGATGCGGTAGTTGTCGGCGGCGGCCAGCGTCAGCCTGTCCCCGCTGAAGCGGGTCAGCACGCCGGTCAGGATGGGCCGTGCCTCGTCGCTGGCCGCCGCGAAGACGACCTCCGACAGCGCGCGGCGCAGCTCGCCCTGGTTCACGCGCGTCGTGGGTCGCTCGCCCGGCGAAGGGATGACCGGGAACTCCTCGGCGTCAATGCCGCGCAGCAGTGTCTGGAAGCGGCCGGCGCGGATGCGCAGGGCGTTGCTGCCCTCCTGCTCGAGCTCCACTCGATCGCCCGCCGGCAGGCCGTTGACCACGTCTGCGAAAAGCCTGGCCGGCACGGTCAGTGTGCCCTCGCCGTCGATGCGCCCGGCCACCCAGGCACTGATGCCGATCTCCAGGTTGGTGGCGGTCAGCTTCAGGCCGGCGTCCTCCGTCCGCAGCAGGACGTTGGACAGCACGGGCAGCGTGCTGCGGCTGCTGACAGCCCGGCTGACGAGCTGCAGGCCGCGGGCGAGGTTCTCCTGCATGACGGTGAGCTTCACGTCGCTGGGGCTCCCTTCAAGATCGGACCGAGGCCCGCCGAATTTCTGTCCACCACGAGGGCACGGCGGGTAACTCTGATGTTCTCTCTATCTTCTCATTCCGTAGTCATCATCATGCTGTGGATGAGGGGGACGGACGGGCTTTCGTGATCTATAAGGGCCGTTTTACGGCCGGTGGGCCGTGGATGATCGGCAGCCGAGTGGGGACGGGCGGGGCATATTGTCGCCCTTTGCTGGTGCCTCCTCCACAGCCTCCCACCAGGATGCCCCCGGCGAATGTGCACAAACCGCAGGTAATCCACAGCAGCAGGCCGGTTTTCCACCGGACGGAGGAAAGCCCGTCGCGCTGCAACGGCCATGAAACGGTTTCGCGCGGTGAGCGGGCGCGCCCGTTACTCCGAGTAGATCAGTTCACGCACCGCCGCCAGCTCGCGGCGTAACTCCTCGTTCTCCTGTGTCTCGCGGTCGATCTTGTCGCAGGCGTGGAGCACGGTCGAATGGTCGCGCCCGCCCAGTTCCTGGCCGATGCGCAGCAACGACACGTCCGTCTCAGCGCGCATCAGGTACATCGCGATCTGGCGGGGCGTGACGATGGCCCGATCGCGCTTCTGACCGCGCAGCGCGTCCATCTCCACGCCGTAGTACTCGGAGACCGCCTGGGCGATCCGCTCTGGCGTGACCATCCTGCGCTTGGGGTTGTAGAGCACATTGGAGAGCACGGCCTGCGCGAGCTCGATGGTGATGGGCATGCCGCCCATGTTGGCGTAGGCGACGATCCGGGTGAGCGCGCCCTCCAGCTCGCGAATGTTGCTGATCACCTTGCGGGCGATGAACTCCAGAACGTCTGAGCCGATGGGTACCGACTGCTCTTCCGCCTTGGCGCGCAGGATGGCGATGCGCGTTTCCAGGTCCGGCGCGGTGAGGTCGGCGATGAGACCCCACTCGAAGCGGCTGCGCAGGCGTTCCTCGAGAGTGATGATCAGCTTGGGCGGCCGATCGGACGACAGAACGATCTGCTTGCCGTCCTCGTGGATCGCATTGAAGGTGTGGAAGAACTCCTCCTGCGTGCGCTCCTTGTCGGCGATGAACTGGATGTCGTCGATGAGCAGCAGGTCGATGCGCCTGTAGCGCGTGCGGAAGTCGTCGATCTTGCCCTGCTGGATGCTGGTGATGAACTCGTTGGTGAACTTCTCGCTGGTGGCGTAAACGACCCGCTTGCGTGGGAAGCGGGCCACCACCTGGTTGCCGATGGCATGCATCAGGTGGGTCTTGCCCAGGCCCACGCCGCCGTACAGGAAGAGCGGGTTGTAGGCCTGGCCGGGGCGCTCCGCGACGGACAGGCTGGCGGCATGGGCAAGCCGGTTGGCCGAGCCGACGATGAAGTTGCGGAAGGTGTAGCGCGGGTTGAGGCTGGCGCTGGAGCCGTCCGCCCCGCCCACCCGCCCGGGCTCGAGGCGTACTCTGCCAGCCGCGCCGCCTGCTCCGCCGCCGTCCGCGGCAGCCTCCCGGCCGTCCTGCTCGGGCGCCGCAGCGAGACCCTCGCGGACCTCGAAGTCGACCTGCACGCTGTAGCCCACCACGCGGGCCAAGGTCTGGCTGATCAGCGAGCGGTAGCGCGTCTCCAGCCAGTCCTTGGCGAAGCCGTTCGGCACGGCCACCCGGAAGCGATTGTCGTCGACGGCAACCAGCGCCGTCTCCTTCAGCCAGGTCTCGAAGTTTGCAGGCGACAGCGAGACCTGGAGCTCGCCCAATGCGGCCCGCCAGACCTGGTTAGCGTCCATCGATAGCAACGGCCCCAAATGCACAGATAGTGAGGGAGCGGGCGACCGATCCGAACCCGTCCTGCTGGCCGTTCGCAGCCGGCCGGTCCAGGCCTGGGAGACGGTCCCTCGGCGGTTCTCGGGCGCCGGGGCGGCCTACCTTAGCACCGCCTGCAAAGGACCCGCAACCGGATTCACGCATACCCCTGGGGAGTATCAGTCGCCGGCCGCGCGAGCGACCGCGGTCAGCCTATCCGATCGCCCGGCGAAGTGCCTTCGTCGACGGACAGAAGCGGTATCCGACCATCTGCCGGCAGCGCTCCCAGCACCAGCACCTCGCTCTCGAAGCCTGCGATACGGCGCGGCGCGAAGTTGACCACGGCCACTACCAGCCGGCCCTCCAGCAGCTGTGGGTCGGGATAGGTGGCCGGCAGCTGGGCTGACGAGCGACGCAGGCCGGCAGGCCCGAAGTCGATCGTCAGCCGGTAGGCCGGCTTGCGCGCCTGGGGGAAGGGCTCGACCGCCACGACCCGCCCGACGCGCATGTCGATGCGCTCGAAGTCCTCCAGCGTGGCGCTGGCCGGCGGTCTGAAGCTGCCCGGCTCCACTGCTTCCAGCGCCGGCTCGTCACTCAACGCACACCTCCTCTGGGTTTGCTCCAAATTGACACTCTTTCGAGCGCATCCATATAATCCGCTGAACGTGGACGCGCCACGGCGCCCTGCGCGGGCTCCGATCTGTGCCCGCAGCGCCCAGGCGCGTTTTCTTCTCTCCGCGAGAACCGTGCCCCTTAGAGGAAGTTCCGAACCGCCATGACCAAGCAGACCTATCAACCCAAGAAGCGACATCGCGCTCGGGAGCACGGCTTCCGCGCGCGCATGAAGACCAAGGGTGGCAGGCGGGTGATAGCGGCGCGCCGCGCCAAGGGGCGCAAAAAGCTGAGCGCCTGACAAGCGGCGGTCGTCACCATGGGCGTGGCGCTGGACATGCTACGTTCGCCGCTGGCCTTCAAGGCCATCCAGGCGCAGAGCAGCAGCCGAGTCCACCCGCTGCTGATCGTGCGCTTCAGGAGGAACGATCTCGATCGAACCAGATACGGCATCTCCACCGGCCGCAGACTGGGCTCGGCGGTGGTGCGCAATCGCGTGCGGCGGCGGATGAAGAGCGTCCTGCGCGTGCTCGGCGGCCGCGTCAGCGCGGGCTGGGACATCCTGCTGGTGGCCAGGCCGCCGGCCGCTGAGGCCACGCAGGCACAGCTCGCACAGGCATTGGACCGCCTCCTCCGGGCAGCCGGCTTGATGGAAGGAACGGCATCGAAGACGTGAAGCGGATCGGGATAGGGCTGATCCATCTCTACCGGGCTGTCTTCTTCTGGCTGCCCTCGTCCTGCCGCTTCGAGCCCAGCTGCTCGCACTACACGGAGCAGGCGATTGGCAAGTACGGCCTGCTGCGCGGCAGCTGGATGGGCGCCAAACGCATCGCTCGTTGCCACCCCTGGAACCCGGGAGGATACGACCCTGTCCGCTGAGGATCTGGCGGGCAGTTCACGGCGCCGCCGACGGGGGTTGGTGCTGGGCCTGGCCGGGCTCACTCTGCTGGTCACGCTGCTCGGCGCGCTGCCCGCCCAAGCGGGCGACATCGCCCCCGCGCGGGCGATGGCCGGCGATGCGCTGGCGGTTGCTGAACCCACGCCCACCGCCTCCGCGGCCGCCACGCCGGCCGCCTCGCCGGCCCAGGCCACACCCGCTCCCGCACCAAGCCCGAGTCCGTACACCTGGCCCAACGGCGACCCGTGCCCGCTGCCCGCGCCCCTGCCCACGCCACCCGAACCCGGCGCCACGCCCCGCCCGCTGCCGCTCTGCCCCGCCCAACTCAGCGGCAACCCGGTCGACATCCTGGCCTGGCTGTTCACGCCCATCTTCCAGGCCCTGTTCCTGGGGCTGGTCGTCTTCTATCGGCTGACCGGCGACATCGGCATTGCCATCATCCTGTTGACGCTCGTCATCAAGACGATCCTGATCCCGCTCTTTCGCAAGCAGATCGTCTCGCAGCGGCGCATGCAGCTGCTCCAGCCCGAGATGCGGGCCGTGCAGCAGAAGTTCAAGGGAAACCGCGCCAAGATCAGCGAAGAGACGATGCGCCTTTATCGCGAGCGCGGCATCAACCCGGCCGCCGGCTGCCTGCCCGCGCTGTTGCAGCTCTTCCTACTCATACCCATCTACCAGGTGGTGTCGCAGGGCCTTTCGGCGCCCGACATCAGCTCGATGCTGCAGCTCTTCGGCCAGCCCGTGCTGGATGTGCCCTGCCAGGTCTCGCCACCCAGTCCGGACGTGCCCTGCATCAACCCGACGGTCAGCTGGCTGGGCGACCTGCCGGCCAACCGGCCGGAGGTTCTGTTCTCGATCCCGCTGCCGTTCATGGCTCCACCCGGCTTTGGCATCAGCGCGCTGGCCCTCCTCGCTGCCTTCCTGCAGCTCATCCAGACGCGCATGATGGTGCCCAACACCAACGACCCCCAGACTCGGACGCAGCAGCGCATCTTCCTGGTCCTGCCCCTCTTCTCGATCATCTACGGCGCCTTCCTGCCGGCAGGCCTGTTCCTCTACTGGATCGTGTTCACGGCCTACTCGATCATCCAGCAGTACCTGATCGCGGGCTGGGGAGCGCTTTTCCCGCTGTTCGGCTGGAATCCCGGCTTTGCGCGCAACCACTCTCCGCGCTTCCCGGTGCCGGACTACAAACCACCACGGGCAGAAAGCGGCGAAAGCCGCAAAGATGAACCTCGCCGCAGCCCAACCGACCGTGCGGCAGGTACTATCCGTCCGGCGCGCTCGAGAGGGCGGACCAGCCGGCGAGGGAGACGGCGATGAGCGAATACCAGGAGTTCACCGGCAAGAGCGTCGAGGAGGCGCTGCGCGAGGCGCGCGAATCCTTCGGCGTGGCCAGCCTAGACGACCTTGACTTCGAGATCCTCACCCCCGGCAGCCGCGGGGTGCTGGGCATGGGCGCCGAACCGGCGCGGATCATCGCCGCGCCACGCTCGGCGCTGGGTGGCGCTGCGCCACGACGTGAGGCGGCCGCATCCACTCCCCTGCCGGCACCGGAACGTCCGCCGCGCGACGAGTTCCGCTCGCGTGATCGAGACCGTGACCGGGGCGGTCGAGGCGAGCGCGACGACAGGCGCCGCGGTGGCGAGCGGGACAGGCGGCCGGATCGCGGACGAGGTCCCGACAGACGACCGGCAGCGGAAAGCGCGCCCGGCACGGCCGGCGAGGGGGCCGACACGGTGACGGCCGAGCGCCCCGCCGCTCCACGCTTCGGCCGCGGCGAGCGCCCCGAGCGCCCCGAGCGCGGGCCGCGCCGGGAGCGTGACCGAGGTGAGGGACGCGATCGTGGCGCAGCCGCCCTCTCCGACACTGAGCAGGCAGAGGTCCGCGCCAGCCGCGCCTCGCTGGCCGTCGAACGCGAGGAGATCCAGGCGGCCGAGGCAAGCCCGGAGGCCCTCGAGGCCGGTCGCCAGATCCTCGAGGAGCTGCTTGGCCACATGGGCCTCGACGCTCGCGTCACGGTTCACGCCGGCGACACGTCAAAGCTGGATGTGACAGCGGAGGATCACGAGAAGGAAGCGCTGGGTGCACTGATCGGCCGCAAGGGGGAGCGGCTGTCTGCGTTGCAGCACCTTGTCAACCTGATGCTGTCGCGTCGGATGGGCAACTGGACGCGCGTGCTCGTCGACGTGGAGGACTATCGCGGCCGGCGCGAACGCCAGCTGCGCGAGATCGCCCTGCGTGCTGCCGAACATGTCATCCAGTCAGGCAAGATGCTCCAGCTGGAGCCAATGCCGGCCCTCGAACGGCGCTGGGTGCATCTGGCTCTGCGGCAGCACCCGGACGTCGCGACGCAATCGATCGGCGAAGAACCGCAACGCCGGGTGGTGATCCTGCGCAGACAGGCCTGAGCGGCACCTGACGAGGGGTTCATATTGTCAAGTCTGGTGGGGGTGGCCGGACGAATTTCTCATGCCGTAAGCACCGGCGCGGCTGTTAGCATCACAGACTGATGACAACGCGCACCGAGCGGCTGCCGCTCGTAGTCGTGCGCTCGGGCTCCTTCGCCTGGCGCCGGCTGGTCTTCTCGTTCTTCCTCACGCTCAGTGCGGTCGCACTCTTCGTGCTCGCCTTCGCAGCCGGTTATGTGCGCATGCACGAGGGCAGAGCCCTGCCCGGCGTGGAAGTGGCCGGAGTGTCGCTGGCCGGTTTGGACCGCTTGCAGGCAGAGAGCCTGCTGCGCGAGAGGCTGCCCGCCCTCTCCAGCGGAGCGCTGACAGTCCGCTTCGGCGAGGAGCAGGCGACCATCAGCTACTCCGACGTCGGGCGCGACTACGACATGGCCTACATGCTCGACCAGGCGTTCGCCGTGGGGCACGGCGGCGGGTTGCCCGAGCAGGCCATCGAGCAGCTGCGCATCATGCTCAACGGCGTGGCCGTCGAGCCAGCTCTGACCTGGAATGCCGAGGAGCTCGGCCGGCGTGTGGCTCAAGCGGCCCTCCCCGCTCAGATCGCCCCCGTGGACGCGCGCGTCGTACGGACCAACGGGCACTACGAAGTCGTGCCGGCGGCGGCCGGCCAGAGCGTGGATGTCAGGCACGGCCTCGAGCTCGCCTCTCTCGCCATCAACAATCTGTCGCCGGCCGACACGCAGGTGGCCGTCGAGGCCGTCAGCGTCGCGCCCTCCGTCTCGACCGAGACTGCCAGCGCCGCCGTGGAGCGAATGGAGCGCGTCGTGGCCAGCCCGCTGACCGTCTCCGGCGGCGGAGGCAGCGCGGTCATCGGAGCTGATCACATCCTCGGCTGGGTGCAGCTGGTCGAATTGGGCGCGGGTGCCTGGGACGTCGTCATCCCGCGCGAGCCCATCGCCCAGTTCGTAGAGCACTACGCCATGGAGGTCGACGTCGCGGCAGTTGATGCGAGCTTCGCCTTCGAGGGCGGCAACGTCGTGGCGGTGCGCGGCGAGAACGGCCAGGCGCTCGACCGGGAGGCCGGCACGGACGCCATCCTGGCTGCCCTGCAGGCGCGCGCCGACGGTGGTGGACCGCCGCAGGTGACACTCGCCGTGGCCGTCGTCGAGCCCGAGTTCAGCTCCGAGCAGGCCCAGAGCATGGCCGACCGCGTCGAGCTGCTCTCCAGCTGGCGCACCAACTTCGTGCCGGGCATCCTCAACGCCAACGGCCGCAACATCTCGGTGCCCACCACCATGATCGACGGCACGGTGGTCAGGGCGGGCCAGACGTTCGACTTCTGGCGGGTCGTGGGCATGCCCACTCTGGAAGACGGCTACGGCTACGGCGGGGCGATCATCCGCGGCCGGACCGTCCCCGACGAGACGCTCGCCGGTGGCATCTGCTCCTGCTCCACGACGATCTTCAACGCCGCCCTGCGCGCCGGTCTGGAGATGGGCGCGCGCAAGAACCACTACTACTACATCGCCCGCTACCCGGTAGGGCTGGACGCCACGGTCTGGATCGCTAACTCGGGCGCCCGCCAGACGATGCGTTTCACCAACGACACGGACTATCCCCTCCTGGTGCGCGGCATCAACCGGCGGGGCGCGGTCATCTTCGAGATATGGGGCATCGACGACGGGCGCACGGTGTCGTTCAGTCGGCCGGTCATCGAGAACCGCAGGAGTGCCTTCGAGGTGCTGCGCTACACGGACAACCTGGCGCCTGGTGTCCGCCGGCGTGTCGAGTGGCCGGTCAACGGTTTCGACTCGACCGTCGTGCGCACCGTACACGACGCCAACGGTCGGGTGATCCACCGCGACGTCTACTTCTCGCGCTACGCGATGATCAAGGGCATCACGCTGGTCGGTCGCTCGCCGGGCGACCCGCGGCACGGCACGGAAGTGCGCCGCTAGCCCACTCACTTTCGGCCCTGCCTCGGCGGATCGGCCGGAAAGGGGGCGGTAAGTCGCGGATAAGCGCCGGCCAAGCGCCGAGCGCCATCATCGGGCCATGCACGCAAGAAGGGCTCGGCCTACTCGCTACGCGAGGCGATCGTCCCGCCCGAACGTCGCGCGTGGAGCGCGGATCGTCAGCCCCAGCCGCGACGAGGTTCTGGCTGCCATCGAGCGCCTCTCGCCGGAGCTCGCCTGGGAGGAGGTGGTGACGATGATCCGGCCCGTCTTTCCGCGCCGCCGTCCGCAGCCGCCGGGCGCGGAACGTAGCGTGCTCGTCGAGCGACCGCCGGGCCTGCCCGTGGGCCTCGGCATAGATGTCGGGCCGGCCTTCATGCACGTGACCCAGTCGCTGCTCACCTCCTGGCAGTTGAGCTTCGATGAAGCCTGGCAGCAGGGAATGGCCAACCTGCGCGCGCTGGTTGCCCGTCGGCGCCACGAGATCATCGAGTACGAGAGCATCGGCGGCATCCCCATCTGGTGGTTCCAGTCGGGGGATGGTTGGGCATCCACCCTCCTGCTGCTGGACGAGGAGCTTCAGCGGCGCTACGGGCACGAGCCGCGGCTGCTCGTTGCGCCCATGCGCGACCTGCTTCTGGCGGCGCCACTCGATGCGGACCGCGAGATCATCGGCTGGCTGCACGACGAGATCTCGAACGAGGATCCCAACGGGTTGGCCCTGCCCGTGTTCGCC
>DATKBB010000062.1:0-2512 GCA_035514295.1 Candidatus Limnocylindria bacterium | reverse complement strand
GCGTAGAACCTCTCGCCGGGACACAGCGTCGCCGCCCAGTCCCGGTGACCGGTGATGTTGGGAGCCACTTTGGCTGAGCCGCTGACAGGGTTGGTATAGAGCCCGCCGCCCTCCGGGTCGATGCCGTGCCGTTCCGCCTTCCAGGCCAGCAGCCGGACCAGCGCCGCTCGGGCTGCAGGCGTGGCGTCCTTCGTCGAGAGCGTGCCCAGCAGGGCCACGCCCAGCGTGCCGGCGTTGTAGTTGGCGACGTGGGCGCCGATCACGCTCAGCCCGCCGGCATCCTCGCCGGTGGGTGGTACGCCGGAGGTTGAGGGGCCCGAGTAACGGCCCTCGTAGATGCGGCCCGCTTCGTCGATCAGGAAGTTGTAGCCAATGTCGCCCCAGCCGCGCGTGATTGCCTGGTAGTAGTAGATGGCTCGCACCGTCGATGCGGGATGCGGATCGTTGTTCGCACCTGCGGTGTGGTGGACGATGAACTTCTGGAGCGGAGCGAACTCGCTTGGCCAGGACTCGTTGCCCTCGCCGTCGAAGCGCAGCGATTCGTCGGCGCCCCACTCGGCGCGCGAACTGATGGAAGGCGCCTCGACGGCAGCGCGGGTGACGTTCCGCTGAGCCGGTGTGCCGCCGGAGGCCGGCCCGCGGCTGTTGATAGCGACGACCGTCAAGCGCGGCAGCGGCCTGTCCGCTGTGACGCGCACGAAGCGGGTGCCGTTGGTCCACAGCACGCCACCGTACGTCCGTCCGTCGGGCGAGTGCCCGCCCGAATCGTCGTGTTCGACGGGACGCGGCCGGTCGAAGGTTCGGCCGTCGAGGCTGACGGCGACCGACAGCTCGGCCTCCTCGTCGCCTTCCCAGTGCAGTGCCACGTGGGACGCGAAGATGGGCAGAGCGACGACCCGTTCCCGCTCGACCGAGGTGGCCACCTGTCGCCCGATCACGTCGATGGGACCGCGGGCTTGCGCGGGCACGGCCGGCAGCAGGCCCAGCGCGACGGATGCACCGACCAGCGCCAGCAGCAGGCGCAACGGCAGCTTGAACGGTCCCACTACCCCTCCCCGGCCGCTCCGGCGGCCCTGCCCCTCTCTCTTGTTCCGACGGGCGTCGAGCACGGCGTCCGGCCCGTGCCGCATCCTGACCACCGGCCACAGGGCGTGTCAACCCTGCCTGCGGACTACTTTGGTACGGGCGGGGACAGGCCGTGGGCCAGGTCAGGTTGCTCGGCTGAGCCTGTCGCCGGCAACCGTGGCCGAACGAAACGCTGCGTAGCCAAGCACCGCGCCGGACGTGTTGAGGATCACGTCGTCAACGTCTGCGTGGCGGTAGGGGTACTGGACCAGCAATGACAGGCCCAGCTGTGCCGACTCGATGGCCACCGACAGGCTCAGCCCTGCAAAGGCCGCGGTGCGCCATGACGGCCGCCCCGTCACCAGCGGCACCAGCACGCCGAGCGGCACGAAAGCCGCCACGTTGCCCGCGACGAGCGCCGGTCCCTGCCTGCCCAACTGGCCACGCAGGCCCTTGTTGATCGTGTCGAAGGGGCGCAGGTTCAACCAGACCGGATCGCGGCCCTGGGCATCGTCCGGCGGCGCAGGCAGCAGCGTCAGGCTCAGTAGCAGGCCGATGTAGGTCCCGGTGGCCAGGAGGATGAGACGTCGCCGCAGGAGTGGCGGCATCACTCGACCTCCTCCGCGAGCTGCCCGAAGGCCGCGCTGGCTGCCCGGCAGATCTCAGGATCGAAGCCGTTGCGGGCCAGCAGCGCATAGGCCCTCTGCCGACGCTTGCGCGGGTCCGGCTCGCGCTCGATGGCGGTCCGCCGGCGGTCAAGCAGGCGCTGGGCGGCGGTGCTGTCGGCAGAGTGGTCCGCTTCCGCACGGACCTCAAGGACCGCTGCCACGGTCTCACGCTGCACGCCCTTGACTGCCAGCTCGCGGCGCAGGGCGCCCTCCCCTCGCGGCCGCGCTCGGTCGCGCGACTCGATCCAGGCCTGCGCGAAGGCCTCGTCGTCGAGGTAGCCCATCTCGGTCAGGCGCTCGAGCACCTGCTCGACCAGCGGCTGCCGGTAGCCCAGCTGGCTCAGCCGCCGTCGCGTCTCCGCCACCGAGCGCGGGCGCACGGCCAGGAAAGCGGCGGCGGCCTCCATCACGATCGCCGGATCTTCGACCTCCCCGCGCCGCTCCCGGCGCTCGGCCGCCGACTGCCTCCGGCTAGCCCGGTCAAACGGCATCCGAGCGCGGTTCAGCTGACCCCGAGGGCGGTTCAGGCGCCCGCATCAACCGCCCGTCACTCGGCTTCGGAGATGCCTTCAACAGGAACTTCAATAGTCGACACCCTGCCCCGAATGTCCGTCTCCAGCCGCTGCGCGATGTCCTGATTCTGGCGCAGGAAGTCCTTGGCCTGCTCGCGGCCCTGGCCCAGGCGCGTGTCGCCGTAGTTGAACCAGGCGCCGGTCTTGCTGACAACGTCCGAGGCGACGCCCACGTCCAGCAGGCCGCCCTCGCGACTGATGCCCTCG
>DATKBB010000061.1:0-2792 GCA_035514295.1 Candidatus Limnocylindria bacterium | reverse complement strand
CGGTCAGCTCGCGCACGATCAGCAGGTCGACGCCGCGCAGGCGATCGGGGCGCAACGGCGAAGCGTCGGCGAGCCCCGGCTCGCCCACCACTGGCCGCAGGTTGGCGAAGAGACCCAGCCCCTGGCGCAGCTTGAAGAGCGCCTGCTCGGGCCGCACCGAGGCGGCCGGATCGTCCCACTGCGGGCCGCCCACCGCTCCCAGCAGCACGGCGTCCGAGTCCGCGCAGACATCCAGGTCCTCGTCACGCAGCGCCGTGCCGTAGGCGTCGATGGCGACGCCTCCGCCGAGCAGCTCCTGCCACTCGAATGTCAGCCCGAAGCGCTCCCCGGCAGCCTCCAGCACAGCCTGCGCCGCACGGGTCACCTCGGGACCGATGCCGTCCCCGGCGATGACCGCCACGTAAACTGTGCCGGTCTTCACGGTGCGAGTTCCTCGCGGACCGGCGCCGGCTGGCGGACCAGCAGCTTGTCGAGCGCCGCCAGGTAGGCCTCCAGCGAGGCCTCGATGATGTTGGTCGACAGCCCGTGACCGGTGGCCGTCTCCAGCGGAGCCTCGGTGCCCGTCTCGGCGTCACTGGAGCGGCGCGCACGCACGAGCACCTGGCCCTGGGCGTCCTCACCGCCGCTGACCGCCCTGATCTCATAGTCGACCAGCACCGGGTGCCAGCCCAGTGCCGGCTGGACTGCCTGGTCGATGGCCCCGAACAGCGCGTCCACCGGCCCGTTGCCCGAGCTTTCGGCTGTGTGCGTGGCGTCGTCCAAGCCCACGGCCACGCTGCCTTGCGAGCGACCGCCGTGGCTGCTCGTCACGCTCCAGCCCTCCAGTCTCACCCGCGGGCCCGTCTGGGCGACGGGAGTCTCGGCTGTTTGCTGCTCGACGAGAGCGACCAGGTCCGCGTCGGTGACCTCCTTCTTGGCGTCGGCCAGGGCGATGGCGGCGCGGTAGACCTGTTCGAGGGCGTCCCCCTCCAGCTCGTGCCCCAGCTCGCGCAGCTTGCCCTGCAGGCCACGCCGGCCGGAGAGCTTGCCCACCGACAACCGGCTGCCCGACAGCCCCACCGACTGGGGCGTCATGATCTCGTAGGTCAGCGGGTTCTTGAGCACGCCGTCCTGGTGGATGCCCGACTCGTGGGCGAACGCGTTGCGCCCCACGATGGCCTTGTTTGGCTGGACCACGAAGCCGGTCAGGTAGCTGACCAGGCGGCTGGCGCTGCTGATCTGCTCGGTGGCCACCCGGCTGCCCCCGCTCGAGAACTGGGCCGGCCGAGTACGCAAGGCCATGACCACCTCTTCAAGCGAGGCATTGCCGGCGCGCTCTCCCAGGCCGTTGATGGTCACTTCAACCTGGCGCGCACCGGCCTGCACGGCGGCCAGCGTGTTGGCCGTGGCCAGGCCCAGGTCGTTGTGGCAGTGGACGCTCACGACGGCGCCGCCGCCCACTCGCTCCACGACCTGCCCAACCAGCGCCCCGAACTCGGCGGGGATGGCGTAGCCAACGGTGTCGGGCACGTTGACGGTCGTCGCGCCGGCGTCCACCACGGCCTCGTACAGGCGCAGCAGGAACTCGGGCTCCGTGCGCGAGGCGTCCTCCGCGCTGAACTCGATCTCGGCGTCCGGGCCCAGCGCCCGGCGTCCGTAGCGCACCCACTCGACGGCGGCCCCGAGAGCCTCCTCGCGGCTCATGCGCAGCTTGTGGGTCAGGTGGATGTCACTGGAGGCGATGAAGAGGTGCAGGTGCGGCCGTTCGGCGGGCAGGAGTGCCTCCACCGCGCGCTGGGGATCGCCCTCTCGGCAGCGGGCCAGGCCGGCCACGGCCACTCCCCTGGTCTCGCGGGCAATGCGCTGCACTGCCTCGAAGTCGCCCGGCGACGAAGCCGGGAAGCCGGCCTCGATGACGTCCACGTTGAGGCGGACGAGCTGGCGGGCGACCTCGACCTTCTCGGCCACGGTCAGGCCGGCGCCAGGCGCCTGCTCGCCGTCCCGCAGCGTCGTGTCGAAGACGCGGATGGTGTCCGCTACTGGAGCCGTCATGCGCTGGCCTTTTCAGCCTTGCGTTCGCCGCCGACGGAGGAAGCCTGGGCCTGGACCTGGCCCTCGCGCACCTCGACCGGGTTGAGCCAGGCCATCTGGGCACGCAGCGCGGCGCCCACCTGCTCGATCTGGTGGTTCCGATCCTGCTCGCGCAGGCGGTTGTACTCGGGCCGACCGTTCTCGTTCTCGGCCACCCAGCGCCGGGCGAATGAGCCGTCGCGGATATCGGCCAGCACCTGGCGCATTGTTTCGCGCACACGCTCGTCGATCACCCTCGGGCCGGACACGTAGTCGCCGAACTCGGCCGTGTCGCTGACGCTGAAGCGCATGAAGTTGAGCCCGCCGCGGTACATCAGGTCGACGATGAGCTTGAGCTCGTGCATCGTCTCGAAATAGGCGAGCTCCGGCTGGTAACCGGCCTCGACCAGCGTCTCGAACGTGGTCTTGACCAGCGCGCTGACGCCGCCGCAGAGCAGCGCCTGCTCACCGAACAGGTCCGTCTCGGTCTCCTCGGCGAAGCTCGTCTCGAGCACGCCGGCACGGGTGCAGCCGAGGCCGCGAGCGTAGGCCAGCACCCGCTCGCGGGCGCTGCCGCTGTGGTCCCGATGGACGGCGAAGAGGGCGGGCACTCCCCCGCCGGCCTGGTAGACCGAGCGCAGCAGGTGGCCCGGGCCCTTGGGCGCGACCATGCCCACGTCCACGCCGCCGGGCGGGTCGATCAGCCCGAAGTGGATGTTGAAGCCATGGGCGAAGAGCAGCAG
>DATKBB010000060.1:0-18803 GCA_035514295.1 Candidatus Limnocylindria bacterium | reverse complement strand
TGACCTGGCTCGAGCGCTACATCTTCCCCCTCGAACGGGGCTTCGACGAAGCCGCCGCCGAGCGCCTGGCACCGGCTGCCTACCGTGCCTTCGCGGCGGCCGGCACGACGACGGTCGTGCTCTACGGCGCGGTCTACGAGGCCAGCATCGACGTCTGTTTTCAGGCGGCCGAGGAGCACGGCATTCGCGCCGTCATCGGCAAGGTGATGATGGATCGCCTGCGCTACGACCCGAGCGTGAGGGACGACGAGGTGCTCGAGCTGAGCCTGGCCCAGAGCGCCCGCCTCATCGAGCGCTGGCACGGCCGCGACGACGGGCGCCTGCAGTACGCGGTCACGCCCCGTTTCGCGGTCAGCTGCACGGCCGAGATGCTGCGCGAGTCGGCAGCCCTGGCCCGGACGACGGGCACCTACTTCCAGACGCACCTGGCCGAGGACCGCGACGAGCTCAGCGAGGTGGCGCGGCTGTTTCCCGAAGCGCTCGACTACACCGACGTCTACGAGCGGGGCGGCGGCCTTGGCCCACGATCGATCATGGCCCACGCCATCCACCTCTCAGAGCGCGAGACCGGGCGGCTGGCGGCGACCGACACGGCCATCGCCCACTGCCCCTCGTCCAACCTCTTCCTGGCCAGCGGCACCATGCCCCTGGCGCGCTACCTCGAGGCGGGGCTGCGCGTGGGCCTGGGCAGCGACGTGGCCGGCGGCCCCGAGCTCAGCCTTTTCGCCGTCATGCGCGCCGGGGCCTACACGCAGAGCGGCAGGCTCACCATGCTGGGCGAGACCCGGCCGGCCCTCGGACCGCTGGACTGGCTCAGGCTGGGGAGCCTGGACGGCGCGCGCGTGCTGGGCCTGGACGAGCGCATAGGTTCGCTGGAGCCGGGCAAGGAGGCCGATTTCATCTGCGTCGACCCTCGGGCCTGCGCACCCCTGCCCGATGATCTCGGTGAGGAGCCCGGCGCCGAGCCCGCCGACATCGTCAGCCGGCTCATCTTCCGCACACGAGCGGCGATGGTGCGCGGCGCCTGGGTGCGCGGCCGGCGCCTGGCCGCCGGCCGCACCGCCGGCGGCTGACGCGATGGTCATCGACCTGCTCATCGAGGGCGGCCTGATCGTCGACGGTAGCGGCGCGCCGGCGCGGTCCGGCCGGCTGGCCGTGGAGGGCGACCGGCTGCGCCTGCTGGCCCAGGGTGAGTCGGCCGGCGAGCAGGTCGGCCGGCGCATCGACGCGGGCGGCAAGGTGGTCGCGCCGGGCTTCATCGACCTCCACTCGCACTCGGGGCTGATGATGCTGGCCGAGCCGCTGCACGAGCCCAAGGTGCGCCAGGGCGTGACCAGCGAGGTCATCGGCGTGGACGGGCTCTCCTACGCACCGCTGCCCGGGCTGGAGGACCTGCGCGCGCTGGTCGAGATGAATGCCGGCCTGGACGGCGCGCCCGAGATCGACTACGACTGGGACTCCCTGACTGCCTACCTCGAGCGATTCGAGGGCCACGTCTCGGTCAACGTGGGTTTCCTGGTGGGCAACAGCGCATTGCGAATCAGCCGCCTGGGTTGGGATGACGTGCCCGCCGACGAGGCTGCGCTGGCCGACATGGCCGCCATGCTGCGCGAGAGCATGCAGGCCGGCGCATTGGGGCTATCGAGCGGCCTGGACTACCCGCCCGGCTCGTACGCCACGACCGACGAGTTGGCCGCGTTGACCCGTGCGGCTACGGCAGCCGGCGGCTTCTACCACACCCACGTTCGCTACCCGCTGGGCGACCGCTTCCTGGATCCCTTCCGCGAGGCCATCGAGATTGGCAGGAGGGGCGAGGGGCCGGTCCACATCACCCACTTCTACCACCGCCAGACCCACCCCGGCGGACCCGAGCAGCTGCTCGGCCTCGTCGACGACGCGCGCGCGGCGGGCCTCGACGTGACCTTCGATTGCTATCCCTACGAGTGGGCCGCCACGCGCCTGCTCATCCAGCTGCCCGGTTGGATCCAGGCCGGCGGGCCCGGGCCGCTCAAGGAGCGCCTGGCCGACGGCACGATCCGCGAGCGGCTGCGCGCGGAGGTCCGTGCCCGGGGCGCGGCCTACACCTCGCCCGCCGGCTGGGCCGACGTGCGGCTGGGTTACTTCTGCACGCCGGGCAACATGCGCTGGGAGGGCCGCACGCTGGCCGAGGTGATGGCCGAGCGCGGGCTGGACGCGGTCGATGCGATCTGCGAGCTGCTGCTCGAGGAGGACCTGCGCGTGGGCCAGGTCACCTCCGGGCCGTGGCACCAGACGCTGCACCACTTCGTGCGACACCCGGTGGGCATGTTCGGGACCGACTCAACGTTCATCTGCGACCTGCCCTCCCCGCGCACCTACGGCTCCTTCCCGCGCGTGCTGGGCGAGTTCGTGCGCGAGCGTGAGCTGCTCGGGCTGGAGGAGGCAGTGCGCAAGATGACCTCCGCCGCGGCGGCTCGGCTGGGCCTTTTGGAGCGGGGATTGCTGCGCGACGGCTACCTGGCCGACGTGGTCGTCTTCGACCCGCAGAGCGTGCGCTCCAACGCGACGTACGAGCACCCCCGGCGCTATCCCACGGGCATCGAGCAAGTCATCGTCAACGGGACGCTCGTCGTCGACGGGGGTGAGCACACGGGCGCGACGCCGGGCCGGGTGCTGCGCCGCTCGTGATCGTCTTCGAGACCCTCTTTCAGCAGGTGGCGATCCTGCTCATCGTGACCGCCGCCGTGGGGTTCCTGGGGCGTGCGCTGCACCAGCCGCTGATCATCGCCTTCATCGCCGTCGGCATCATCGCCGGACCCAACGTGCTGGGCATCGTCGAAGTGGAGGGCGCGGTCCAGCTGCTGGCTCAGCTGGGCATCGCGCTGTTGCTCTTCATCGTCGGCTTGAAACTCGACCTGCGCGTGATCCGCACGCTGGGTCCCGTCGCGACCGCCACCGGACTGGGCCAGGTCTTCTTCACCTCCGTGGTGGGGTACCTGATCGCGCTGGGCCTCGGCTTCGATCCCACGGCGGCCCTCTACATCGGTGTCGCGCTGACCTTCTCGAGCACGATCATCATCGTCAAGCTGCTGACCGATAAGGGCGAGCTGGAGCAGCTCCACGGACGCATCGCGATCGGCTTCCTGATCGTGCAGGACATCGTCGTGGTCATCGTGATGATCCTGCTCAGCGCCTTTGGGGCGGCCGACGCGGAGGGCAGCCGCGACCTGGCCGGCGAGCTCGCGGCGGTGGCCATCCGGGGTGCCATCTTCATCGCGGTCATCGCCGCCATCGTGCGCTGGGTTCTGCCGCGCCTGCTCGAGCGGCTGGCCCATACGCCGGAGCTGCTGGTGCTCTTCGGCATTGCCTGGGCGGCGTCGCTGGCTGCCGGCGGCGACCTGCTCGGCTTCAGTGAGGAGGTGGGCGCCTTCATCGCCGGTGTGTCCCTGGCCTCCACGCCGTTCCGCGAGGCTCTCTCCACTCGGCTCTCGACGCTGCGCGACTTCCTGCTGCTCTTCTTCTTCGTCGAGCTCGGGGCGCTGATGGACTTCGCCGACGCGGGGCAGCAGCTGCCAGCCGCGATCGCGCTGTCGGCTTTCGTGCTGATCGGCAACCCGATCATCGTGATGCTGATCATGGGCGCGATGCGCTACCGCCGGCGCGTGTCGTTCCTGGCCGGCCTGACGGTGGCCCAGATCAGCGAGTTCTCGCTCATCTTCGCGGCGCTGGGCGTGGCCGTGGGGCACATAACGACCCAGACGCTGGGCCTGATCACGATCGTCGGCGTCATCACTATTGGCCTGTCGACCTACATGATCATGGGCTCGCATCGGCTGTACGAGTGGCTGGCGCCTTACCTCGGCATCTTCGAGCGGCGCACGGCGCGTGACCATCAGGTCCCGGACGATCGGCCCTGCCCAAAGGTGATCGTCTACGGGGTGGGTCGCTACGGCGGCCACATCATCGAGGAACTGCACGCAGCCGGCGTGCCTGTCATGGGCGTCGACTTCGATCCCTATGCGTTGTCGCGCATCGAGGAGCTGGGCGTGCCGACACTCTACGGCGATGCTGAGGACTTCGATCTGCCGGCGACGCTGCCGCTCGATTGCGCCGAATGGATCATCAGCAGCGCGCCCGGCCTGGAAGTCAATCGAGCCCTGCTGGCGGCGATGCGCAGCCACGGCGTCAGAGCGCGCGTGGCGCTGACCGCGCACACTCGGGCAACGGCCGAGCTCCTGGCGCAGACCGATGCGGATCTCGTCCTGCGCCCGTTCATCGATGCCGGCGACGAGGCCGTACGGGCTTTGGGCTACGAGCCGCCGGTGCACGGCGAGCGTGCATCGGCTGACTCAGCAGCTGGCCGTGCTTGACAGCCGCGCGTCAAGCGTCCCATCTTGGCGGGCGAGACGAGAGGAGGCCGGATGACGATCACCACGCGGCCGCCGCGGACCGTGTCCCCGCCCGCGGCGCCGCCCGCACCCGTGGAGGCGCCCGCACCGGGGGAGCTAGGCGTAGGCCGCGCGCATGGCCTGCCCCAGCGTCGCGAGGGCCCGGAAAAGCTGACCGGCACGGCCCTCTACACGGACGACCTGGTCTTCCCCGGCGCCTGGTACGGGCACACCATCCGCTCGACCGAGCCGCATGCCCGCCTGCTGGGCGTTGAGCTGGAGCAGGGCTTCGACTGGTCGCGCGTCGTGCTGGTGACGGCGAAGGACATCCCCGGCGAGAACGTGGTCAGCCTGATCTCCGACGACCAGCCCGTGCTGGCCGGGGAGCTGATCCGCCACCAGGCCGAACCGGTCGCCCTGCTCGCGGCACCCGACCGCGAAACGCTGCGCGAGGCGAAGCGGCGCGTGCGCCTGCGCACCGAGGCGCTGCCGCCGGTCTTCGACCCGCTGCTGTCGACGCAGGAGTTCGCCCACTTCCGATTGGAGAAAGGCGACGTGGAGGCCGGCTTAGCGCGAGCCGAGGTGGTGATCGAGGGCACTTACCGCGTCGGCCACCAGGAGCAGCTGTACATCGAGAACAACGCCATGATCGCCGTGCCGCGGCCGGACGGCGGAGTGACCATCCACGGCTCGATGCAGTGTCCCTACTACATCCACAAGGCGCTCAAGCGCGCGCTGCGCCTGACCGGCGAGCAGGCCGTCGTGGTCCAGGCCGAGACCGGCGGCGGCTTCGGGGGCAAGGAGGAGTACCCGTCGATCATCGCCATCCACGCCGCGCTGCTGGCCCAGCGCCTGGGCCGGCCGGTGCGCATGATCTACGACCGCCACGAGGACCTGGCCGCCACGACCAAGCGCCACCCGGCGATCATCCGCTACCGCTCGGGCGTGACGCGCGCGGGTGAGCTGGTGGCGCAGGACATCGAGGTCATCATGGACGGCGGCGCCTATTCGACGTTGACGCCGGTCGTGCTCTCGCGCGGCACGTTGCACGCCGGCGGGCCGTACGCCTGTCCCAACGTGCGCATCGTGGGCCGGGCGGTGGCGACCAACACGCCGCCCAATGGCGCGTTTCGCGGTTTCGGCGCACCGCAGACCGAGTTTGCCGCGGAGATGCAGGTCAACCGCATCGCCGAGGCGCTCGACATGTCGCCCCTCGAGTTGCGCCGGCGCTGGGTCTACCGTGCAGGGGACGAGACACCCAGCGGTCAGATCCTGGGCGAGAGCCTGGGCGGCGAGGAGGTGCTCGAGCGGGCGGCGGAGGCAGCCGAGTTCGAGCGCATCCGCGGCCAGACGGCCGTCGCCCGGCGGCTGCGCTCGGAGGCAGCCGAGTCGGCCGGTGGGGCAGCCGCCCAGTTGACCTCGGCGCCCCAACGAACGGCGCACGGCATCGGCCTGGCGCTGGCCTGGCACGGCGCCGGCTTCACCGGCTCGGGCGAGGTCAAGCTGGCCAGCGTGGCCAGCCTCGAGCTGACCGGCGAGGGGCGGATCCGGGTGTTGACCGCCTCGACCGAGATGGGTCAGGGCACCAAGACGATCTTTCCGCAGGTCGCTGCTGAGCGCCTCGGCATTCCCTACGAAGACGTCGAGATCGCGCCGCAGGACACCTCGATCGTGCCCGACAGCGGTCCGACGGTGGCCTCGCGCACGGCGATGGTGGTGGGCGGGCTGGTTATCAAGGCCGCCGACCGGCTGCGCGCGCAGGTCGAGGAAGTCACCGGCCGGCCTTTCGCCGAGTCATACCTGGACTACGCGCGCGAGCACGGGACATTGCGCATCGACCAGCGCTTCGAGCCCTACCCGAACGTCAGCTTCGACGACGAGACGTACCGCGGCGACGCCTACCCCTGCTACGGCTGGGCCTGCGCGGTGGCCGAGGTGGACGTCGACCTGGACACCGGCGACGTGGCCGTGCGCTCCGTCGTCTCCGCCGACGACATCGGCAAGGCGATCCACCCGATCATGGCCGAGGGCCAGGTGGAGGGCGGCACGCTGCAGGCGGTGGGCTACGCCACGATCGAGGAGATCAAGCTCGAGGACGGCCGCTACCTGAACGACCGACTTGCGACGTACCTCATACCCACCTCGCTGGACGCTCCCCGCATCGAGGCCATCCTCGTCGAGAAACCCTTCAGCGGCGCGCCGCACGGGGCCAAGGGCGTGGGTGAACTGCCCATGGACGTGGGCGCGCCTGCCGTCGTTGCCGCTATCCACGATGCCACCGGTGTGTGGGTCCACGACTTGCCGGCCACGCCCGAGCGGATCCTGGCCGCGCTGCACGGCATCGAGCCACCGGGGCCGCCCGGCATCAGCCTGCCCGCCCGTGCTCGCCCGGCTGCCGCCGCACCCGCCCTGGCCAATACCCAGGCGCCAGCCGAGGGCCTCGACCCGGCCCCCGACGAGCCGACCGATCCTCAACCCATGCGCGGGCCCTACCAGTGAGCTACCGCCTGACGGTCAACGGCGACGAGGTCACCCTCGAGGTGCCGGGCATGCGCCGGCTGCTCGACGCGCTGCGCGAGGACCTGGGTCTGACCGGCACCAAGGAGGGCTGCGGCGAGGGCGAGTGCGGAGCATGCTCGGTGATCGTCGACGGGCTGGTCGTCGATGCCTGCCTGGTGCCCGTCTGCCAGGTCGCAGGAGCCGACGTCAGGACGGTCGAAGGGCTGGGCAGCGGTGGCAGCCTCGACGCGCTCCAGCACGCCTTCCTCGAGCGCGGCGCTGCCCAGTGCGGAATCTGCACGCCGGGCATGCTGATGGCCGCCCGCGCCTACCTCGACACCGGGGGCGGACGCGCTGACGAGGAGATCCGCGAGGCCATTGCCGGCAACCTGTGCCGCTGCACCGGCTACACCAAGATCATCGAGGCGATCGCGGCCGCGGCCGCCGAGACGGCGGTCGATTGACTCACACCTACAGCAAGTTCATACTCAGGCTATGAGCAAGCGCCTCCAGATCGTCATGCCGGATGAGGAGTATCGAGCGGTGGCCCGGGCGGCCCGGCGACGCGGTCGACCCATTGCCCAGGTCGTGCGCGACAGTCTGCGCCGAACGCTTGCCGAAGAGGAGGTGCAGGTCGATCCGGAACGGCGCATCGCCGCGGTACTTCGCTTCGCGCGATTCAACGGCCCCACGGGGGAGATCGACGCTCTACTCGATGAGATAGAGCGCGGGCGGGGAGTAGCGTGATCTACGTTGATTCGAACGTGCCCATGTACCTGGTGGGCGGGCAGCACGTCAACAAGCAGCGCGTCGTCGAGCTCGTTGCGCAGCTGCTGGGGGCACGCGACGAGTTGGTGACCAGCGCCGAGACCTTCCAGGAGATCATTCACCGCTACGTCGCTCTACGCGATCGCCTGCACCTGGGCGCCGCCTACGAGGCACTCGAGACGATGGTCGTGAGCGTCGCCGACGTGACCAAGCAGGACGCCGATGGCGCGCGGGCTCTTTCGGGCGAGTATCCACAGCTGTCGTCGCGTGACTGCCTGCACGTGGCGGTGATGCGCCGCCTGGGTTGCACCAAAGTCTGGAGCTACGACGCAGGCTTTGACGCCGTCCCGTCCCTCCAGCGAATCCTGTAATGCCCGCCGAGCCGCCCGTCGAGTCTCCCGCGACGCTGGCTGACGCGTACGGCCTGCTCTCCTCAGCCGACGGCTGGCGGCCGGTGGCCGGCGGCACGGACGTGCTCGTCCAGATCACCGGCGAGCTGGCGCCGCCGCCGGAGCGCGTGCTCGACATCTGGCGGCTCGACGAGCTGCGCGGCATAGCGCTCGACGGGGATGCCCTTGTTCTTGGCGCGCTGACGACATACACGGAGATCCGCCGCTCCACGGTCTGCCAGGAGCTCGTACCGGCGCTGGTGGAGGCGGCGGCGACCATTGGCGCGGCGCAGATACAGAATCGCGGCACACTGGGCGGCAACGCCGTCAACGCCTCGCCCGCCGGCGATACGCTGCCCGTGCTGCTGGCCAGCGACGCGCAACTCGTGCTGGGCAGCGCGCGGGGCGAGAGGACCGTGCCGGCATCGGAATTTTGGACCGGCTACCGGCGCACGGCCATGGCCGCCGACGAGCTGCTGCTGCGCCTGCGCATCCCACTTCCCGCCGGCCGCCAGATGCGCTTCCGGAAGGTCGGCACGCGGCGCGCGCAGGCTATCTCCAAGGTGGTCATGGCGCTCGGCTGGCGCGAGGACGGCGGTGTCTGGCGCGACGTGCGTCTGGCCCTTGGCTCGGTCGCCGAGCGGCCCATCCGCGCGCGCGAGACGGAAGGGGTACTGGAAGGGGCCGCGCCGCGCCGGGTGACCGCCGACCACGCCGCGGCGACGGTGGCCGCCGAGATCACGCCCATCGACGACGTCCGCTCGACCGCCGATTACCGTCGCGCGGTGACGGCCCGCGTGCTTCACCGGCTGCTGCGCGAGGAGGGTGGCTGGTGATGGCCGATCCGCAGGTCACCATCTTTCCATCGGCGGCCGACTTCCGGCGCTGGCTGGAGGAGAACCACGCCACCGCCGGCGAGTTGTGGGTGGGCTACTACAAGAAGGGCTCGGGCAAGAGCTCGATGATCTACGCCGAGGCCGTCGACGAGGCCCTCTGCTATGGCTGGATCGATGGTCTGACCCGCTCCTTCGGCGCTTACTACGCCAACCGGTTCACGCCGCGCCGGAGGGGCAGCAACTGGAGCGCGGTCAACATCGCCAAGATCGCCGAGCTGAAGCGCCAGGGCCGCCTCCAGCCGGCCGGCCTGCGCGCATTCGAGGCTCGCGATCCGCGGCGGGACGCAGTCTACTCGTACGAGCGAAAGGCGGAGCTACCGGCAGACATGGAGCACCGGCTGCGCGCCAACGATGGGGCATGGGCCGGCTGGCAGGCGGAGACGCCCAGCTACCGGCGCGGCGCCGTCGGCTGGGTGCTCGAGGCCAAGCGCGAGGAGACCCGTGAGCGACGGCTGGCCGAGCTGATCGCCGATTCGGCCGCCGGCCGGCGCATCAAGCCCTACCGCTACTTCGACCAACCGCGAGCCAGGAGAGAAACGTGACGGACATCCTTAGCGCCGAAGCGGTCGACTTCCTGGCCCGCCTGCAGCGGGAGTTCGAGCCTCGCCGGCAGGAGCTGCTCGACGCCCGCCGGGCCCGCGCGGCGATGGTGGCCGAGGGCGCCGGCCTCGACTTCTTGCCCCAAACCGCCGACGTCCGCCAGGCCGACTGGTCGGTCGCACCGGCGCCGGACGACCTGGACGACAGGCGCGTGGAGATCACCGGGCCGGCCGACGCCAAGATGGTCATCAACGCACTCAACTCGGGCGCCAAGGTCTTCATGGCCGACTTCGAGGACTCGCTTTCGCCGACGTGGGAGAACGTGGTGGGCGGCCAGGCGGCGCTGCGGTCGGCCGTCAGGCGCGAGCTGACCTTCAGCAGCCCGGAGGGCAAGTCCTACGCGCTGGGCGAACAGCTGGCCACGCTCGTCGTCCGGCCGCGCGGCTGGCACCTCGTCGAGCGGCACCATCAGGTGGACGGGCGGCCAATGTCGGCCTCCCTATTCGACTTCGGGCTGTACCTGCTGCACAACGGCCGGGAGTTGCTGGAGCGCGGCAGCGGGCCTTACTTCTACCTGGCCAAGCTGCAGGGTCACGCCGAGGCCGCCCTGTGGAACGACGTCTTCCTGTGGGCGCAGGACGTGTTGGGCATTCCGCGTGGCTCCATCTGCGCGACGGTCCTCATCGAGACCATCTGGGCCGCCTTCGAAATGGACGAGATCCTGCACGAGCTGCGCGAGCATGCGGCGGGACTCAACGCCGGGCGCTGGGACTACATCTTCAGCCTGATCAAGTCCTTCGCCGATCGACCGGACATGGTCCTGCCCGACCGCGCGCAGGTGACCATGGCCGTGCCCTTCATGCGCGCTTATACGCAACTGCTGGTGCGCACCTGCCACCGGCGTGGCGCGCACGCCATTGGCGGCATGTCCGCCTTCATCCCCAACCGGCGCGAGCCGGAGGTTACCGCGCGGGCGCTGGAGAAGGTGCGCGAGGACAAGGAGCGCGAGGCCGGCGACGGATTCGATGGCACGTGGGTCGCCCATCCCGACCTCGTGCCCCTGGCCAGGGAGATCTTCGACGCCCGCCTGGGTGAGAGGCCCAACCAGAAGGAGCGGCTGCGCGAGGACGTCAACGCTTCTGCCGCGCAGCTGCTGGACGTGGCCAGCGCCGGCGGCACAGTTACCGAAGGCGGTGTGCGCAACAACGTGTCGGTCGCGCTGCAGTACTTCGACGCCTGGCTGCGCGGTACGGGTGCGGCCGCGATCAACAACCTGATGGAGGACCTGGCCACGGCCGAGATCTCGCGCTCGCAGCTGTGGCAGTGGCGCCGTCACGGCACGACACTCGAGGGCGGCCGCGTCGTGGACGACGCGCTCTATCGCCAGATCGTGGCCGAGGAACTGGCCAACCTTGGTGGAGCGGGGAGCGGTCGCCTGGGCGATGCGGCCCGCCTGCTCGACGAGTTGGTCCTGGCCGACGAAGTCCCCGAGTTCAGCTCACTGGCCGCGTACGCACTGCTGGATTGAAGTCAGCCGCGTCCGCGGCTCTGCGCTCATGAGACTGCTGCAAGCGGGCTGATAGGTCCTCGGCGGGCACGCTGCCGCGGGCTGAGCGTCGGGCGGAGCACGCTGCTCGCTGATGTAACAAGGGAGGGGACGATTTACCAGTCAGCTGACGCAAAGGTGTGGGCCGGCCAGCCATACCCGCTGGGCGCCACCTACGACGGGTTGGGCGTCAACTTCTCGCTCTTCTCGGAGGTAGCGGAGCGAGTCGAGTTGTGCCTGTTCGACGCTGCTGGGCAGGAGACACGCGTCGACCTGCCCGAGACTACCGGGTTCGTATGGCACGGCTACGTGCCCCAGTTGTCGCCCGGCCAGCGTTACGGCTACCGAGTGCATGGGCCCTGGGCGCCGGCCCAGGGTAAGCGCTGCAACCCGGCCAAGCTGCTGCTCGACCCCTATGCCAAGGCGATCGAGGGCAACATCGACTGGGACCCGGCCGTCTTTCCCTACCGCATGGGCGATGCCGATACGGCAGAGGACAGCGACAGCGCACCGTTCGTGCCCCGCTCGGTGGTGATCACGCCCTTCTTCGACTGGTCCGACGACCGGCCCCCGCGCCACGCGCCCAACGAGACGATCATCTACGAGACCCACGTCAAGGGCCTGACCATGTGCCACCCGGGCGTGCCGGCGGAGTCGCGCGGCACTTACGCCGGCATGGCCCACCCGGTCGTCGTCGAGTATCTCCAGGCGCTGGGCATCACCACCGTCGAGCTGCTGCCGGTGCACCAGTTCGTGCACCACGAGCACCTCGTGGAGAAGGGCCTGCGCAACTACTGGGGCTACGACTCGATCGGCTACTTCGCGCCGCACAACGAGTACGCCAGCAGCGGCCAGGCAGGGGAGCAGGTGGCCGAGTTCAAGGGCATGGTCATGGCGCTCCACCAGGCCGGCCTGGAAGTCATCCTCGACGTGGTCTACAACCACACGGCCGAAGGAAACCAGCTGGGCCCGATGCTGTCCTTCAGGGGCATCGACAACGAGGCCTACTACCGCCTGGTGCCGGACGACAAGCGCTTCTACACCGACTACACCGGCACCGGCAACACGCTCAACGTGCGGCACCCGCACACGCTCCAGCTGATCATGGACAGCCTGCGCTACTGGATCATGGAGATGCACGTCGACGGCTTCCGCTTCGACCTGGCCGCGGCCCTGGCCCGCGGCTTCCACGAGGTGGATCGCCTATCGGCCTTCTTCGATCTCATCCAGCAGGACCCGGTCGTCAGCCAGGTCAAGCTGATCGCCGAGCCGTGGGACGTGGGCGAGGGCGGCTACCAGGTGGGCAACTTCCCGCCGCTCTGGTCGGAGTGGAACGGGCGCTACCGCGACACCGTGCGCGACTTCTGGCGGCGCCAGCCCGAGACGCTGGCCGACTTGGGCTACCGCCTGACGGGCAGCTCGGACCTCTACGAATCGACCGGCCGGCGGCCCTACGCCAGCGTCAACTTCGTGACCGCCCACGACGGCTTTACGCTGGCCGACCTCGTCTCGTACAACGACAAGCACAACGAGGCCAACGGCGAGGACAACCGCGACGGCACGACCGACAACCGCTCGTGGAACTGCGGCATCGAGGGCCCCACCGACGATCCGGACGTGCTCGCCCTGCGCCGCCGCCAGCAGCGCAACTTCCTGGCCACGCTGCTGCTCTCGCAAGGCATGCCATTGCTGCTCGGTGGCGACGAGTTGGGCCGCAGCCAGGGCGGCAACAACAACGCCTACTGCCAGGACAACGAGATCTCGTGGTACGCCTGGACGGCGGCCGACGAGCAGCTGCTCGAATACAGCTCGCGGCTGATCGGCCTGCGCCGCGAGCATCCGGTGCTGCGCCGGCGGCGCTGGTTCCAGGGCCGCTCGATCCACGGCGAGGGCACCGGCGACCTACTCTGGTTCACCCCTGAGGCGGTCGAGATGGGCGAGCAGGAATGGGAGCGCGGACTGGTCGACGGCGTGGGCATCTGGATCAGTGGCGCTGAACTGCGCGGCAGCGACTACGTGCCTCGCCCGGACCGGACCTTCTACCTGATCTTCAGCGCGCGCGCAGAGGCGTCGACGTTCCGTCTGCCGGCCAAGGAGCTGGGCGAGGAATGGGAGCTCATCTTCGACACCGCCCGCGAGCCTTCCTTTCCGGTCAAGAGCCCGCGCCATGCCAGCCGGGCCCAGCTCAAGGTGGAGAGCAACTCCGTCGTCCTGCTGTGTCGGGTAGAGGAGGTGGAGAGCGGCGCCGCCACGCTCCTGCGCCGGCTGGAGGGAGCCGCCACCTCTTGACCGCGCAGGAGACCGGCAGCCAGGTACCGCGGGCCACTTATCGGCTGCAGCTCAACGCGAGCTTCGACTTCGAGCGGGCGGCCGACGTTGCGCCATACCTCAGCCAGCTGGGCGCCAGCCACCTCTACAGCTCGCCGATCCTGCAGACGTCCGTGGGCAGCACCCACGGCTACGACGTGGTTGACCCCCGCCGCGTCAATAGCGATCTGGGCGGCTCGAACGCCTGGAGCGCCCTGCGCGCGCGGCTGGACGAACTGGGGCTGGGTGTCGTGCTGGACATCGTACCCAACCACCTGGCCATCACCTCGGACAACCCCTGGTGGTGGGATGTGCTGGAAAACGGGCGCTCGAGCCGCTATGCGCCGGTCTTCGACGTCGATTGGCAACCGCCGGAGCCGCACCTGCGCGACACGATCCTGATGCCGATCCTGGGCGACCACTACGGGCGCGAGCTGGAAGCGGGTCACATTCGTCTCGAGCGGGAAGGAGCCCACTTCCTTGTGACGTACTTCGAGCACCGCCTGCCGCTGGCGCCCGAGACGCTCCAGGCGCTGCTCGACGAGGCTGCCCGGCGGGCAGGCTCGGACGAGCTGGCCGTTCTGGCCGAAGCGCTGGGCAGGCTGCTGCCGGCCGAGGACGCCGACCGCGGCGCGGTCCATCGGCGCCATCGCGACAAGGGCGTGCTGCTGGACTGGCTGGAGCGGTTGCTGCAGGAGCAGCCCGACGTTGCCCGCGCCGTGGACGCGGTGGTGGGCGATGTGGACCGCGACGTCGAGCGCCTGGACCAGCTGCTGGCGGCGCAGAACTACCGGCTGGCCTTCTGGCGCGCCGCCGGCCGGGATCTGGGCTACCGGCGCTTCTTCGACATAACCTCGCTGGCCGGCGTGCGGGTTGAGGACGAGGAGGTCTTCGAGGAGAGCCATGCGCGCGTGCTCGGCTGGCTGCACCAGGGTGCGCTGGACGGTCTGCGCGTCGACCACCCGGATGGGCTGCGCGACCCGGCCGAGTACTTCGCCCGCATCCGTGCCGCGGCTCCCCGCGCCTGGCTGGTGATCGAGAAAATCCTCGAGCCGGGCGAACGGCTACGGCCCTGGCCGGTGGCCGGCACGACCGGCTACGACTTCATGCAGCAGGGCGACGGCGTCTTCGTGAACCCCGGCGGCGAGGCCGGCCTGAGCGCGGCTTACGAGGCATTCACGGGTCTTGACGCCAGCCTGCCTGAGATCGTGCGCGAGGCCAAGCTCTTCGTGCTGGACGAAGTCCTGGGCAGCGAGCTCAACCGCCTGACCGACCTTGGGCTGCGCATGCTGGAGGGCCATCGCCGCCAGCGCGACCACACGCGCCACGACGTGCACGAGACGCTGCGCGAGATCTGCGCGGCACTGCCCGTGTACCGCACCTACGTCCGGGCGGAGGGCGGCGAGGTTGCCCAGGAGGACGAGGCCGCCGTCGGCGCGGCGGTCGAGGCGGCGCGCGAGGCCCACCCGGAGCTGCCCGCGGACCTGCTGGACTTCCTGGCCGACGTGCTGCTGCTCAGGGTCGGCGGGCCGCTCGAGGGGGAGTTGGCCATGCGCTTCCAGCAGCTCACCGGCGCGGTGATGGCCAAGGGCGTGGAGGACACGGCGTTCTATCGCTACAACCGGTTGATCTCGCTCAACGAGGTGGGCGGCGATCCCGGCCACTTCGGCGTGAGCCCAGCCGACTTCCATGCCCACAACGCCTACGTCACGGAGCACTGGCCCGACACGATGCTGGCCACCTCCACGCACGACACCAAGCGCAGCGAGGACGTGCGGGCCCGGCTGCACCTCATCTCACAGATGCCCGGCGAGTGGGCCTCTACCGTCGAGCGCTGGGCCGAACGCAACGAGCGCCACCGCCTGGCCGGCATGCCGGATCGCAACACCGAGTGGTTCCTCTACCAGACCCTTGTCGGGGCCTGGCCGATCGAGAGCGAGCGGGTGCAGGCCGCCGTCCTGAAGGCCGCCCGAGAGGCCAAGGTCCACACGAGCTGGACGCGTCCGGACGAGGGTTTCGAGGAGCAGCTGAGCGGCTTCATCGAGAGCCTCTACGAGGATCGGGAGTTCCGCCAGGACCTGGACGCGTTCGTGGCCGGGCTGGAGTGGCCGGGCCGGCTGAACTCGCTCGCACTCACGCTGCTCAAGCTGACCAGCCCGGGCGTGCCGGACATCTACCAGGGCACCGAGCTGTGGGACAACAGCCTGGTCGACCCGGACAACCGCCGGCCGGTGGACTTCGAGCTGCGGCGCCGCCTGTTGGCCGAGTTGGACACCCTCGGCCCGGAGGAGGTGCTGGCCCGGCGTGCCGAGGGCCTGCCCAAGCTGTGGACCATCCGCCAAGCCCTCGCGCTGCGTCGGGAGATGCCGGCAGCCTTTGGGTCGGCCGGCTCGTATGAGCCACTGGAGGTGCGTGGCGAGCGACGCGAGCAGGCGCTGGCCTTCCTGCGCGGCGGCCGTGTGGCCACCGTGGTTCCAAGGCTCAACCTGCATGTCGACGGAGAGTGGGACGACACTGCGCTGGAGCTGCCCGCCGGCACCTGGCGCAATGCGCTGAGCGGCGAGGTACACAGACACGCCGGCGGTTTGCTGCGCCTGGCCGAGCTACTGGCGCGCTTCCCAACGGCCCTGCTGGTCAGGGAAGGGAGCCGGTGAGCCGCGCACGGGTTTGGGCCCCGACGGCCGGCCGCGTGAGCGTGGAGGTAGGTGGCCGGAGCCAGGGCCTGGACAGGACGTCGGGTGGCTGGTGGGAGTCGGCCGAGAACGTCCTCGATCACGGCACCGACTACCGCTTCAGGCTGGACAGCGGCGATCCGCTGCCCGACCCGCGCTCGCCCTGGCAACCGGAGGGCGTGCACGGGCCCTCACGCTGGGTGGAGCACTCGAGGTTCGAGTGGCGCGACACAGGCTGGCGGGCGCCGGACCTGGCGGAAGCGGTCTTCTACGAGCTCCACGTCGGCACGTTCACGTCAGCCGGAACGTTCGAGGGCGTCGCGCAGCGGCTGCCCTACCTGCGCGAGCTGGGCGTGACGCACGTGGAGCTGATGCCCGTCAACGCCTTCCCGGGCAACCGCGGCTGGGGCTACGACGGAGTGGACCTGTACGCGCCGCATCACCCCTACGGGGGTCCGGAGGAGCTCAAGCGGCTCGTCGACGCCGCGCACGGCCATGGTTTGGCGATGGTCCTCGACGTGGTCTACAACCACTTCGGACCGGACGGCAACTACGTGGGCCGGTTCGGGCCCTACCTGACCGAGCGCTACGACACGCCGTGGGGCGGCGCCGTCAACCTGGACGGGCCCGGCAGCGACGAGGTGCGCCGCTTCTTCGTCGACAACGCGCTGATGTGGCTGCGTGACTACCACTTCGACGGGCTGCGCCTGGACGCCGTCCATGCCTTCGTGGACCTGTCGGCCGTCCACTTCCTGGAGGAGCTGGCGCAGGCGGTGGATCGGATCGAGGAGGAAGTCGGCCGCCTGCTGACGCTCGTTGCCGAGAGCGATCTGAATGACCCGCAAGTGATCCGGCCGCGGGCCGAGCACGGCTACGGCATCGATGCGCAGTGGAGCGACGAGCTGCACCACGCCCTGCACGTGGCGCTGACGGGCGAGCGCGAGGGCTACTACGCCGACTTCGGTGGCCTGGCCGACCTGTGCACCGCCCTCCGAGAGGGCTGGGTCTACGACTGGCGCCACGCCCCCGCGCGCGGCCGGCGCCACGGCCGGCGCCTGACAGATATGCCCCGCTGGCGCCTGCTCGGCTACAGCCAGAACCATGACCAGGTGGGCAACCGCGCGGCTGGTGAGCGCCTGAGCCAGTTGGTCGGGCAGGACGCCCTGCGCGTGGCCGCGGCGCTGGTCATCCTGGGGCCTCACGTGCCCCTCATCTTCCAGGGCGAGGAGTGGGCCGCCGCGACGCCCTTCCAGTTCTTCACGAACCACACCGACGCCGAGCTCGGGCGGTCCGTGACGGAGGGCAGGACGCACGAGTTCGAGGCCTTCGGCTGGGACCCGGCGGACGTGCCCGACCCGCAGGCGCCGGAGACGTTCGAGCGCTCGCGCCTCGACTGGTCGGAGCCTGAGCGCGAGCCGCATGCCGGGATGCTGGAGTGGTACCGGCGGCTGCTGCTCGCTCGGCGCACGATCCCGGGCCTGGCCGCCGGGCCGGCGCCGCAGGTGCGCTGCTCGGAAGACGAGGGCTGGCTGACCGTCGAGCGTGCGGGCACGCTCCTGGCGGCCAGCCTGGGCGATCGGCCGCATGATGTGCCCCTGCGCGGAGATTGGCGGCTCGAGCTGGCGTCCGCCGCCGGTCTCGACCTCGCCGATGGCCGCTTGACGATGCCACCGCTGAGCGCAGCCCTGCTCCTATCGGGCCGCACCTGATCAGGGGGCGCGCCAGGCCAGGCGACGCTCCTGGAAGCGCCCGAAGCCGCGCCGGCCCACGAAACGACCGTCGCGCACGACCTCCTCGCCGCGCAGCAGCACGGTGCGCACGGCGCCCTGCGCGGCCAGCCCCTCGTAGGGTGTGTAGTCGCTGGTGTGGTGCAGCTCGGCGGCCGTGATGGTGCGCTGGGCTGACGGATCGAACAGCACCAGGTCCGCGTCCCTGCCCACTTCGATGGCGCCCTTCCGCCCGAGACCGAACAGGCGCGCCGGCGTGGTCGACAGCACGTCCACCATGCGCTCCAGGCTGATGCGGCCGCCGGCAACCCCCAGCGTGTAGACGACGGTCAGCAGCGTCTCGATGCCCGGCGCGCCGTTCGAGATCCTGTCGAACGACTCGCGCCAGCTCTGCTTCTCGCGGTCCACGCGGTCCGGCACGTGGTCCGTGGCGACCACCGACAGGTCGCCGTCGGCCAGGCCGGCCCACAACGTCTGACGGTCAGCCGCCGAGCGCAGCGGGGGCGAGATCACGTAGCGTGCGGCCTGCTCATCGGGCAGCTCGTAGCGAGATTCGTCGAGGGCGAGGTAGTGCGGGCAGGTCTCTGCGAAGACCGCCAGGCCGCGGCCGCGTCCCCAGCGCACCTGCTCCAGTGCCTCCGCCGAGGACAGGTGGACGACGTAGAGCGGTGCATCGGCGGCCTGGGCCAGGCGCATGGCGCGCTGGACGCCCTCGGCCTCGACGAACGGCGGGCGGGAGGCGGCATGGAAGCGCGGCGCGACTTTCCCCTCGTGCAGCAGCCGGCGCGTGTACGCCTCCAGGATCGTGCGGTTCTCGCAGTGGACCTGTAGCAGGCCGCCGTGCTGGCCGGCCGTTCGGAGGGCGTGGAACAGCCGCTCGTCGGAGACCCCGAAGTCGTAGACCATGAAGGCCTTGAATGTCGGGATGCCGGCCTCGATCGCCGGCGGCAGCTCGATGCGCGGGTCGGCCTGATCGGGCGTGAGGACCAGGCTGAGCCCGTAATCGACGGCCGAGTCGCCCTCGGTGCGGGAGCGCCACTCGTGCAGGTCGGCCAGCAGCGAGCCGCCCTCGCCGCTGACACCGGTGCCCGG
>DATKBB010000059.1:0-2034 GCA_035514295.1 Candidatus Limnocylindria bacterium | reverse complement strand
GTCGAGCTCAGCCTGTCGCTGTGGAACGGAACGCGGTTGCCGGCAGCCTGGGCGACTGTCAGCGACGCGATGGGCCTCGGGCTCGTCGCCGTTACCGCCAGCGGCGAACGGCGGATGGGCGGCATCGACCTGCTTACTGTGGCCTCCGCGCTGCGCCCGTACGAGCGTGTGACGCGCCGCTATCGGGTCACTCCAATCCGCCGCGGCATTCACGAGATCGGCCCGGCCCAGTTCCGCGTGGCCGAGCTCTTCGGCGCCCACTCCCCGATCCGCGACGCCGACGTGGAGCCGCTGCTCATCCTTGCTCGGCCGCGCGCGGTGCCGCTCTCCGGCGGCGTTCCGGCGCGCGCACCACTCGCCCACAGCCGAGCCCGGCGCAGCCTCTTTTCCGACCCCAGCATCTTCGCCGGCGTGCGTCCTTTTCAGAGTGGGGACCCGCTGAAGTCGATCCACTGGCGCGCGACGGCTCGTCGGGCCGAATTGCAGACCAAGCGTTTCGAGCCCTCGCTCGCCGGCCAGGCGGTACTGGTCTTCGACGTCCAGACAGTCGAGGGCGAGTATTGGATGCTGGTGTACGACGAGCAGCACTTCGAGGACCTGGCCGTGGCTGTGGCGTCCGTGGCGCGTGAAATGGTCAGCCACTCGACGGCGTGCGGCTTCGCGGCCGCCACCTTCAGCGGTTCGACGCAGCGCTACGTCTATCTGCCACCGCGAACCGACCGCTCGCAGCTGGGCCGAATCGGCGACGCGCTGGCCAGGCTGACGCCCGAGAGTTCCGCTCCGTTGACGAGACTGCTCGCGTGGCTGCCACGCCGGGTGGCGGCGGGAACGATGATCGTCATCTTCAGCTCGCGCAGCGCCGTGACGAGTGCCTCGATTGTCAGGCGCCTGCGGGACAGCGGTTACCCGGTCCACTTCGTGCTGGCCGGGTCGGAGAACCTGGCTCGGCAAGCGCGCCAGGCAGGATTGGCCGCCTCGAGCGTGCGCGTCGAGGCAGAAGCAGGAGTGCCACGTGCGGTTGCCGTTCACGCCTGATCGGTTGCCGTTCACTCCTGATCGCGATCCGTGGACCCTGCTGCCGACGCCGCTGCGGGTGATGGCCGATGCCGGCTGGTTGACCGTCGTCTATGCGACCGTCGTAGTCGCGATCGGTCGCGATCAGCCGCATCTCGGTCCCATCGAGCTCGGGCTGCTCGTCGCTGGCGGGGCTGCGAGCGTCTGGGTCGGGAGGCGGGCCGGCGCTGCTGGGCCGTGGATGATGCTCATCGCCATCCTCCTGGGTGGCGCCGCCGGCTGGCTGACCAGCCCCGCCGCTCGCAGCGCGCTGTTCATCGATCCGCTCGCGGCGATCAGCGTGCACGGCGCCGGCTGGATCGGAGCGCTGGCCGTCGTCCGCGGCGCACTCGTTTACCGAGCACCGGTTGGTGCGCGTGAGCTCGAGCGCATGCAAGCTTGGGGACTGCCGCTGCTGGTCGCGCTGTGGGCAATCGGCTGGGTGATCGTGCCCCCGTCGCTCAGCGACGAGTTCGTCGTGAGCTCGCTCTGGGGAACGCTGCTGTTCGTCGCTGGGGGACTGACCAGCCTCGGCCTGGTGAGACTCGAGGGGCTCGGGCGGGGCATCTCAGACTCGCACATGCGCAGGAGACTGCGTCACCTGATCGTCGCCGCCGGTCTTGGCGTTCTCCCGCTGGCGCTGCCGTTCGCCATCCTGAGCGGGCTACCGGTCGAACAGATCTTCGCGCCGATCATCGGCCCGCTGCGATTCCTGGTGTTGCTCGCCTCAGTCCCGTTCGCACTCCTCGCCGAGGCGTTGGTCGATCTCCTGCGCCCCGTCATAGCGTTCCTGCAGCCCGAGGCGGAGCCAGCCTCGCAAGACCCCGGAACGGCGGCCGACGTGGCCTCACAGATGGAGCGTTACCCGGTCGCCGAGGTGGTCGGCATTGTCCTCGTCATCGCCGTGATCCTGGCTCTCGCATACCTGCTGTTCGAGGCAGCCGGCTGGCTGCTCGGCCGGCGCCGGGCAGAGATCGACTT
>DATKBB010000058.1:0-14425 GCA_035514295.1 Candidatus Limnocylindria bacterium | reverse complement strand
ACCGGCTGATGGCGCCGACCTCCAGCCCGACATCGCCCGCGACGGCGACGGCACGCTGTGGATAGCGTTCACGCGCTGGAGCTCGTACGACTTCTGCGTCGACGTCTGCCCCGAGTCGGACGCCAGCGTCAACGATGGTGTCTACGTGCTGAGCAACGCCGGCGGTGGATGGTCAGCACCGGAGCGGGTAGCAACGTCGAGCATGCGCGCCCAGATCGCGGTCCGAAGTGGTCGTATTCACATCGTCTACGAGGATGACTGGGCAACGGCCGGCGACGACACCTCGGCCATCCATCACGCGACCAGAGCGACTGGCACGTGGACCATGGAGCACATCGGCGACGGCTACGGGCCTTCCCTCGCGCTGGACAGCAACGAGAAGGCACACGTCGCCTTCCACCGCAGTGGCCGGGTCTACTACGCGGAGCCGATCGGCGGCGGGTTCGAGGTGATGGAGCTGAGCCTCGCCGACGAGGCCGCCTGGCCGCGTCTGTCAATCGACGGCGCCGATCGGCCACACATCGTCTACACGGCCTGGGGCAGCGATGCCGGGAGTAGCGTCATGCACACGACACTGAGTGGCGGCGCATGGAGCGAAGCGACGCTGATCGCCCGAGACGCTCTGGTCGGGCAACTTGCCGCCGAGTCCGACGGCGCCGTCCACGTCACCTACCAGATAAGCGAAGGTGACGAGGAAGAGTGGCAGGAGCAGTGGTACGCAACCAATCGTGGCGGGGCGTTCGTGACGAGGCGGCTGATCCGCGGCGGGCTCGATCTCTTCGGCCCGGGCGGTTCCTCGGCGCTGGCCATCGGCCACGACGGGCGGGCGCACGTCCTCTTCACCGCTCTGGCCCTCGACTTCGGCGACGATCTGTCGGGACTGTGGTACGCCATTGGCCCCGGTCGCTGACCACTCGCGGATGGACTGACACTCAGCGTGGCTGACGTAGAATGAGCGCAAGCTGCGGTCCAGCCCACAACCCCTGATCAATCAATCTGCGGACCGTGGCGCCTGTAGAGGCCTTGTAGGTGACGACTGGACTGTGGTACGTGCTCGGCTTCGCCTTCGCCGGCACCACCTTCGTCCTGCTGACGATCGTGGCGGCGTGGCTGCTGAGCCATCGCTGGAAGGGTGACCGGCACAAGGGCCTGCCCTATGAGTCGGGCATCGATACGTTCGGCTATACCTGGGGCCGGACCGGCCTTTCGTTCTACATCTACGCCCTGCTCTTCGTGGCCTTCGACATCGAGATCATCTTCATCTACCTGTGGGCGCTGGTCTTCAGGGACGTCCTGCTGGGCGGTTTCCTGGCCGTGCTCATCTTCGTGGTGATCCTGCTCGTGGGCCTGGGTTACGCCTGGCGCAAGGGCGTGCTCACATGGAAGTAGCCGAGCCGAAAGAGATCCAATGACCGACGCACAAGACAAGCAACGCACGAGCGACGCCGCGCCGGAGCAGGCCGACCTCCGCCGAGCAGAGCAGCACCACCCTGACACGGGCACCACGCACGGCGGGCAAAAGGCCGAGAAGACGATCATTCAGATGGCCAGCGATCAGCCCAGCGCAGAGGCCGGCCTGGCCGTGGCGCCCGAGCGGGTAGTGGCCGAGCCGATCGTCGTCGAGAACACGCTGTGGGCCTCGGCGCACCCGCAGGCCTACGCCGGCGGCCAGCCGTCGCAGATCACCCACCTGCGCGAGCTGGAGCTGGGTGAGAAGCACAACAACGGCCGCTGGTCGGCGCTGGACATCATCCCCACGAAGGCCGACTACGTGCTCGACCTGATCCGCCTGAACAGCCTCTGGCCCCTGCTCTCGGGCCTGGCCTGCTGCGCCATCGAGATGATGTCCGCGGCTACCAGCATCAACGACATGGATCGCTTCAACATGTTCCCCTTCCGCGCCAGCCCGCGCCAGGCAGACGTGCTCATCGTGGCCGGCACGCTGACGACCAAGATGGCCGCGCCGCTGGTCCGCCTGTGGGAGCAGATGCCGGAGCCCAAGTGGTGCGTGGCGATGGGTGACTGCACGTGCTCGGGCGGGCGCTATAAGCGCTCGTACGCAACCGTCGAGGGCATCGACCGGATCATGCCCGTGGACGTCTACGTGCCCGGCTGCCCGCCTCGGCCGGAGGGCCTGATCTACGGGATGATGAAGCTGCAGCAGCTCATCCGCGAGCGGCGCGGCCACTGGCCGGAGCGGGCGGTGGGGCCCACCGTCCCGCTGGGCGTCTAGGGGCAGTCGTGGACACGTACCTGAAGCGCCGCCTGGAAACGGCCTTCACCGGGCAGCTCACGGGTCCCGTGCGCCAGCGCGGCGACACGACCGAGATGCGCATCCCGCCACAACACGTGGCCGAGGTCATGCGCACACTGCGCGAGCACGAGGACTTCCGCTTCGAGATCCTGGCCGATCTGGCCGGCGTCGACACGGGCAGCGAGATGTGGGTCGTCTACCACCTCTGGTCGGCCGACTCGCCGGACTGGCTGCGCGTGATCGCGGAAGGGCTGTCGCGCGACGATCCCCGCGTGCCTTCGGTCACCTTCCTATGGAACGGCGCCGAATGGGCCGAGCGCGAGGCCTACGACATGTTCGGGATCATCTTCGAGGGCAACCGCGACCTGCGCCGCATCTACATGCCACCCGACTACACCAGCTTCCCGCTGCGCAAGGACTTCCTGCTGCCCGACGACGCCGCCCGCTCACCGGGCGAAGGCTTCCGTCATGTCGAGCAGCCCCACCAGCCGGCCGAGTTCCTGCGCCGGCCGGTGCCCCGCCGGACAAAGGTCAACTGATGGCCCAGGACAGGCCGGCCGCCAGCGGCACGGACACCGTCAGATCGCTGGACGATCCGGACATCTTCGTCGAGACGCCGGCGACCATCTTCGACGCGATCCCGCCCTACCCGCCGCGCAGCGAGCGCGAGGCCGAGTTCTACAACCTCGCGGACGGCGAGATGCTGATCAACCTGGGACCTCAGCATCCCTCCACGCACGGCGTGCTGCGCGTCGTGCTCAAGATCGACGGCGAGCGGGTGACCGACCTGGACCCAGTGCTGGGCTATCTGCACCGGGGCGTGGAGAAGATCTGCGAGAACGGCGACTGGCACCACGCCATCAGCAACTGCGATCCACTCGAGTACGTCGCCTCGATGTTCAGCGAGGCGATGCCGGTGCTGGTCGCCGAGAAGCTGCTTGACCTGCAGGTGCCGCGTCGGGCCGAGTACATCCGCGTGCTGGCCTGGGAGCTCAACAGGATCGCCAGCCACGCCCTGTTCATGGGCTGGCTGGCCCTCGACCTGGGTGGGCTGACACCCATCCTGTGGGGCTTCGTCGAGCGCGACGAGATCGTCGAGATGCTGGCCGCGCTGACCGGCCAGCGGCTGCTGTTCAACTACCTGCGCATCGGCGGCGTGAACGGCGACCTGAATCACGACTTCCTCAGCCGGCTGGGCGACTGGATGAGCCGCGCCGGCAACCAGATCGAGGCGACCACGCGCTTCCTGAACGAGAATGAGATTTTCGTCAGGCGCACGAAGGGACTGGGCGTGGTCGATCGCGAAACGGCGATCCGCACGTGCCTGTCCGGACCGCCGCTGCGGGCCACGGGCGTGCCCTACGACGTGCGCCGGGCCCACCCCTACAGCGTCTATCCCGAACTGGAATTCGACATCCCGACGCGCACCGAGGGGGACTCCTACGCCCGCTACCTGCTGCACATCGACGAGGTGAGGGAGAGCATCCGGATCATCGACCAGGTGCTCCACGAGATCCCCGACGGACCGGTCATGGGCCGCGTTCCGCGGCTCATCCGTGTCCCGCCCGGACGGGCCTTCATCGCCATCGAGAGCCCGCGCGGCCAGTACTCCTGCTACGGCATGAGCGACGGCTCCGATCAGCCCTTCCGCCTGCGCATCCACGATCCATCGTTCTTCAACCTGCAGGCGGTCGGCCTACTGATGCCGGGCAACCTGATTGCCGACACGATGGCCATCATGGCCAGTCTTGATCCGATCATGGGCGGCATCGACAAGTGAGCAAACCCGCAAGCAACGGCCGCAGCCCGGCGGCACGCCGGGACGCAGGCGCTTTGCGCGCAGCAGCGGCCGAAGGCCGACTGCGGAGCAAACTTAGTTGAGCGTCATCAGCCGGCCGTGGAACAGGCTCAGCCTGGCCGGCAAGATCATCCTGCCGCTGCTCGTCCTGCTCGTCCTGCTGACCGTCGGCCTGCTGGTTGGCTGGATGACCGGCATCATCCCGGCACTGCTGCACATCGGCGGCCAGATCCTGACCGACAACATTGACATCTTCCGCTTCGTGGCGGCAGCGACGGCCATCCTGCTGTTCACGGTACCGGTGGCCTTCGTGATCATCTTCATGGAGATGAAGATCATCGCTTTCATCAACCTGCGCCTTGGACCAAACCGGGTGGGGCCGTGGGGCACGCTCAGCTCGGTCATCCACGGGCTGAAGGTGCTGGCCAAGGAGGACTACACGCCGACGGGCGCCGACACGCCCGTTTTCACGCTGGCCCCCATCGTCGTGTTCCTGGCCAGCGTGCTGTCGCTGCTGGTCATCCCCTTCGCGCCCGGCCTGGTGGGCCTGGACATGAACATCGGCCTGCTCTATTTCTTCGCCGTCGCAGGCCTGTCGGTGGTCGGCCTGATGATGGCCGGCTGGTCGAGCTTCAACAAGTACTCGCTGCTGGGCGGCCTGCGCGCCGCGGCGCAGGTCATCTCCTACGAGCTGCCGCTGCTGCTGGCGCCGGTGGGCGTGGTCATGCTGGCCGGGACGCTCAGCCTCAACCAGATCGTGGCCAACCAGGCGGGCAGCTTCCTGGACTGGTACGTGTGGCAGCAGCCGCTGGCCTTCATCGTCTTCTTCATCGCCGCCACCGCCGAGGGCAACCGCACGCCCTTCGATCTGACCGAGGCGGACAGCGAGATCGTGGCCGGCTTCGCCACCGAGTACAGCGGCATGCGCTTCGGCTTCTTCTTCTTCGCCGAGTACGTCAACGTGTTCATCCTCTCGGCGCTGACCGTGGTCCTGTTCATGGGCGGCTGGAACGCGCCGCTCGACCCGCAGCCAATCCTCGACTTCTTCGGCATCGCCATCAACCCGGCCCTCGACCTGGCGGGCATGGGCTTCGGGCTGTTGCTGGCCGTGCTCATCCTGCCGCCGCTGCTCACCCTGCTCATCGCCTTGCCGATCTGGATGCTCAACAGCGGCTGGTCGTTCCTGAAGTCGCTGGTGGTCGCCTTCGTGCTGTTCAACGTCATCGCCGCCGGCGCCGTGGGGATCTGGCTCTTCCTCAGCTTCGAGGTGGTGGTCGGCCTGTTCTGGTTCCTGGCCAAGACGTTCACCTTCGTGTTCATCTTCGTGACCATGCGCGGCGTCCTCCCCCGGGTGCGCATCGACCAGCTGATGGGCTGGGCCTGGAAGTGGCTGGTCGAGATCGCCCTGCTGAACATCTTCATCACCGCTGGCGCCATCCTGCTCATCCAGGAGCTGAGCCGATGACGCAGCGGTCGAAGCCATGAGCGCGCTCAACCGCGTGCCCGGCTGGGGCATCGCCATGGGCATGCTCTTTGGCCTGCGCCGCTTCTTCCAGCGCAAGGTCACGGTGCAGTACCCCGAGGTTGTGCAGGAGATCTCTGTCCACCATCGTGGGCGGCTGATCCTGCTCTACGACGAGCTGGGCAACCTCAAGTGCGAGACGTGCTTCCAGTGCGCGCAGGCCTGCCCGATCGAGATCATCGACATGGGCGGGGTCGACACCAAGAACCGCATGCACGTGCATTGGGGACCGCCCGAGCAGTACGCCGAGCGGCGTGAGGAATCGGCGTTGCGCCGTTCCGGCCGGCCGGTGCCCGACAGGGCCTTCCAGCCCTGGCTGCCCATCGATCTGGGGCCGCTGGAGGACATCCTGCGCGAGGAGGACTACGACCCGCGCCGGCTGCTGCCCATTCTCGAGCGTACGCAGGCTCACTACGGCCACCTGCCGGTCGCCGCGCTGCAGCACGTCAGCCATTCGACGGGTGCCTGGTACAGCGAGATCTACGGCATCGCCACCAGCTACCCGCATCTCGTCTTCGAGGGCCCGCGGGCGGCCGAGATAGGCATCTGCCGCTGTTCCAACTGCCTGCTGCTGGGCGCCGGGCGCGTGCGCGACGCGCTCGTGGCGGCGCTCGCGACCGACGTGGGCGGCGTCAGCCCGGACGGTCGCGTGCGACTGGTGGGCACCGACTGCGGCGGCACGAGCAGCGCCGAACCGCTGGTCACCGTCGACGGCGAGCCGCAGGCCGGCATCACGCCCGAGCAAGCCGGCGAGCTGGCCGCGCGACTGCGCGCCGGCACGACGGCAGGGAGAGCCTAGCCGTGCAGATCCTGCCGAAGGCCAAGGACGTACCCGCGATCCTGCTGGGGCGCGTCGAGGCCTACGACCCGGACGGGCCGCTGGCCGGTGCGGAACAGGCCGGCGCGTGGAGCGCCTGGAAGCGGACCGCCACTTCGCTGAGCCCGCAGGCGGTCATCCGCCTCGTCTCGGAGGCGGGACTGCGCGGGCGTGGCGGCGCGGGCTATCCCACGGGCGCCAAGTGGCGGGCGTGCGCGGCCGAGCGCAGCGATGCGCGCTACGTGGTGGCCAACGGTTTCGAGGCGGATCCCGGCGCGCAACTGGACCGGACGCTGATGGAGCGCGACCCGCACGCCGTCCTGGAGGGCGTCGCCCTGGCGGCCTACGCGGTGGGTGCCACGCGCGCCTTCGTCTGCGTCCGAGCCACCTTCAGCCTGGCCCTGCGCCGCCTGCAGGCCGCGGCGCGCCAGGCTGAGGAAGCGGGTTACCTGGGCGCCGACGCGCTGGGCACCGGCTTCGACCTGCACGTCGAGGCGCTGCCCGTACCGGGCGGCTTCGTGGTCGGCGAGGAGACCGTCCTGCTGCGCGCCATCGAGAACAAGCGTGCCCAACCCGAGCAGCGCCCGCCTCACCCCAGCCGGCGCGGACTCTGGGGCCGTCCGACGGTGGTCAACAACGTCGAGACGCTGGCCGCCGTGCCCTGGATCGCGGCCCACGGGGCGCAGGCGTTCAGGGCCGTGGGCGACGAGGCGAATCCGGGCACGACGCTCGTCCAGATCAGCGGCGCCGTCCGCCAGCCGGGCATCGCCGAGGTGCCCACGGGCATACCGCTGCGCCGGCTGATCGACCGGCTGGCCGGCGGGCCGCGCGCGGGAAGCCAGTTGAAGGCGGTGCTGGTCGGAGGGCCGGCCGGCGGCTTCCTGCCGCTGGGCGAGCTGGCCTCGACACCGCTGGCGCCGGAGGCCCTCGAAGCGCGCGGCGCGATCTGGGGCTCGGGCACGCTGGTCGTTGCCGATGAGGCTGCCTGCCTGGTCGACATGGCCACGCTACTCGAGCGCTACCTCTCCGACGAGTCGTGCGGCAAGACCATCCCCTGCCGCATCGGCGTGAGGCGGCTGTACGAGATCGGCCAGCGCGCCACGCGCGGACTGGCCCGCCCCACGGACCCGCAACTGTTGGAGGACCTGTCCGCCGACGTGCGCGACGGGGCGCTGTGCGGCCTCGAGTACTGTGCCCCGAACCCGATGCTGAGCGTGATGCGATACTTTCGGGAGGAGTTCGACGAGCACTTCCTGCGCGGCTCCTGCCCAGCCGGCGTGTGCACGCCCCTTCGACTGCAAAGCCATGCGACCCAAGGACTGAGCGCATGACCGACACCCTGCCCATCATCGCCGACGACGCGCCCGACGCCGTGGCCGAGCGCCTGCTCGAGACGCAGGCTCCTCAGCGCCGGCTGACCTCGCCTGCCTTCACGGTCGAGATCGACGGGCGGCAGTTCACCGCCCGCGCCGGTCAGACCATCCTCGACGTCTGCCGCGACAACGGCATCGACGTGCCCACGCTCTGCTACGAGCCCAAGCTGCCCGGTTTTGGCGCCTGCCGGATGTGCGTCGTGGAGGTGGAGGGCGAGGACCACCCGCCGATCAGCTGCTCGCGGGCAGCCGAGCCGGACATGGTCGTGCAGACCCAGACGCCCCGCCTGCGCCAGGTGCGCAAGACGAACCTCGAGCTCATCTTCTCCGACCACAACGCCTACTGCCTGCCGCCCTGCCAGAACAAGTGCCCCAGCCACATCGACATCCCCGGTTTCCTGAAGGCCAACACGGAGGGCAACTGGGCCGAGTCGGCGCGCATCTTCAAGCGCACGATCCCCTTCCCCAGCATCCTCGGCCGCGTTTGCCCGGCGCCCTGCGAGGAGCACTGCCGGCGCGACGAGGTGGAGGAGGCCATCGCCATCCGCGACAGCCACCGCTATGCCGGCGACCAGGTGCTCAAGGCACAGGCGGAGGGAGCCTCGGCGCCCGTGCCCTTCGAGGTCCAGCCGGCCTCGGGCAGGCGCGTAGCCGTGGTGGGCTCGGGGCCGGCCGGCATGGCCGCCGCCTACTACCTGCTGATCGCCGGTCACGACGTGACCGTCTTCGAGCGCGACCCTGCACCGGGCGGCATGCTGCGCTACGGCATCCCGCAGTACCGCCTGCCCAAGGTCGAGATCCTGGAGGGCGAGTACGAAGCCGTCTGGCAACTGGGCGGCAAGGTGGTGACCAATGCCGCGCTCGGCCGCGACTTTACCGTCGACGATCTGCAGAACCAGGGCTTCGACGCCGTCTGCATCGCCATCGGCTGCTACGACACCAACAAGCTGGGCGTTCCCGGCGAGGACGCGGAGGGCGTCATCGACGGGCTGGAGTACCTGCGCCTGGCGACGCTGGGGCTGCCCTACCCGGAGCATGCCGGCAAGCGAGTGGTGGTCATCGGCGGCGGCTTCACCTCGATGGACTGCTCGCGCACTTCCGTCCGCCAGGGCGCGGCCGAGGTCACCCTCGTCTACCGGCGCGACATGAAGGACATGCCCGCCGTCAACGAGGTCCACGAGATGCTCGAGGAGGGCGCGCGGGCAATCTTCCAGGCCGCCCCCACACGGGTGCTGACCGACAACGACAACCGCGTGACGGGCGTGGAGTTCCAGCGCATGGCGCTGGGCGAGCCGGACGAGTCCGGCCGCCGCCGCCCGCAAGCCATGCCCGGCACGGAGTTCGTGATCGAGTGCGACCGCCTGCTGCTGGCCATCGGCCAGGGCCCGCAACTGGATTGGCTGGAGCGCGGCGCGACAGGCGTGGCCGCCACCAAGAACAAGCGCCTGGCCGCCGATGCGGTGACCTTCAGCACCGCCCGCCCGGGCGTCTTCGGCACGGGCGACGTGCGCGTCGGCTCGGCCACCGTCGTGCAGGCCGTGGCCGAAGGCCGGCGGGCGGCCTACGCCATCGACGCTTACCTGAAGGGCCAGGACCTCGACGCCATCCGCACCCGCCAGGAGCTGGCCGAGCCGCAGCCCGAGTTCCTCAGCATCGTGCCCTACACCGGTGAGGTGAAGGAGCCGCGCTACCGGCTGAAGTCGATGGAACCCGAGCTGCGCAACCGCAGCTATGTCGAGTACGAGATCCCCTACACGCAAACCGAGGCGATGGCCGAATCCAAGCGCTGCCTGCAGTGCACCTGCGAGGCCATCGGCTACTGCGACCTGCGCCGGCAGGGCATCGAGTACGGCACGACCCTCAAGACCCTCGAGCCACAGTCGGGCGGGGCCTACTCCTACCGCAGCGTGACGGAGAACCGCTTCACGGGCACCAACCATGACTACATCCGCGACGACAGCCACGCCTTCATCCTGCGCGAGCCGTCGCGCTGCATCGACTGCGGCCGCTGCGCCAACGTGTGCAAGGAGATCGTCGGCGCGGCCTGCTACGACTTCATGCGCACGGGCTTCGACACGCTGGTCACCACGCCGCTCGACATGAGCCTCAACACGACACCGTGCGTCTCATGTGGGCGCTGCGCGGAGACCTGCCCCACCGGGGCGCTGATGCCCAAGCCGCGCGTGCTGGAGAAGTACGACGTGGACGAGAGCCGCTGCATCCTGTGCGGCATCTGTGTGGACGCGTGTCCATACGACGCGCTGCGCTGCGGCCCGGACTTCGAGCTCAGCCACGAGAGTCGGGCCGAGCCGATGATCGACCTGCTCGCCTACAGCGCCATCGACCGCGACACCGAGGTGACCTTCGTGCGCAAGGAGCGCGATTGGCTCGAGCGGGCCCAGGCTCAGGGCCGGCTGCTGGACGCCGGCCGACTGCTGCCCATGCTGCCCCCCGGCGTGGCGGGCAACGGCCATGCCGCGGGCAACGGACATGCCGCTGGCAACGGACATGGTTTGGTTGGTCAGCCGGGCGGTCACGCGGACACCGGCGGCTCGCAGCACGGCCGCTGATGGCCTTTCCGCCGACGATCCCCATCTTCGGCTGGGCGTGGGACGACCTGCTCTTCCTCCTGCTGGCGGGAATCATGCTGGCCGCCGCAGTGTTCGTCGTCATCGGGCGCGACATCGTGCGCTCGGGGCTCTCGATGATCCTTGCCTTCGCCGCCCTGGCCGGCATCTACGTGCTGGCCGGGGCAGTCGTGGTGGCCGCCGCGCAGGTCCTGATCTACATCGGCGCGATCAGCGTGCTGATCCTCTTCGCGATCATGCTCACGCAGACCAAGGCCGGCCCGGCCGAACTGGTCTTCCACCGCCAGTCCTGGGCCGGCGCGCTGGCGGCCTTCGGGCTGGCCTTCCTGCTGCTGACGGCCATCATCAACACGGTCTGGCCCTTGCGCGTGGGCGAGCGGCTGTGGTCCTCCACGACGGACATCGCCATGCTGCTCTTCGCTGATTCGCTCTACGTGCTTGCCCTGCAGGTGATCGCCGTGATGCTGACGGCGGCGGTGGTGGGCGGCGTCTTCCTGGCCAAGCGCGAGGACGCGCCAGATCCCGGCGAGCGCAGCCGGCCGGAGCTCGACCGCCTGCGACGCCCCCCGGAAACCGAGCGTTCATGAGCCAATCGCTCGATGCCTACCTGATCCTGTCGGCGCTGCTCTTCTGCATCGGCACGTTCGGTTTCCTGGCTCGGCGCAACGCCATCGCCATGCTCATGTCGATCGAGCTGATGCTCAACGCCGTCAACCTGGCGGTGATCGCCTTTGGCGCCTTCACGCCGCAGCTACAGGGCCACGCGTCGCTGATCGCGCTGCTGGTGATGGCCGTCGCGGCGGCCGAGGCGACCGTTGGCCTGGCCATCGTCATCGCCATCTACCGCAACCGTCGAACCCCGCTGGTCGACGAGTACGCCAGCATGCGCGAGTAGCGGAAAGATGCCGCCCATCCTTGCCGTGACCGAGCCCGTGCCGGGCCCTGCCCTGCCGGCCGGCGCAATCGACCCGCTGCTGGTCACCCTGCTGCTGGCGCTGCCCCTCGCCGGCTTCGCGCTGACGGCCCTCATCGGGCGACGCCTGTACACGCGGGCCTGGATCATCGCCGTGCCGGCCATCGTGTTGACCTGGCTGATAGCCATGTACATCGTCTACCAAACGCTGCTGGTGGGCGCCTACGGCCAGACCGGCCTGCGGTTCACCCTCTACACCTGGATCCCCGCCGGCGACTTCCAGGTGCCGGTCAACTTCCTCGTCGACAACCTGACGGCGGTGCTGCTGATCGTGGTCACCACGGTGGGCATGCTCGTGCACGTCTACTCGGTCGGCTACATGGCCCACGACCCCGGCCGCTGGCGCTTCTTCGCCTACCTGAACCTGTTCATGTTCAGCATGTTGCTGCTGGTGCTGGCCGACAACTTCCTGCTGCTCTTCGCGGCCTGGGAGCTGGTGGGCCTGTCGAGCTACCTGCTGATCGGCTTCTGGTATCGCCGGCGCACGGCGGCGCTGGCGGCCAAGAAGGCCTTCCTGGTCAACCGCGTGGGCGACTTCGGCTTTGCGCTGGGCATCATGGCCATCTGGACGACCGTCGGCACGCTGAACTTCGCCGACGTCTTCGAGTTCTTCGCGCCCGGCGGCGGCGTGGATGGCCTGGAGCAGTGGATGGTCATCGGCATCGCGCTGCTGCTGTTCCTGGGCGCGATGGGCAAGAGCGCGCAGTTCCCGCTGCATGTCTGGCTGCCCGACGCGATGGAGGGCCCCACGCCCGTCAGCGCGCTGATCCATGCCGCCACGATGGTCAACGCCGGCGTCTATTTCGTGGCCCGAGCCAACCCCATCTTCGCCCAGGCGCCTGAGGCGATGGTCGTCATCGCGGCGATCGGCATATTCACGGCGATCCTGGCCGCCTCCATCGCCCTGACCCAGCGCGACATCAAGCGTGTGCTGGCCTACTCGACGCTCTCCCAGCTGGGCTACATGTTCGCCGCGCTGGGGGTTGGCGCCTTCACGGCGGCCATCTTCCACCTGCTGACCCACGGCTTCTTCAAGGGCCTGCTCTTCCTGGGCTCCGGCTCGGTCATCCACGCCGTCCACGAGGAGCAGGACATGAACAGGATGGGCGGCCTGTGGCGCAGGATCCCGATCACGCACTGGACGATGCTCATCGGCTCGATCGCCATCGCCGGCATACCGCCGTTAGCCGGCTTCTGGTCGAAGGACGAGATCCTGGCCGAGAGCTTCCTGTTCGGCTTCTACTGGGTCTGGGCCATCGGCGTCGTGGTGGCCGTGATGACCGGCTTCTACATGTTCCGGCTGATGGGCAAGACGTTCTACGGCAAGTCCAACGTCGATCCAAAGGTTGAGCCCAGGATCCACGAGTCCCCGCGCAGCATGACCGTGCCGCTCATCCTGCTGGCCATTGCGTCGGCGCTGCTGGGCCTGGCCGTGGGCTTCCCGCCGGCCGACGGCGTGCTGCACCACTGGCTGGACCCGGTCTTCCTCACCACCACTGAAGTGGTGCTGGGCCACGAGCACCATGAGTTCGCGCTGTTCGGCATAGACGGCGTGCTGCTGCTCATCGGCGCGACGGCCGGGGCCATCGGCGTGGCTGCCGGCATCTGGCTCTTCGGCTTCCTTCGCCGGCCGCAGCGCAGCGAGGTCATAGAGCGGCTGACCGACCGGCTCCGTCCGCTCTACCGCGCCTCCTACAACAAGTGGTACTTCGATGAGCTGAACGACCTGATCTTCGTGCGCTTCGGCGGGCTGGTCGCGCGAGCCATGTGGTGGTTCGACGTGCGCGTGGTCGACGGCGCAGTCAACGGCATCGCCTCGCTGACGCAGGGCACCGGCCGGGGCATCCGTACCATCCAGACCGGCCGGGTGCAGAACTACGCCCTGGGCATCGCCCTGGGCCTGCTGGTCATGGCCGCAGCCTACCTGTTCGTGGTGGCCCGCTGATGTTCGAAGGCCTGCCGCTGCTCACGATCGTCACCTTCCTGCCGCTCGTCGGCGCGCTGGTGATCGCCTTCCTGCCGCGCGAGAACCTCAGGCTCGTGCGGGCCACCGCGCTGGCCACCGCGCTGGCCACCTTCGCCGTCTCGCTGCTGCTGCTGGTTGGCTTCCAGGCCGGCGCGGAAGGCTTCCAGCACCGCGAGGAGCTCGACTGGATCGCTGCCTTCGGCATCCAGTACAAGCTCGGCCTGGACGGCATCTCGCTTGCCCTGGTGGTGCTGACCACCACCCTCACCTGGGTCAGCATCCTGGCCAGCTGGCAGCCCATCGTCACGCGCGTGAAGGAGTACATGATCTCCTTCCTGATTCTCGAAGTCGGCATGATCGGCGTCTTCCTCGCCCTCGATCTCTTCCTCTTCTACATATTCTGGGAGATCGTACTCGTGCCGATGTACCTGATCATCGGCATCTGGGGCGGCGCCAACCGCATCTACGCCACGATCAAGTTCGTCCTCTACACGCTGGTCGGCTCGCTGCTCATGCTGGTCGCGATCCTGGGCCTGGCCTTCACTTACCAGGCCGCCACGGGAAGCTGGGCCGGGGCCTTCGACTACGAGGTGCTGCGTGACTTTGGCTTCGACCCGACGCTGCAGTTCTTCGCCTTCGGCGCGTTCTTCCTGGCCTTCGCCATCAAGGTGCCCATGTTCCCCTTCCACACCTGGCTGCCCGACGCGCACGTCGAGGCGCCCACCGCCGGCTCGGTCATCCTGGCCGGCGTGCTGCTCAAGTTGGGCGGCTACGGGCTGATTCGCTTCAACGTGCCGCTGTTCCCCGACGCGGCCCAGACGTGGGCGCCGTTGATCATCGTGCTCAGCCTCATCGCCGTGGTCTACGGCGCGATCGTCGCCCTGGTCCAGCCCGACCTCAAGAAGCTGGTGGCCTACTCGTCGGTCAGCCACATGGGCTTCGTGACCCTGGGCATCTTCATCTTCCAGGAACAGGGCCTGCACGGAGCCGTCTTCCAGATGGTGGCCCACGGCATCATCACCGGCGCTCTCTTCCTGCTCGTGGGCGTGATCTACGAGAGGACCCACGACCGGACGATCGCCAGGATGGGCGGTCTGGCGGGGGTCACGCCGGTGGATGCCGCCCTCTTCGGCT
>DATKBB010000057.1:0-8266 GCA_035514295.1 Candidatus Limnocylindria bacterium | reverse complement strand
CATGGGCAGCCTGATATTTCTCGACCTGCGCGACCGTCACGGCATCACCCAGGTGGTCATCGACGAGGCCGAGGCGCCGGCGGCCCACGCCGCGGCGGCAGACGTGCGCAACGAGTTCGTGGTGCGTGTCGAAGGCAGCGTCACGCAGCGCCTCGCCGGCACGGAGAACGCGCGTTTGGCCACGGGCGAGATCGAGGTCCGACCGACCGGTTTGGAGGTGCTCTCCGCCGCGCGCACTCCGCCCTTCCCCATCAACGAGCCGGACGCCCAGATCGACGAGGCGCTGCGCCTGAAGCACCGCTACCTGGACCTGCGCCGCGAGGCGCTCAACGCGCGACTGGTCGCGCGCTCTCGGCTCCTGCGCGCGATCTCCGACGTCCACCATGCCCACGGCTTCGTCGAGGTGGAGACGCCGATCCTGATCAAGTCGACGCCCGAGGGTGCGCGCGACTTCATCGTTCCCTCGCGCATCCAGCCGGGAAACGTCTACGCGCTGCCCCAGAGCCCGCAGCAGCTCAAGCAGTTGCTGATGGTGGCCGGCTTCGACCGCTACTTCCAGATCGCCCACTGCATGCGCGACGAGGACATGCGCGCCGATCGCGGCCCCGAGTTCACCCAGCTCGACATCGAGATGAGCTTCGTCACGCAGGACGAGGTGATGCGCTTCGTCGAGACGATGGTCATCGAGGTGTCGCGCTCGGTGGTCCCCGAGCGGCCCATCCGCGAGGTGCCGTTCCCGCGCTTCACCTACCGCCAGGCGATCGACCGCTACGGCTCCGACAAGCCCGACGTACGCTTCGCGATGGAGCTGGCCGACGTCGCCGCGGTGGTGGAGGGCAGCGGCTTTCGCGTCTTCGATGCGGTGCTCGCCGCCGGCGGCCGGGTCGTGGCGCTCGCCGCGCCGGGCATGGCCGACGCGTCGCGCTCGCAGCTCGACGAGCTGGTCGAGCGGACCAAGCGCGCCGGCGCCAAGGGCCTGGTACACATCGCTGTTCGCGCCGACGGCCTCCATTCGCCGGTGCTCAACGCGCTGGGCCAGGATCGGGCGCAGGCGCTCATCGAAGCCGCTGGCGGGAAAGTCGGTGACCTCGTGCTCGTCGTCGCCGACCGCGACATCGTCGCGCAGGAGGCGCTCGGTGATCTGCGCGTCGAGCTGGCCGACCGGCTCGGGCTGATCCAGGATCCGGCCGAGCTGTCGTACGTGTGGGTCTACCAGTTCCCGATGTACAAGTGGGACCTCGACAACCGCCGCTGGGACGCTACCCACAACCCCTTCAGCGGCGTCATGCCCGAGGACGAGCAGCTGCTGGTGACGGCATCAGGCGATACGGCGGTCGCGGCGGAGGAGGACCCGGCCGGCCGGGCGCGGGCGCTCCAGCACGACATCGCGCTGAATGGCTGGGAGCTTGGCGGCGGCTCGATCCGCATCCACCGCCGCGAACTGCTGGAACGCTCGTTCGCGTTGATGGGCCACAGCGTCGAGGGCATGCGCGACAAGTTCGGCGCGCTGCTCGACGCCTTCGAGTACGGCGCGCCGCCACACGGCGGCATCGCGCTGGGCATCGACCGCTGGGCAGCGCGGCTGCTCCACCAGGACAACATCCGCGAGGTGATGGCCTTCCCCAAGACCGGTGCCGGCTCGGACCTGATGCTCGGCGCCCCATCGCCGGTCGATCCGGCACAGCTCGACGAGCTTGGGCTGGCGCTGAAGCCGCGGCCCAAGGCAGGTTGAGCGCGCCGTGGCGGAGGCGCGCGTCGACCTGGCGGGCTTCAAGCGGCTGCTCGTTGAGGTTGCCGAGGGCTGGCTACTGGGCGATGTAGATCGCGCGCTGGCCAGCTTCGCGCCCGACGCCGTGTACATGGAGCCGCCCGACCGACAGCTATTCGTGGGCCACGCCGATCTGCGGCCGTACTTCGCGGCGGTGGAACGCGGCACGCGGATGACGTGGCATGGCGTGTGGTTCGACGACGTCAGCCAGTCGGGCGCGGCCGAGTTCAGCTTCGGCGACGACGGCCGGCCGGTGATAGACCACGGGGTCGCCGTCCTGGAGCTGCGCGACGGTCGGATCGCGAGCTGGCAGGAGTACGTCGTCAAAGGTCCGCGGGAGCGCGCAGAGTTCCTCGCCACCGAAGGCAAGGCGTGGCAGTGGCACGGCGGCCTCTATCGCTGATCGGTAGCTACTCTCCCGCGGGACGCCCATGCCCGCGCGCGCTGAGCGTGAATGGCGCCTCGGGCAGGAGGCGGCGACACGCCTCGCGAAGCTCGGCCTGGCGATCGGGGTCCAGTCGGACGATGTAGGCGCCACCGGTCAGGGCCGCAGACTAGATGAGCCGCCGATCGGCGGTTGGCACGGGTTCGTCACTCGCGTGGCGCCCGTGAGCCTCCAGCCCGCGCGTAGCCCTCGAGCAGGACGCGCACGACATCGCTGACAGTTCGCCCCTCTTTCGATGCTAGCAACAGCACGCGTTTGTGCAGTGCCCCTGGGACACGCACGGCAATTCGCGGCGCGTGCCCGTCCGTGCCGGCATCAAGCGGTGGGCGCCCTGGTCGCGGCGACCAGTCCCGTATTTCGAAGCCCGCCTCGGCCCGCCTCGCCAGCCTGTGCAGCTCGTCCTCGGTGAGCCGCCGTCCGCTCTTGGTTACGACTTTCTTGGCCATCCCATCACCATCTCCAGTGCTTCCCGGTACCTGGTCCTCATCTTCATGGCGTGAATGGCGAGCAGTCCGCGGTCCGTCAGCTCAACGGCAACGACTTCGAGCGGGACGCCGTTCGGATCGAGGCCCAGGAAGAGGACCAGATCGGCTCGCTCGGAAACCGGCGGCTCGTACAGGGGCATGGGGCAGTGCTCGATGACGTAGCGCGCCCGGGCCTGGCTGATCCTGTGCCGAAAGGCCGAGGGGCGGAACTCGATCTCCAATCCATCGACCCCATTGTGTCGGACAAAAGACCGACCGTCAACGGTGGAGTGACAGACATCCCATGGTCGGCATCCAAGGATGACGGCGTGGACTCACCGTGCACTTATCCCCGCCTTACCTGCACATTCAATCAGGTGATGAAACGCCGCCTTCTCCGCCGAGTGTGCGCCTGGTGCACCTAAAGGCCACACATTGGCCGGATGTGCGGCGTCGTGCGACAAGCAGCCAAGCGGCGGCCTCAATGGTCGGCCGACGCGTGCGTGTGACGGCACAATCGGCCACGCATTGGCCGTTAGGTCCAACCGGTGCACACCTTGAGGCCATCGCAGTCGGGTGACCTCGCTTTAGTGCCTACGGCATCCGATTCGAACAGGGGCCGGCCCGAGCCCTGCGGTTGTCCGCCATCGAAGCTAGCGGCCAACGTGGGAAGAATCGGGGCGTCTATATGACCGGCGGGACCGCTACCTGGCAACTCCTTGGCATCTAGACCCGGATCCGCGGCCGAAAGTTGCCGTTAGTTCCGGTACCGGGCAACTGGTGGAAGGACGAAGCAACCACAGCCGGCAATGGAACCGGTCGCGCTACTCCTCCTGGGTGGCCTGGCCGTAGGGGGCGAGGGCTGGTCCGGCAAGAGGGCTTTCGTCCGATCCCTCGGCCGCGGCCGCGCCCCACTCGGGAGCGGGGCCGGCGACGGGTGCGGGTGGGCCGGCGTAGGGCGGCAGAGCATCGATGGGCGTGTTGAGGTCCAGCACGGTCCCGGGATCGCCGGTCTCGACGGTACGCAGCCGGGCGCTGCCGTGCAACAGGGCCGCCAGCAGCTCGTCCAGTGACCTCCCCGGATGAGGCTCGCCCAGCTGCGCCACACTGATGACGGGTAGCAGCGCCGGCCAGCCGACCTCGCCTTCGTAGACCGGGCGGAGGACCGCCGCACGGTCGGCGCCGTGCGCCTCGATCAGGCTGGTCATGGTTTCCGCGTCGACCCACACCATCCGTCCCGGCCAGAGCAGGACAGCCTCCGTCTCGGTCACTCGCTCACTCGCCAGGCGCAGTCCGCGCAGCGCCTGGACCGCTGCCCCTGCCGCCGGTGCCGGCTCGGCCAGTACGGCCGGCGAGCCGGCCAGCGCCGACGCCACCCGCCCGCCCTCATCCGCAGCCACGACGACGATGGGCGTTGCGCCCCCCGCCCAGGCGCTTTCCACCATCCGCCTGACCGCCGGCCGACCGGCAGTGTCGGCCAGGGCCCGTTCGACGTCGGGGAACAGGAGCACGGCGGCAACGGTCATGCCGCCATCGTAACCGGGCCGAGCGTGCGACAATCTGGCGCCCCATGAACACTCCTCGCGCCGCCGGCGCGCCCCCCACCTTCGCCGTGCGCGACGACCTGCGCAACCTGGCCATCGTGGCTCACGTGGACCACGGCAAGACGACGCTCGTCGACGCGATGCTTCGCCAATCGGGCGTGTTCAAGGCTCACCAGCAGGTGGTCGACCGCGTGCTCGACTCGGGGGACCTCGAGCGCGAGAAGGGCATCACCATCCTGGCCAAGCAGACGACCGTGGAGTACGGCGGGCGGCGGCTGAACATCGTCGACACCCCCGGTCACGCCGACTTTGGCGGCGAGGTGGAGCGGACGCTGCTGATGGTCGACGCCATCCTGCTCCTCGTCGACGCCGCCGAGGGGCCGCTGCCCCAGACGCGCTACGTGCTCTCCAAGGCACTCGCGCGCGGCCTGCCGGTGGTCGTGGCAGTCAACAAGATCGATCGCTCGGACGCCCGTCCGGCCGAGGTGCTGGACGCGATCTACGACCTGTTCATAGATCTCGACGCTTCGGCCGACCAGCTCGACTTCCCGGTGCTGTACACGAACGCCCGCGCCGGCACGGCCAGCACCGACCTGGCCAGCCCGGGCACGGACCTGCGCCCGCTTTTTGATGCCCTGGTCCAGATCACGCCTGCGCCCTCCTACCAGGCCGAGCACCCGCTTCAGTTGCTGGTCACCAACCTGTCGGCCAACGACTACGTCGGCCGGATGGCGGTCGGACGGATCTGGAACGGCAGCCTGCGCATGGGCCAGCGCATCGTCGTCGTGCGCGACGAGCCGGACTCGGCCGACGGCACCGTGGAGCCCGGCCGCACGGCCACGCTCAGCGGCACTGTCACCAGCCTGACCACGGCGCAGGGCATCGAGCGCGTCGACATCGCCGATGCCGGCCCGGGCGAGATCGTGGCCGTCGCCGGCCTGCCCGAGGTGACTATCGGCGACACCATCACGGACCCGGCCGACCCGCGCCCTCTGCCCCGCCTGGACTTGGACGAGCCCACCCTGCGCATGACCTTCGGCGTCAACACCTCGCCGCTGGCCGGGCGGGAAGGGCGCTTCGTGACCAGCCGCCAGCTGAAGGACCGGCTCGACCGGGAAGTGCTGGGCAACGTCTCCATCGAGGTCCTGCCCACGGCCTCGCCGGAGATTTTCGAGGTGCGCGGCCGCGGCGAGCTGCAGCTGGCCGTGCTGATCGAGCAGATGCGGCGCGAGGGCTTCGAGCTGCAGGTGTCGCGTCCCGAGGTCCTGCTGCGTGAGGTCGATGGCGAGGTGCACGAGCCCTACGAGCGGATCACCGTCGACATCCCGCCCGAGTTCATCGGCTCGGTGACCCAGTCGCTGGCCGCTCGCAAGGCACGCCTGGAGTTGATGTCGACCGACGCGGACGGCCGAGCCCGGATGGAGTTCCTCATCCCCACCCGCGGGCTGGTGGGCTACCGCGGCCAGCTGCTGACCGAAACCCGCGGCACGGCCCTTCTCCACCAGATCGGCGCCGGCTACGGTCCCTGGGCGGGCGAGGTTGCGCACCGCACGACGGGAGTGCTGGTCAGCGACCGCGCCGGCGAGTCGAACGCCTACGCGCTGTTCAACCTGCAGGAGCGCTCGACGCTGTTCATTGGTACGGGCGCGGAAGTCTACGAGGGGATGATCGTGGGCGAGAACACGCGCGCGACGGACATGGACGTCAATGCCACCAAAGAGAAGAAGCTGACCAACATCCGAACGCACTCGCACGACGAGGCGCTGCGGCTCGTGCCGCCGCCGCCGCTGACCCTCGAGACGGCCATCGAGTTCATCGCCGAGGACGAGCTGGTCGAGGTCACGCCGCTCAGCCTGCGGTTGCGCAAGCGGCTGCTCAGCCAGCACGACCGGCGGCGCGAGGCCGGTCGGGCCTTCGACGAGCGACGGCGCGCCGAGCGGGCCGCCGAGGCCTGATTTCGGGCCGGGACGGCCCTGGCCGTCGGCGGTCGTCGGGGCGGGAGGCTGCGCGTACAATCGGGCCCACCATGCCCATCTACTTCGACCACGCCGCGACCACGCCGCTGCGTCGCGAGGCGCTCGACGCGATGCTGCCGCTGCTCACCGACGGGTACGGCAACCCATCGTCGGCGCACAGTGCCGGCCGCCGAGCGCGCGCCGCGCTGGACGAGGCCCGTGAACGGCTGGCCGCCGCGCTCAACGCCGAGGCGCGCGAGATCGTGTTCACGAGCGGCGGCACGGAGGCGATCAACCTCGCCCTGAAGGGCGCGGCCTGGGCCGGCCGGGCGCAGGGCAACAAGATCGTCACCAGCTCGGTCGAGCACCATGCCGTGCAGCACGCCGTGCAGTACCTGGAGCGCTTCGGCTTCGAGATCGTGCAGCTGCCGGTCGACCGCTACGGCCGGCTCGACCCCGAGCACCTGGAGGCCGCGCTCGACGATCGGACCATCCTGGTCAGCCTGTTGCTGGCCAACAATGAGGTGGGCACGGTCCAGCCGATCAGCGAGCTGGTGCGCCGAGTCCGGACACACAAGGGCATCGTCATCCACCTCGACGCTGTCCAGGCGGCGCCCTACATGCCGCTCGACGTGCAGACGCTCGACGTCGACCTGCTCTCGCTGGCAGCGCACAAGTTCGAGGGTCCCAAGGGGGCCGGCGCGCTCTACATCCGCCATCGGACGGTGCTCCTGCCGCAGCAGCACGGCGGCGCGCAGGAGCGTTACCGGCGGGCCGGCACGGAGAACGTGGCCGGCGCGCTGGGCATGGCCGTCGCCTACGACCTGTGCTGCGCCGAGCGCACCGAGACCGTCACCCACCTCGCTCGCCTGCGCGACCGGTTGCGCGAGGCCGTGCTGGCCGTGCACAACGTGGAGCTGACCGGCCATCCGCGCAAGCGCCTGCCCGGGCACCTGTCGATCATCGCTCGCGAGACGGACGGCGAAGCGCTCGCCCTCATGCTCGATCTGGAGGGGATCTGCTGCTCGGTCGGCTCGGCCTGCACGACCGGCTCGAACGAGCCCTCGCATGTGCTGACGGCGATGGGCTATCCCGAAGACGAGGCGCGCGGCGCGCTGCGCCTGAGCCTGGGCCGGACGAACACGGCCGACGAGATCGAGCGGGCGGCGAGCGTCGTCCCGGCGGCGATCGAAAGGATGCGCGAGGCGGGCGCGGCGGTGGCGGCCGATCCCCTGGGCGAGCAGGTGGGAGCGTGAGTCGGGGCAACGGAAGCGCCCAGGGCCGGCCGCGCGTGCTGGTGGCCATGTCCGGCGGGGTGGATTCGTCGGTGGCCGCGGCGTTGCTCGCGGAGCGCGGCGTGGAGACGGTGGGCGTCTGGATGCGCCTCCACGACGTGGCCGACACCTACAGCGAGTTCAAGAAGAGCTGCTGCTCCCTCGATGCTGCCGACGACGCCCGCCGCGTGGCCGGGCAGCTGGGCATCCCCTTCTACGTGCTCAACCTCGAGCGCGAGTTTGGGGCCGGCGTGCTCCAGCCCTTCCTCGAGGCCTACCTCGACGGGCGGACGCCCAGTCCCTGTGTGGACTGCAACTCGTTCGTCAAGTTCGGCGCGCTGCTGGGCCGCGCCCGGCGGTTGTACGAGTGCGACGCCGTAGCCACCGGCCACTACGCCCGCGTGGACGCCCTTGAGGACGCCGACGCAGCCGGCGGCCGGCGCTACCGCCTCCTGGCCGGGCACGACGCGGACAAGGACCAGAGCTACTTCCTTTACGGCCTGCGCCAGGACCAGCTGGCGCACGTCGAGTTCCCGTTGGGCGCACTGACCAAGACCGAGGTTCGCGCGGTCGCCCGCCGCCACGGCCTCGTCACGGCCGACAAGCCGGAGAGCCAGGAGATCTGCTTCATTCCCGACGACGACTATCGGGGCTTCCTCCGCCGCCGGCAGCCGGCGACGTTCCGGCCCGGGAACATTGTCGACACCGACGGGACGGTCCGGGGCGAGCACGGCGGCATCGCGAACTTCACGATCGGACAGCGGCGGGGCCTGGGGCTGACCGGCGACCGCGCCCGCTACGTCGTCGACCTCGATC
>DATKBB010000056.1:0-4592 GCA_035514295.1 Candidatus Limnocylindria bacterium | reverse complement strand
TCGAAGGCCAGGCTCGACTTGCCGCTGCCCGACAGCCCGGTGATCACGATCAACCGGTCACGCGGCAGCTCGACGGTGATGTCCTTGAGGTTGTGCTCACGCGCGCCGCGAACGACGAGCGTCTCCTGGGTCATGGTTGAGCTGGGCACCCCGAGAGTATAGAACGGATGATCGTTTTCGAGACAGCCGACGCGCTACTTACTGCCACGCCGCCAGCCTAACGCACCCGCGCCGTGAACCGTTCGCGGCGCCCAGTCACCCCACCCCCCAGCCGGCTACCCCACCCCCCAGCGCGCTGCCCGAGCTGGCCCACGCTGGCTGACTCATGACCCGTCGTGGGCGGGTCAGACGGCCGGGCAAGCACAGCGCGCGGCGCCCAGCCACCCCCTCAGAGGGCTGCCCGACCTGGCCCACGCTGGCTGACTCATGACCCGTTGTGGGCGGGTCAGGACCCGGCCTGAGCGCGTAGAGCCGCTGCCAACACCGAGAGCGGGGCGCGCTCGCCGCCCGGGCTCGGCGACGGCGCGGCGGCAACCGCCTGCCGGGTAAGCAGTCGTTGAGTGCATGGTGAGTGGTGGATGATCGTGTCCTGCTGCAATGTAGACATGTCTATTGACGCGGACCGGATCGCCCAGACAGTAGAGAGGCTTGAGGTGGTCGCTGAAGAGCCCGGGCTCGACGGCGCCACGGACGCCCAGGCGGCCGCAGCGGACCCGGGGCCAGCCCTGAGCAAGCTGCCCAGCGTGCCGGGCCTATCGCCCGAATCGCCGCTCTGGCCTCTGCTGCAGCGACCAGCACGGCCCAAACCACCCAGCGAAATCGAGCTGGTCGGCCGCTACGTGAGACGAGCGCGCGGTTTCGCCGGCGTCAGTCAGCGAACGCTGGCTGCCAACGCAGGGGTGTCCCAGAGCATGCTCGCCAGGCTCGAGACGGGCCATGGTGGAGGCGTGCGGATCGATCGGCTCGTAGCGATCGGCGCGACCCTCGGGCGAGCACTTCCGCTGGGCTTCTGTCCGCACCGGCACGGCTGCGCCTGGGAACGGATAGAGCCACCAGCGCCACTGACCCGGTCGGAAGAGATCCGTGAGGCGCTGATCCAACTGGGCATCGACTCGCCCTACGACGGTTGGCGCGGGGACGACTGACGGTCCCGTCCGAGGTTACGCCCCTTCGCGGTCAGGCACCAGCCGCTCGACGAACTGCGCCCTCCACTCGGGCGCTTCGAAAGGCTCTGCCCAGTAGACCGTTTCGCAGTAGACCTTACCGTCCCGCAGCTCGATCAGCACCAGCGTGAACCAGGTGCGGCCCTCCGGGTAGGTCATGCGCCACTCGCCCCACCAGTTCTCACCCTCGCCCGCCACGCGGTAGACGCCGCCCAGCGGCGAGAGAGCCCAGCGATCCTCGCTGCCCACCAGGCGCTGCTGCGCAAGGCTGGGCATGCCGCCGGGATACGACTCCATCATCTGGCGGTCCATGGCCGAGCTGCGAACCACCTCGCCCGACTGGGGCCAAACTGCAGTCCACTCGGGATGGCGAAGACGGGCGAGCGTGTCGAAATCGTGCCGCATCATGGCCTCGGCGTACTGGCGCACGACCTGCTCGTTGGTCACGCTGCGATTGTGGTCGCCTAGCGAGGCCCAGGTCAATCGCGAATACGAGGCCGGACCATGACGCTCTCGTCGCGTCCGAAGCCCAGCCGTTCGTAGAAGGAGACCGCGCCGTCGCGCGCGTCGAGCGTCACCTTCAACGCATCGCGCCCGTCGAGCAAGGCCTCCATGATCCGGCGGCCCACCCGCCGGTCCTGCCAGTCTGGTGCGACCACGACCGTGGAGATGTAAGCGTTCGTCGCCTCGTCGCTAATCACGCGCCCGAAACCCACCAGCCGTTGCCCGTCCCACGCGCTGACAACCTCGGTTGCGCCCTGGATCGTGCGGCGGGTCAGCTCCGCGCTGGCCGCCGCGCGGCGCGAGAAGCCGGTCGTGCCGAAGAGGCGCTGCACCTGGGCGACGTCGAGCTCCTCGGCGGCAGCGGGCCCGGTCCGGCGGCGGATCTCGAGCCGCCCGGCGCGATTTTCGGCCAGGGCCAGCCGCCGGTCGAGCTCCTCGAGGTGGTCGAGCGAGTGGTACGGCGCGCGGCGCAGCAACTTGGCCAGCGTCCAGCGCTCGCCTTTGCCGTCGACCCGGCTCGCGGCTGGATCGCTCCTCCACGTCGCGCGCAGGGTGTCGAGCAGGAAGGCACGCGTCGCCTCCAGGTACGAGCCAAGCTCACCGTCGCGCGGCGGACCCTCGTAGCGCACCGATCCATCGAGCCGGCTCGCGAACCACGCCTCGGCCCCAGCAACGTGGCGCAGCACCTCGTCGCGCTGCCGTCCCGCCGACGCGCCGGAGGCCAGGGCAGCGGCCGACCTCTGCTCGATCTCCAGGCGTCCTCCGCCCGACTCGAACTTGGTCAGCCGATCGAGCAGTCTAAGCAGGTCCCGCCGCGCGTAGCCCAGGCGACGGATACCGGCCTCCATCTCGTCGGCCGAGACCGCCTGCTCATCCGCCGTGAAGGTCGCGTTCACCTCGTAGCCGTCATCCAGCCGGAAAGCAGCGACCTCTTCGACCACCTCCGGATCGGCGCCCAGCGGCGGACCGTCGGCCGTCTCACCATGACGGGCCAGCCAGTGCACGAAGCGGCTGGCGGCGCTGGGTACGCGGTCCAGGGCAGCGGCCCGGCTGTTGCCCCAACAGAACGCCCCCGGCCAGTCGGCCAACCAGGCGCCGGTGCGGCCGTGGTCGAAGCCGGGCTCGAGCAGCACGCGGATCGAACGTTTTTCCATGCGCTTCCCTACTCTCCGCGAATTCGATGTGCAATGGGACTTCACAACGCTGCCGTACGTTGTCATACTGCGCCGGTCGGCTGAGAACCGCCCGACCGCCGCCGTGACGGCGGCCGGGTAGACAGGACAACAGAACAGCAGCCCCGCCCACGGCGACGTCTATTTCGAGCCGGTGGCCGGCGCCCCAGCGCAGGCCACCACTCAGCCGGCAGGAGACGCGAACAGTCACAACCCGCGACTCTGGGTCCGTGCCCCAGCACAGGCCCACCGTCACTGCCAGGCGCTCCCGGTCAGTTGCGCCGAGCACGCTGCATTCCGTCGCCGTAGGCCTGTCCTTCCGTCGCCACGTGGCCGTGTGGCGTCCGGTGGAGAGGAGGCAAGACGATTGCCACATAGGTCGCACAGCTCACCCGTGTCGACCGAGTCGCAGCCCAGATCCGCAAGCCGCCCCGGCCGCGCATTCCACATCACCGTCATGCTGGCGCTCGCTACCGCCCTCGCCGTGGGGGGCCTGGCCGTGCAGCCGCAGGTAGCCGAGGCAGCCCGACCCAAGGTCGTGATCGTGGTCGGCCCGACTGGTTCCTTGACCTCGTCCTTCAAGCGCGCCGCCAACGAAGTGGCCGCGCAGGCCAGGAACCTGGGTGCCAACGTCGTCAAGGTCTACAGCCCGTACGCGACGTGGGGCGCAGTCCGCTCGAAGGCACGCGGCGCAAACCTGTTCGTCTATCTGGGCCACGGCAACGGCTGGCCGAGCCCCTATAAGCCCTTCCAGACACGCACCAAGAACGGCATGGGACTGAACTCCCGGGCCGGTGCCGGCAACCACAACCACACCTACTACGGCGAATCCCACGTGCGCAGCGGCATCCAGCTGGCACCCAACGCGGCGGTCCTGCTGATGAAGCTGTGCTACGCCTCGGGCAACCCCGAGTGGGGCCGGTCCGCACCCACCCGCTCGGTGGCCAAGCAGCGCGTCGACAATTACGGCGCGGGCTTCCTGCGCGCTGGCGCAAGAGTCGTCTTCGCCGAGACCCTGGGCAAGGCCAACTACGTGCTCAATGGCCTCTTCAAGACGAACCGCACCATGACCGAGATCTTCTGGAGCGCCCCCAACGCGGTGCGCTCACACCGAATCGGTCCATTCGTGGCCACCCGCAGCCCTTCCTGGGCGAAGGTGATCATGGATCCCAATCCGCGCATCCGGGGCATGTACTGGCGCTCGATCGTCGGCGACCTCTCGATGAGAGCCGGAGAGTGGCGCTGAACCCCGCCCCCTAACCTCAAATTTCGTCCCGGACGGGCTCCCCATCCAGAGCCTCGTCCCCCGAAGCCGGCCCGGGTAACCCACCACCCGGGCCGGCCTTCTTTACTTCGGCGCCTTCAGGTCGTCCAGGGCGACTGACGCGTCTGAGACGAATGGGCAGGCCGAGTGGGCAGGATTGCTCATTTCGGATGGGTCTGTATCGGTCTAGTGTGCACGTCGGGCGGTCCGCGAGGGGTGGGTCGCGCCGCCGGGGTCGGCTCTCCTTCCTCCTTGGGTGAGCCGGCGAGCTTCAGCCGGGTGGTTGGTTTCCAGCCACCCGGCTCTTTCGTGCACGGGCATGAGAAAGGGCCCGGGTGCTCAGCCCCGGGGCCCTCGAACGTACTGAGTGGAGCGGTGGTCTCAGCGTCCGTGCGGAGGACCGCCCTTGCCCTTGCCGGCACCCTTGCCCTGGGCACCCTTGCCCTTACCGGCGCCGGCGGTCTCCTGTCCCTTGCCTGACTTGCCCGG
>DATKBB010000055.1:0-12484 GCA_035514295.1 Candidatus Limnocylindria bacterium | reverse complement strand
CACCATGCTGGGGGTGGAAGGTTGTTGCCGTGCTCTACTCCGAACCGCCGAGTTCGATCCCGCCCGATATCGCGACTCCCGTCGCGTCCACTCCCCAAGTCGAGCCCTCTCCGGTCCCGCCTGCTGACGTGATCGAGTGCCGGGACATCGTGCGCCTGCCTGCCGGCCGGTCACCGACAACACCGAGTGGCATGTCCGTCACCGATCACGCGGGCATCGTCACGGGATGTAGAAGCCTGGGCGCCGGAGGCGACCCGCCCTATCAGACAGGCGTCGAGGTCACGAGCACGAACCCGACCTCCACGAACCTCGATGTCGTGTGGCCCGTGCCTGAGCGATGCGACTATGACCCGACCTCACTCAGCCTGTGGCCGACCCGCGAAGGCTACTTGCTCCAGGTCGACCGACTCGATTCTGGCGACGCGCCGCAGCCTTGCCTTGCTGCGTTCGGGCAACGGAAGGTCCAGTTGGCACTCGCGGCACCAATCGACGTCGCGACGATCGATGCCTTCCTGCTTGTCGACGGCGTCGCCGTCGACCCAGTGGAGTTTGATGGAAGCGGCATCGGCTTCAGCCTGACACTGGCGTCCGATGGGACTGACTACTTCAGCGGCGACGTCATAGGGGCTCAGGCCAGCCTCGGCTACGAGGGTCGGCCCGGCGAAACGGTGACGCTCGTAGGCTCCGGTAGCGGCCTGGTTACCTTCTCGGTGCAGCAGCTCGATGGCGATCTGTCGATGGGCAGCCCCCGGACGGGCGACTGCCGGAGCTATCAGATGACAGCCGGTGAGCCGCACGTCTACGCGTATCGAAAGGGCGCTGGCTGGTCGGCGGATGATCCAAACGCCAATTTCTACCGCAGCTGGGTCGAGGAACCCGATTTCACCTTGCCGTCCGGTACCTGGCGGATCGAGGCGTACACCGAGTTCTACGTTGGCGACTGCGCTGGCCCGCTGCATGAAATGAAGGCATCGATAGTCGTCACGGTCCGCTGAACCGCGGCCGCGACCGGCTGCCCTGCTAGCATTCGGGCGATGCGACTAGCCCAGCGAATGGTCGGCATTGGCACCGAGACGGCCTTCGAGGCGGCCGCTCGCGCGCGAGCGCTGGAGGCGACCGGGCGGGAGGTCATCCACCTCGAGATCGGTGAACCCGACTTCGACACTCCTGAGAACGTGCGCGAGGCGGCGAAGAAGGCGCTCGACGACGGCTGGACCCACTATGGCCCGCCGCTTGGGTTGCCCCAGCTGCGCGAGGCGATCGCCCAGGATGCCAGCCGGCGCAAGGGCTTCACCGCCGATCCGGCCAACGTGGTCGTCACGCCCGGTGCCAAGCCCATCATGTTCATCGCCCTGCTCAGCCTGGTCGAGCCGGGCGACGAGGTGATCTACCCCGACCCGGGCTTCCCCATCTACGAGTCGATGACGCGCTACGCCGGCGGCACACCAGTGCCCATCGGCCTGCGGATGGAGAACGGCTTCCGCATGGATCCGGCCGAGATCCGCGAGAAGGTCACCGATCGGACCAGGCTGATCATCTTCAACAGCCCGCACAACCCCACCGGCGCGGTGCTCTCCGCCGACGACATCCGCGCGGTCGCCGACATCGCGCGCGAGCGCGACATCACCGTGCTGGCCGACGAGATCTACGGCCGCATCCTGTACGAAGGGGAGCACCACTCCATCGCCGCGCTGCCCGACATGCCCGAGCGCACCATCGTGCTGGACGGCTACTCCAAGACCTTCGCCATGACCGGCTGGCGGCTGGGCTACGCGATCGTGCCCACCTGGCTCGTCGAGTCGTACAGCAAGCTGCTCATCAACAGCGTCAGCTGCACCAGCAGCTTCTCGCAGATCGCCGCGGTGGAGGCGCTCAACGGCCCGCAGGACGCCGTCGACGAGATGCTGGAGGAGTTCCGCGCCCGCCGCGAGCTGGTCGTCGAGGGCCTCAACCGCATCCCCGGCTTCCGCTGTGCCATGCCCGAGGGAGCGTTCTACGTCTTCCCGTCAGTCGCGGGCACCGGCCTGACCGGCTCGGAGCTGGCCGATCGGCTGCTCTACGACGGCGGCGTGTGCGTACTCTCCGGCACGGCCTTCGGGCAGGTGGGGCGGGACCACGTGCGCATCTCGTACGCCAACTCGCAGGAGAACCTGGGCAAGGCCATGGAGCGCATCTCGGACGTCGTGGCGGCGCTGCCGGCGCCCGCGCCGGCGTGACGGACGACTCCCGTCCCCGCGTCTTAGTAGCCCGCGTCATCCCCGACGAGGGCCTGGCCCCAGTCGTCGAGGCCACGGACGCCGACGTCTGGCCGGACGAGCTGCCGCCGCCGCGCGACGAGCTGCTGCGCCGGGTCGAGGGCGTGGACGGCCTGCTCTCGCTGCTGACAGACCGGGTCGACGACGAGCTGCTCGATGCCGCCGGACCTGGCCTGAAGGTGGTCTCCAACTTCGCCGTCGGCTTCGACAACATCGACGTGCCCACCTGCACGCGGCGGGGCATCCCGGTGGGCAACACGCCGGGCGTGCTGACCGAGACCACCGCGGACCTGGCCTTCGCCCTGCTGATGGCCGCCGCCCGGCGCCTGCCGGAGGGCCATGACTACGTCCGCGCCGGCCAGTGGAAGACGTGGGGGCCCATGCTTTTGCTGGGCCAGGACGTGAACGGCGCGACGCTGGGGATCGTGGGCTTCGGGCGAATCGGGCGCGAGATGGCCCGCCGGGCGACCGGCTTCGGGATGCGCGTGCTCTACCACGACGTCTCAGCGGCCTCGCCCGAGGACGAGCAGCGGCTCAACGCCCGCCGGGCGGAGATGGACGGGCTGCTGGCCGAGAGCGACTTCGTCAGCCTGCACACCAACCTGACACCGGAGACCCGCGGGCTGATCAACGCCGACGCCCTGCGCCGCATGAAGCCCACGGCCATCCTGGTCAACACCAGCCGCGGCCCGGTGGTCGACCACGATGCGCTGGTGGACGCCCTGCGCGGCGGCGAGATCGCCGGCGCGGCGTTGGACGTGACCGACCCTGAACCGCTGCCGGCCGACCATCCGCTGGTCGGCCTGCCCAACTGCCTCGTGGTGCCCCACATCGCCTCGGCGTCGGTCGTGACGCGCGGGAAAATGGCGCGCATGGCCGCCGACAACCTGCTGGCCGGCCTGCGCGGCGAGCGGCTACCGAACTGCGTCAACCCGGAGGTCTACACGGAGGCCTGATCCGCGGCGTTTCGCAGTACGAAGAAGCCGGCCGGGTGTTGCGCCGGCCGGCTGACTGGAAAAGTCTGACGAGGACTAGACGCGGGTCTGCTCGATGCGGCCGCGCCACGCGCCCGACTCGCTTCCGCGGGACTCGATGAACTCCTTGAAGCGCTCCAGGTCGCCCTTCACGCGTCGCTCGGGAATGCCCATCGCGTCGCCCACCTTTTCGACCGCGCCCTCTGGCTCGAAGTCCAGCTGGAGCATGAGCCGGGTGGTGTTGTCGTCGATGCGGTGGAAGGTGATCACGCCGGCGTTCTTGGCGCCCTCTGTCGAGTGCCAGGCGATGCGCTGGTCGGGCTCCTGCTCGCTGATATCAGCGCGCCAGGTCTCCTCGTTGCCGGCGATCTCTGCCGTCCACTCGAGCGTCCGGTCGTCCAGCTGGCGGACCTGCTTGACGCCTTCCATGAACTGCGGGAACTCCTCGAACTGAGTCCACTGGTTGTATGCCGTGCTGACCGGCACGTTGACGTCGATGGACGCCTCGACCTTGCCCATGTTTGGACCTCCTTGCTTCTCCTCGGCATCAGCCTAGGGCCCGGCCCGAGGCGGGCGCACATGGCCGCCACGCCGCCGGCTATCAGGTCCGTTGCACCCGCACCGATTCGGCTATCCTGCCGGCGCGTTGTCCGACACGTCACCCACGACCCAGGCGCCCCACCCAGGCCAAGCTCCGCCCGAGGCCAGCCACGTGCCGCCAGAGGCGAGCAAGGAGCGCATCGTGGGGCCGATCAGCGCTGGCTCGCTCGATCCGCTGCCGCCCTCGCCGGCCGCGTTCACTGATCTCGAGCTGACCGTCTTCCCCGCCGAGGTGCAGTGGCAGGGCACGCTCCAGGACTACGACGCCGAGCGCGACTTCGTCTCGGCCCAGTGGTACCACCGCGACGCGCAGGGCCTGGGCTGGGCGGTGATCCCCGAGCTATCCCGCCGCGCAACGCCCGGCGTGGGCAGCGACGGACGGCACTTCCAGCTGTCGTCCTACATTGACGCGGTGCTGCCCGCCGCCTGCCTGCCGCCGGGTAGCTACCGCGCTGAGATCTACGTCAACGGCCGGCCGACTGGCAGCCGCTGGAAAACTCCCTCTGGGATCGCGGCACGTACGCCCTGCACTACCCGCTGCCGCGCACCTTCGCACTGCTGGAGGACGTCAGCGCGCTGGTCATCGACATCACCCTCGAGTCGTTCGGCGACGACTTCCCGGGCGTGCCGGTCTCTATGGAGGAGGAGGGCACGAGCGCCAGCTACTTCATGGGGCTGGAGCGGACCGCCTGGCGCTGGTACGACTACGGCACCGGCTACGTGCGTGCCGCCGCCGGCCTAAACGACGACGGGGCGGTGATGGTCGGGCTGGTGTGGGGGCCGTAAGACTGGTTCGAATCGGACGAGCCGTTCGAGATCATGAACTCGTTCGTGCCCTACAGATGAGAAAGCGGCCGGCGTAATCGCCGGCCGCTTCCTCGAGTGCCTTCGATAGTCCCGTCAGCGGCTGAGCTTCACGCGCAGGTAGGCGGTGAAGCCCACGGTCAAACCTTTTACCGCGTGGCGGCTGACGCCGGTGGTGGTCAGCGCGCTGATTGCCCGGCCGTCACCGATGTAGATGCCGATGTGCCGGCCCCGGCCCCAGACGACCAGGTCGCCCTTGCGCGGCGAGCGCGTCACCAGGCCGCGGTCGCGGAACCACTTGTAGTAGCCCGCGGCGGTCTTGCGCCCGCCGCCGATCCGGTTCAGCAGGCCGTTGCGCTCGAAAACGCGATAGACCAGGCCCGAGCAGTCGTAGCGGCGCATGCCTGTCGCGCCCCAGCTGTAGCGCTTGCCCAGCTGGTTGACGAGGGTACTGGTGATCTTGCTCGCTTCGCTGGATGCCTCCACCGGCCGATTACCGCCGTCGACGGCGACCAGCGTGGCGGCAATGACCGCCGCAATGAGCAGCAGACTGAGCTTGCGCAATGCGCCGGTGCTGCGATCGGCGAATGCGACTGAGGGCGCGACGGCGCCCGACACGGCATGGACCAACTTGAAAGACCTCCCCTGTTCTCGGCAGGCGCTGGGGCGCCAATGAGCCGAGATCGCGGCCACGGACGGATGCAACCGGGCGCTTGTGGGCGCAGGTCCCGGTACGGAAGTCGGCCGCGGTGCTGGGGCACCTTGGCGACTTTGAGCGCGAGGCCCGGTAACGTCTGGGGACGTCCCCTCATGGGCCGCGAGCTCGACCGTCGATGGCCTTCTCGCTTTGTCGATGCCCGTTACAAATTCGCAACGTGGCGCGCGGAGTCTGACACAGGCATTCCGTTTTGCCAACCCCGACGGGCGAACGGGTTGCGGCTACATTGCAATGCGATAGACATGCGCACAGCCGGGCCGCACATTGTCGCGCCGTGGGCCGGCGCGCCAAGCTGGCTCCTGCGCTCGGATCGGGGCCCGCGCCGGGCGCTGACCGCAGCGGGCGAGTTGTCACGCCATAGAGCCGCACGGCCGCTCGGCCTCGGTCTCCGCCGGTGGACGTGCCGCCAGCGGTAGGACACGGCCCCCTGAGCAGATTGCGAGTCGATGTCCAAGCCCGTCCCACCGCTTGATGTTTCTCTCCCGGACGAGCGCGCCGCGCTGACCGGGGGGCTCCTCGCGGGCATCGCCGAGACGAGCATCGACGGCATTTTGGTGGTGGCCGCCGAGGGCCGGGTCCTGTACCAAAATCAACGCTTCATCGAGATGTGGGACATCCCGCCGGAGGTGGCCGCCCGCCGCCAGGAAAGCGAGGCGATCGCCTCGGTCATCGACAAGCTATACGCGCCTGACGAGTTCCAGGCCCGCGTGCGCGACATCTACGACCATCCCCACGAGACCAGCCGCGACGAGATCCGCCTGCGCGACGGACGCGTGCTGGACCGCTACAGCGCCCCGCTGCTGGACGGCGACAGCGTGCCGCACTCCCGCGTGTGGTACTTCCGCGACGTCAGCCAGATCCACTCGCGGCAGGCTGAGGCGGACCTGCTGGCTCACTCGGGTGAGCTGTTCGGAGCGTCGCTCGACGTGGAGACGACGCTGGGCCAAATCGCCCAGCTGGTCGTGCCGGGCATGGCCGATTGGGCCGCAGTAGACGTACTGGACGAGTCCGGTGGCTATCGGCGAGTGGGCGTGGCCCATGTCGATCCTGAGGGGGAGGACGTCCTGCGCGAGCTGGATCAGCGCTATCCGCTCCGGCCGCTGGAGGGCAATCTGCGCGGCAGGGTAGTCGCCACGCGACAGCCCGTCGCCCTCTACGAGGTCGATGACGAGCATCTCGCCCAGGTCGCTCGCGACGAGAATCACCGCGCGCTGCTGGCCAAGCTGGGCCTGCGCTCGGCGCTGTGGGTGCCGCTGGTGGCCCGCGACAAGGTGCTGGGCGTCATCTCGGCCGGCTATCGCGACGACCGGCGACGCTACGGGCCCCCGGAACTCGAGCTCCTCTCCGAGCTGGCTCGCCGGGCGGCGCTGGCCGTCGACAACGCGCTCCTCTACCGGGCCATAGAGCGCGCCGAGAAACGCCAGGCGGCGCTGGCCGAGCTTGGCCAGCGTGCGCTCGCCGGCGGCCCGGCGCAGGAGCTACTGAACGAAGCAGTGGCGCTGGTGGCGCGCACCCTGGAAGTGCCATATGCCAAGATCCTGGAGGTGCCCGCCACGGGCGAGCGTCTGCGGCTGGTGGCCGGCGTGGGCTGGAAAGAAGGGCTGGTGGGCGTAGCCACCGTCGGCCGCGGCTCGAACTCCCACGCCGGCTACACGCTCGACACCGAGGGCCCCGTGATAGTCACTGACCTTCCCTCTGATCGCCGCTTCAACCGCCCAACGCTGCTCATAGATCACGGCGTGGTGAGTGGACTGTCGGTCATCATCGGCGACCGCCACCGGCCTTTCGGGGTGCTGGGAGCGCATACCACCGAGCGGCGCCTATTCGCCGAGGACGACGTCAACTTCGTGCAGGCCGTGGCCAACGTGCTGGCTGCAGCCACCGAGCGACAGCGCACGGAGACCCAGCTCACGCAGCTGGCCATCGCCGAGCGCGCTCGGGCAGCCGAGCTGAAGGCGGTCATCGAGTCGATCGGCGATGCCGTGGTCGTGTGCGATGCGGAGGGCGAGGTCGTGCTGGCCAATCCCGCCGCGGAGGAGCTGCTGGGCGAGCGGCTGGCCGGCGGTCTGCGCCTGTTGCTGGGCGCCTTCGACTGGCCGGCAGAGGCGGACAAGGACGGCAGCGGCGATCGGCTGGACGGTCTCGAGGTTCGCCTGCCCGTGCCGGGCGATGCGCAGTTTCCGCCGGCCGAGGCAACGGCGGCCGCGGGCGAGGAGCGCTGGCTGGAGCTGTCGCTCTATCCCGTCGCGGCGGGCGACGGATCGAGTGCAGAGATCGGCACCATCCTGGTCCTGCGCGACGTCTCCGAGGCCCGCAACGTGCGGGCCGTGCGGGATGCCTTCCTGGGCATGCTCTCGCACGAGCTGCGCACGCCGGTGACGACCATTTACGGGGGCAGCGAGGTGCTGGCTCGGTCCGGCGAGAACATCGGCGAGGAGGCCCGCCGCAGCGTCTACGAAGACATCCGCGCCGAAGCCAACCGGCTCCACCGGCTGGTGGAGAACCTGCTCGTCCTCAGCCGGGTGGAGCGTCAGGGGCTGCAGCTCGAGAGCGAGCCCGTGCTCCTCCAGCGCCTGCTCTCGCGCGTCGTGGCCGACGAGGGCGCACGCTGGCCGGAGGCCCACTTCGCGCTCGACCTGCCGGCCGGGCTGCCGCCGGCGGCCGGCGAGGAAACGTACCTCGAGCAGGTCATCCGTAACCTGCTGGGCAACGCCGCCAAGTACGGCGGCGAGGGACGTGTGCTGATCAGCGCCCGCGAGGCCAAGGACTGCGTGCGGGTGACCGTGACGGACAGCGGGCCGGGCTTCGCAGACGACGACGCCGGCCGCCTGTTCGAGATCTTCTACCGCGCGCCGGATGCCACCCGCCGGGCGAGCGGTGCCGGCATTGGGCTGTTCGTCAGCCACCAGCTGATCCAGGCCATGGGTGGTCGCATCTGGGCCACCAACCGCTCGGCAGGCGGTGCGGAGTTTGGCTTCGAGGTGCCCGTCTTCGGGGAGTAGGTGCTGGCGGCGAGCCGACTAGAAGGGCTTGTACATCATCAGCCAGGTCAGCACGATCACGGCGCCCACGCCCAGGCCGGCCACCAGCATCGGGCGAGTCGCTGTGATGGCCGCCTCCAGCGAGGCCGACGCCCCGGGCTCGACGGCGCTGCCCAGCGTCGGCGGCTCGGAGGTTGGCTCGTCGAGCGCCTTTCGGATCCGGTCGAGCGGCATGCGCGCGAGCGGCGTCATCAGCAGGAAGACGGCCACGAAGACGGCCAGGGAGACCCACAGCCAGAGCCGGCCGTCGGTCCAGCTGTCGCCGCTGAAGCCGGCCAGGATGCCCGTGACGAAGAGCAGCAGCGCGCCCACGGCCATGGCCAGCACCGCCTTGTAGGAGAGGCCCAGCAGCGAGCGTAGCACGGCTGGCTCACGCTCGCGGCGCAGCCAGAACATGACTCCCGCCGAGACGCCGTGCGCCAGCAGGAAGAGGAATACGCCTATGACGTGGAGAAAGACGATCTCGCGGTGAAACTGGCCCAGGTCCGGCACGGGCAACTCCCTCCTCTGGCGACTTCAGGCCTGCGCGATCACCCCGATCGAGATGCGGAAGCCGGCCCGCCGCTGGACGGGCGGCAGGAGCGTACATTGGCCCACCGGCGCGTCGTCCGGGTACCAGCGCAGCCACTCCTCGTTGAACAGGTCGAACTCGCTCGCGTCGCGCAGTGACCAGTTGGCCCACACGACCTGCTCGAGCGAGCTGCCCTCCTTCTCCAGGCGCGCCTTCAGGTTCTTCATGCACTGGCGCGCCTGCTCCTCGATGCCCAGGCCCACTACCTGGCCGCTCTCCAGGTCAATTGGGCCCATCGCCGAGACGTAGATCATGCCGCCGGCCTTGACCGCCCGGCCGTAGCCGGAGGGCAGCCGGATCACGTCGGCTGCCTGGTCGCCCACGGCCAGCCGGCCCTTGGCCTGGCGGAGCGGTCCGGGGCGGGCCTTGCCCTTGGCCGGGATGCCGTACTCGTCGGGCGGCAGCTCCACGCCGTTGGCCTTGAATGCGCCCATGAATGTCGGCCGGTGGCCCGTGGGGCGCAACTCGCCTTCGACCTTGCCGTCGCGGTAGCCGGTCTGCTCGAAGGCGAAGATGTCCTGCGTCAGGATCTCGTCGTCGTCGATCCCGAAGATCTCGGTGATGTTGACGATGCGCCGTGAGCCGTCCTTCAGCCGTGCCGTGTGGACGATGATGTCGACGGCCGCCGCGATCTGCTCACGGATGGCACGCAGGGGCAGCTCGTAACCGGTCATCAGCACCATGGTCTCGAGCCGGCGGAGCATGTCGCGTGGTGTATTGGCGTGACCGGTCGAGAGCGAGCCATCGTGGCCGGTGGTCATCGCCTGCAGCATGTCCAGCGCCTCGCCCGCGCGGCACTCGCCGACGATTATCCGGTCCGGGCGCATGTGCATCGCGTTGCGCAGCAGTGCGCGGATGGTCACCTCGCCGTGGCCCTCCAGGTTGGAGGGTCGCGACTCAAGCGTGATGACGTGACTCTGGCGCAGCTGCAGCTCGGCCGCGTCCTCGATGGTCACGATGCGTTCGCCGTCGGGGATGAAGGAGGAGAGCACGTTGAGCGTGGTCGTCTTGCCCGAGCCCGTGCCGCCTGAGACGAAGATGTTCAGGCGGGCCTCGACGCAGGCCTTCAGGAAGTCGAACATCTCGCGCGTGGCCGTGCCGAAGCCGATCAGGTCGTCGACGGTGAACGGGCGGGCCGAGAACTTGCGCACGGTGATGACCGGCCCGACGAGCGAGAGCGGCTTGATGATGGCGTTGACGCGCGAGCCGTCGGGCAGGCGAGCATCGACGCGCGGGCTGGTCTCGTCGATGCGCCGGCCCATGGGCGCGATGATCCGGTCGATGATCTGGCGCACGTGCTCGTCGTTCAGGAAGTGCACGTCGACACGCTCGATCTTGCCGTTGCGCTCGACGTAGATCCGTCGCGGGCCGTTGACCATCACCTCGGTGATCGTCTCGTCCTTGAGCAGCGGCTCGAGCGGCCCGAAGCCCGTGATCTCGTTGATCAGCTCGTCCACCAGCCGGCGGCGCTCGTCGCGCGTGACCCCAAAGCTCTGGGCGGCGATGATCCGGTCGACGATCTCCTCGACCTTGGCGCGCAAGCCGGCCGGCGGGATGTCGAGCAGCGAATCGAAGGCCGCGATCACTTCGGCATGGAGACGAGTGCGGACGTCGCGCAACGAGCCGGCGCGAGCGGTCATGCGCGGCGGTACCGGCGGCAAGGTTGCGCCAGAGGGCACGATCCGGATGGTCGCGCCCTCCTGCCTGAAGTTGTCCTTGTCTGCCTGGGTCCGCTCTAGCCGGCGGAGCAATGACACGGGTCCCACCTCTCTACGAGCCTCTGGGCTCGGCTGAGAGGATAACCCTACCCCGCAAGGGTGCCGACCCATAGTTCTTTAGTTTGTTGCTGCTCGACAACGGTAGTTGGCCTTACGGCCCCGTGGCGCCTGCTGGCGGGCAGTGGTTCGGTCGCTGATGCGGCGCCGATGACCCGCTTGGCCTACTCCGGGGCGACGACGTCGGACAGCGTTGCCGTGAGCCGGCCGGTCCTCTCGTCGTATTGGTGGATGGTCAGCCTGACGGTGTGTCCGCCGCCCTCGGCCGGTTCCACCTCGACCAGGCCCACGTTGTTGCTGGTGGCCAGCCCCCTGCGCCAGACGCGCAGCTCCCGCTCGCCCAGCCGCACGAAGCTGGTGATGGGCCGATTGGCCAGCACGTGCTTGAGCCCGGCCGGTGTGGAGAGCGCGGAGCTTGTCCACTGCGCGATGCGTCCTGCGCCGCGCCTGGGCCGCACGCTGAACGCGGCTCCCACGTGAACGTCGCCCGAGAGCACGATGACCTGTCGCCGCGGCGCAGCGGCCTGCCAGGCGAAGAGGCGCTCCAGGAGCATGGTCCGCTGGGCGGCGAAGGTGGGCACGGACCAGCGGTCGCGCACATCCCGGCCGGAGCTTGTGGGCAGGCGCACTCGCGGTAGGCGCGCTCCGCAGCGCGAAAGAGCCGATCGTCGAAGAGGGTCTTGTCCAGCAGCGAGCCCCAACCGTCGAAGATGTCGTGGTCGTCCCAGATCGGTAGGTAGGGACGGAGCTTGCCAGCTCGCGAAAGCCGCTCTCGTTGAAGTAGCCGCGGTAGCGATGGCGGTAGGTTGCCAGCAGGTCGGCGTCCGTGATCGAGCTGTCGTCGGACATCTTCTGGCGCACGCTCATGCTGGAGACGGCGTCCGAGTAGACCTGGTCGCCTAGCCACATCCCGAAGTCCGCCCGGCGCTGCAGCAGCAGCCAGCGGATCTGCGGGTAGATCCGGGCGCCGGCGTGCTTCTCCACTCGGTTGCCCTGGGCGGACGTGGTGAACGGCTGGTGGCAGCTGCCGAAGGCGAACGTGAAACGGCCTGGGATGCCTTCTCGTGGCCCGAAGTGGAAGCGGCGCGTGACGTCGCCGCCGGTCACGTCGAAGGCCTGCCGTGGCCGGGGCTCGTCGGTCGCCAGCACGGCCGCCGCGACGTGATCATCCTCCGCGGCCGGCCGCAGCACAGCGCGGGCGAGCCGCTCACCGGCGACGTGCAGCGTGGCCCGCGTCTCGCCGGCCGGCTGGCGCACCCACACGCGCACCGACCGGTCGGTGACGTCGCCCAGCATCAGGGCCGAATCGAGCTCGCCGTCAGGGAACTCGAAGCGCGGCACTCCCGACTTGGCTGACTGCTGGCGGCCCATCATGCGCCGAAGCGTATCGGAGCCTGCCCGGCGCTCGCCCGCCGAAGCCGGGTACTCTGAGGGGGCGCCCACGGACGCCTCCACCTCACGGGCCGGTAGCTCAGCGGCAGAGCAGGGGACTTTTAAGCCTGCCGGGCTGAGCGCTGTGGCAACGAGAGTGGAAGCGCAAGCGTAGGCCGCTCAGTTATCGGCTGTACCCGGGCTGACAACTTCCCGCGACTTTCTGGGAGCTAGGGGTTCGGCGCGTCGGAAAGGACTGTCGAGCCGTCCCCGCAACCCGCAAACTTGAGCAGCGTGGCCGTCGCCTTTGCCGCTGCCTGACCACCATCAGGCCCTGGCCAGCAGCGCCTCCGCGCGGGCGCGTCCGACGAGGTT
>DATKBB010000054.1:0-54611 GCA_035514295.1 Candidatus Limnocylindria bacterium | reverse complement strand
CCGCTCTACTCCGCCGACCCGTTGCGCATAATCCTGCCGCCCTACGCCGGCCTGGGCCTCTACGGCGGCATAGCCGGCGCCCTGCTGGGCATCGTCATCTACGCTCGCTGGAAGCGCGTGCCGGTGCGCCTGGGCCTGGACGCGGTCGTGCCCGGCACGTTCTTCGCGCAGGCCATTGCGCGCTGGGGCAACTTTTTCAATCAGGAGCTGTACGGCCCGCCCACCGACCTGCCCTGGGCCATCGCCATCGAGTGCCAGAACCGCCTGGGCACCCCCTGGCCGTGCACGACCTTCCCCTTCGAGACGACCGGCTTCCATCCGCTGTTCTTCTACGAATTCGCGCTGACCCTGGCCGGCGGGCTGATCGCGCTGTATCTCTCGCGCCGGCACCTGGCTCGCCTCGTGTCCGGCGATCTGGCCGCCTTCTGGCTGATCTGGTACGGACTGGTGCGGGCGGCGCTCGAGACGCTGCGCGAGGGCTACAACTGGCAGATCGCGGAGCTCCCCACGGCCCAGCTGATCGGCATCGCAATCGCTTTCGTGGGCGCGGCCTGGATTGCCTGGAACCACCGACCCGGACGGCCGAGGGAGGTCGCGCCGGTCGAGTCCGAGCCCCACCCGGAGCCCGAGCCCGAGCCGGTTGCCCGGCAGCCGGAGGAAGCCTGACGTCGCCGAGCGCCCGCGCGGGCTGATCGGCAGCCCGTCGCCTCGACCCTCCGTCCTTTATCGGCTGCTGCGCCGCCTGTTCCGGAGGCTGATCTGGAGCCTGTTCCGTGTCGAGGTAAGCGGCCTGCAGCACCTGCCGCGCGCTGATGGCCGGCCGGCTGGCGGTTGGATCGCCGTGGGCCTGCCCCACCGGACATGGGTGGAGTTCTTCATCTTCGTCCCGCTCCTGCCGGCCGAGCCGCGGTTGATCATGCTGGGCGACGGCCCGACGATGTTCGGCTCGGCGTGGCGACGGGCGCTGATGCGCCGCGTGGGCGGGGTGGTGCCCGTCTGGCGCGGCAGCGCTGGGCGCGAGTTCGAGGCGCACGGCGCAGCGGCGAAGGCGGCGATCCGAGCCGGCGCGGTGTTCGGGCTCTTTCCGGAGGTTGGCCGGGTCGCGCGGCCGCCGGCTCTGCGACGCGTTTCGCCCAGCGTGGCCTACTTCGCACTGCGCACCGGCGCTCCGATCGTTCCCTTCGTGTTCGGCGGCACGCACCAGCTCTGGTTGCGCCGGCGGATCGTCGTGCGCGTACTCCCTCCGCTCGAACCGCCGGCCGAGCCACCGCCGTCGGCGGGCAGCCCCGCCGAGCGGGCCGCAGCCGACGAGCTGCTGGCACGGCTACTGGCGGCGGTCGAGCCAGTCGCCGCCGAAGTGCACGCGGCCGCCGAGCCACCGCCCGGCACACGCAAGCCCTGGCGCTGGCTGACCGGCCCGTACCTGCAGGCGGACTAAGAGCGGCCTCGCTCGTCGACGGCCGGCCCGGCCGGTGACGGCCGCCGCCTATACTCGGCCGCGGGATGGAGTACGCCGAGTCGATCCTCGAGCTTATGGGCAACACGCCGCTCGTCCGGCTGAGCCGCGTCACGCGCGAGCTGGGTCCGCCGGACACACAGCCGCTCATCCTGGGCAAGCTCGAAACGCTCAACCCGGGCGGGTCCATCAAGGACCGCATAGGCCTGCCCATGATCGAGGCGGCGGAGCGCGAGGGAAAGCTCAAGCCAGGCGGCACGATCGTCGAACCGACCAGCGGCAACACCGGCCACGGCCTGGCCATCGCCGCCGCCCTCAAGGGCTACCGCTGCGTCTTCGTGATGGCCGACAAGCAGTCGGCCGAGAAGCAGGCTCTGCTGCGCGCCTACGGCGCGGAGGTCGTCCTGTGCCCGACCAACGTGCCGCCCGAATCGCCGGAGAGCTACTACTCGGTTGCCCGCCGGCTGGCGCGCGACATTCCGGGCGCCTACCAGCCCGACCAGTACTCCAACCCGGCCAACCCGGCCGCCCACGAGGCCACTACCGGGCCGGAGATCTGGCGCCAGACCGAGGGCCGCATCACGCACTACGTCGTGGCCACCGGCACGGGTGGCACCGTTACCGGCGCCGGGCGCTACCTCAAGCGCCAAAAGCCTCACATCCAGATCATCGGCGGCGACCCGGAGGGCAGCGTGCTGTCGGGCGACACGGCGCGGCCCTATCTGACCGAAGGCATCGGCGAGGACTTCTTACCCGACACCTACGACCCGCAGATCGTCGACCGCTGGGTGCGCGTGTCGGACCGTGACGCCTTCGCCATGGCCCGCCGCATCACGCGCGAGGAGGGCATCCTGGCCGGCGAGTCGTCCGGCACGGCGCTAGTCGCCACGCTGACCGTAGCGCGTGAGCTGATGGAGGCGGATCCGGACGCGGCACGCGAGGCGGTGATGGTCGTGATCATCCCGGACGGCGGCCGCAACTACCTCTCGAAGCTGTACAACGACGAGTGGATGCGGGCCAACGGCCTGCTTGGCTTCGAGCCCGGCCGCGCGAGGGTCGGTGCGCTCTTCACCGGCGATGGGCACGGTCCCCGACTGCCCGCGGTGGTGCTTGCGCGCACCACGGACACCGTTGCGGAGGCCATCGAAACGCTCGAGCGGTACGGCATCAGCCAGATGCCGGTCAGCGAGCGCGACGACGAGGCGATCGAGGGCATCGTCGGCTCGATCAGCGAGAAGAGCCTGCTCGAGCGCGCCTACCGCGACCCGGCGGTGGTCGAGCGCACGGTCGGCGAGGTGATGGACCGCCCGCTGCCGACAATCGATCAGGCAGCCTCGATCGAGGACGCTTTCCAGGCCCTGGCCCAGGGCGAGCCGGCTCTCGTGGCTGTTGCCGACGGCCGGCCGGCCGGCGTGGTGACCAAGCTGGACTTGCTGGAGTACCTCGCCCATCGGAGAGGGTAGCCTCGACACTGAATCGAATGCCGCACTCTTGGCACTAAGTGTCGTCCTATGTACACTCCTGCCATGACAGATATGGACGTAAGAGCCGCCGCACGCGAACTCGATGTGTCCGAGCGCACGCTGCGCCGTTGGCTGCGCGAGGGGCGGCTGGATGCCTACCGCGTGGGCGGCCGAATCAGGATCCCGGCGCGTGCCGTCCGCGATGCACGCTCGCCCTACCAGGCGACAGACGCAGTCGGAACAGAGATGAGCGAGCGAGCGGCCAAGGTTGACGCGTCGCTGACCGCGCGCCGTGCCGCAGCCGCCGGACAGATGGACGAGATTGCTGCCCGTTCGCGGGCTGGGCGGTCGGCGGACGACTCTTCCGAACGGATGATCCGGCTGCTGCGCGATGAGGGTGAAGCGCGACATGGCTGAGCCGCAGACAGTCGTGCTGGACACCAGCGTGGTCCTCAAATGGTTTCTCGCCGACGAGCAGGACCGGACGCCGGCGATCGCCCTACGCGACGCGATCACCAGCGGTGAGGTCCAGCCGTTGGTCCCGTCGCACCTCGCCCTCGAGGTGGCCGCCGGCCTGCAAGCCGCGGTGCGCCGCGGACGTCTGGACCAGAACGATGTCCAGGCGGCGATCGACGCTGTGACGCGCTTCGAGATCCCGGCACTCGACGTCACGTCCGCGCTCGGGCGAGTGGCAGCAATCGCGGCGCAGCTGGGTGTCTCCGTCTACGACGCCGCCTTCGTGGCGACATCCGAGATCGTGCGCGCGCCGCTGGTCACAGCTGACGAGGTGCTGCGCCAGCGGGCCGCCGGCGCCGGCCGCGATGCTGTCTCACTTTCGGACTGGATCTAGCGCCCCTGCGGCGACCGAGCTCAGCGACCCTGCTCCAGGCTCGAGCGCGAGATCAGCCGGCGCCACAGGCCGGCTCGCGCGTTGACCAGCGCGATGCCGCCCAGGATCAGCGCTGTACCCGCCGCCAGCCCGGCGGTGATCGGCTCGTTGAGCACGACGAAGCCGAGGGCGATGCCCCACACCGGCAGCGTGTAGGCGACGAGCGAGATACGCGTCGGACCCCATCGGTCGAGCAACCGGTAGAAGAGCAAATAGGCCATGCCCGAGCCGAACACGCCGAGCCAGATGATGGCGAAAATGCCCTCGGGCGGTATGGCCAGCGTCGTCTCCAACGGGCGCTCGAAGACCACCGCCGCCAGGCCCGATATGAGCATCGCGAAGAAGACCTGGAAGAGCGAGGGGATCATCGGCCGCAAACCATGAACAAAGCGCCGCGCGTATACACCGCCGAGGGCGTATGAGAGGGCCGCCGCGACGAGGGCCAGCTGCGGCGTGAGGTCGGTACGCCCGGCAGTCGCGGGATCGAAGCCCACCAGGATGGCCACACCGATCAGCCCCACGATCACGCCGATGACCTTGTTCAGCGATATCCGCTCATCGTGCAGCATCAACGCCGCGATGGGGATGACGAACAGCGGCACCGGCGCGGTCAGCGTCGCGGCGCGCGCCGAGTCGACGAACTGCTCGGCCCAGGTGATCAGGAAGAAGGGCAGCGCGACGCTGAAGAAGCCCAGCACGAGCAAGTGTCCGTAAGTTCGCCCCTCGCGCGGGACGGGCACTCGCAGCGCCGCGACGACCGCGGCGAGCAGCGCAAAGCCGATGACCAGGCGCAGCGTGACGAGGGTGAACGGCTGCAGTCCGGCATCGACGCCGATCTTGATGAACAGGTAGCTGCTGCCCCAGAAGAAGCCGAGCAGGACAAAGAGCAGCCAGTCGAGGCGCGATCCGGGAGAGCTGGTGGACTGCACGGCCATAGAACCCGGCGAGTCTGCCAGACGTTGCAGACGGCTGCGTACCGTCTGACCGTGGCCGTTCGCAGCCATCCGCAAGGCATGGGACCTTTGGGCCGACGTCGCCGGTTGTGGCGCGGCGTAGAATGGCGCGCAGACGAACTGCGTAAGCCGACTTCCGCTGCCCCGGTGCAGTGGTACGCGCGGCCGGTCCGCCGGCACTGGCGTGGGCCCCTCAGCGGGCCTCGCCCGGCAAGGAGGTACCGAGCCTGTGGTAACGACAGTCGGAAAGCCGCCCAGTCAGTCAGACATCCCGCTGCTCGGGCGACCGGCCAACCTGAACCTGTCGGTAGCCGAGTTGTACGAGCGCGCGATCGCGCGCGGCGAGGGCATGCTTGCTGCCGGCGGGCCGCTGGTGGTCAGGACGGGGCAGCACACCGGCCGCTCGCCGAAGGACAAGTTCACCGTCGACGAGCCCAGCAGCCGCGAAGGGGTCTGGTGGGGCGGCTTCAATCAGCCCATCGACGAGCCGCGCTACGAGGCTCTCCGCAGGCGCTTCATCGAGCACATGAACTCGCGTGAGGTGTTCGTGCAGGACTGCTTCGTCGGTGCCGACCCCGACTACCGGCGGTCCGTCCGGGCCTACACGGAGAGCGCCTGGGCGAGCATCTTCTGCGAGAACCTCTTCATCCGTCCCGCGGCCGAAGACCTGCTCGATTTCCAGCCCAACTTCACGATCATCAACGCACCCAGCTTCCGGGCCGACCCGCAGCGCGACGGCACGCGCAGCGAGACGGTCATCCTGGTCCACTACGGACGGCAGGAGATCCTGATCGGTGGCTCGCAGTACGCCGGCGAGATGAAGAAGGGCGCCTTCGGAATCATGAATTACAGGCTGCCGGAGGAGGGCGTGCTGCCCATGCACTCCTCGGTCAACGTGGGGCGCAACGGCGACGTGGCCGTATTCTTCGGTCTCTCCGGCACCGGCAAGACGACCCTCTCGGCGGACCCTGAGCGCACGCTCATCGGCGACGACGAGCACGGCTGGAGCGACAAGGGCGTCTTCAATTTCGAGGGCGGCTGCTACGCCAAGACGATCCGCCTGTCGCACATATACGAGCCGGACATCTACTCCACCACCAGGCGCTTCGGCACGATCCTGGAGAACGTGGCCATCGAGCCCGGCACGCGTGAGCTTGACCTGGACTCGGACCTGATAACCGAGAACACGCGCGGCGCCTTCCCGCTGCACTTCATCAGCAACAGCTCCGACGCCGGCATTGCCGGTCACCCCTCGAGCGTCATCTTCCTGACGGCCGACGCCTTCGGCGTGTTGCCGCCGATAGCGCGGCTGACACGCGACCAGGCGATGTACCACTTCATCAGCGGCTACACGGCCAAGCTGGCCGGCACGGAGGTGGGCGTCAAGGAGCCAACGGCGACCTTCTCGACGTGCTTCGGGGCGCCATTCATGCCGCGCCACCCGGGCGTCTACGCCGGCATGCTGGGGGAGCGGCTCGACCGCCACGACGTGCCGGTCTGGCTTGTGAACACGGGCTGGACGGGCGGACCCTACGGCGTGGGCGAGCGGATGAACATTGCCCACACTCGCCAGATGGTCCGCGCCGCGCTCAACGGCGCGCTTGAAGCCGTACCGACGCGCCCGGATCCGATCTTCGGCCTGGAGATTCCCACGCGCTGCCCGGACGTCCCCGACGACGTCCTCTGGCCGCGCGGGACGTGGCAGGACGAGGCCGCCTACGACGGTCAGGCGGCCAAGCTGGCACACATGTTCGTTGAAAACTTCGAGCAGTTCGGGGGCGGCGTCAGCGCCGCCGTGCGCGACGCCGGCCCGCGTCCGGGCTGACTCGCTCGTCCACGGGCGTCCAGAGGCGCCGGTACCGGGACCATTGCGCCCCTGTCTCAGGTCGGGCTCGTCCCTGTAGGGTGATCTGGTGGGGAGCAGGGCAGTCCCGTCCAAAGCGCACATGAGACGCTGGCCGATCGTCTACGTGGCCCTCGGGCTGCCGCTGATCGGCGGCTACGTGCTGCTCGACGAGCCCGGCTCCGGGCTGTCCTTCCTCGCCGTCTCCCTGCTGACCGTCGTTGCGCTGCTGGTCGGCATGAGGGTGATGAAGCCTGCCTGGCGCACGCCCTGGTACCTGCTGTTGCTGGGCCAGCTCGCCTTCCTGGCCGGCGACCTGGGCTGGTACGCGCTGGAGTTCGCCGGGCAGGCGCCCGAGGGCGTGTCGTTCGGGGACGTTTTCTACCTGGTGGGCTACCCGGCGATTGCGCTGGGCGTGCTGCTGTTCATTCGCGCTCGGCAGCCGCGCTACACCTTGACCGCGGCACTGGACGCGGTCGTCGTGGGCGTAGCCGCATCCGCCGTGCTGTGGCTGTTGGTCGGCGAGGCGATCATCCACGACGAGTCGCTGCCCTGGCTGGACAGGGCCGTGCTGCTGGCCTACCCGCTGGGCGACGTCATGCTGCTGAGTGCCGCCGCCTACTTGCTGCTCTCGGGCCGCCAGCGTATCCCGGCCTTTGCCCTGCTGACCGCCTCGCTGGCCAGCCTGCTGGTCGCCGACGTGCTGTATGCGCTCAACTCGGCCGCCGAGGACGTTCCTGCGCTGTGGGCCGACATCGTCTGGCTGTCGAGCTACCTGCTCTTCGGACTGACCGCGCTGGTGCCCTCGATGCGCCAGCTGACCGAGCCCGGGGACGCCCCGCACGCGGCCGAGGGCAAGCGCCGGCTGCTGCTGCTGGGGGTGTCCATCTCGGTCCTGCCCACGTTCGCCTTCGTGCAGGACGCGCTGTGGCATCACGTGGATTACTTCTTCCTGCTGCCGCTGGCCGCCGTGGTGGTGGCCGCTCTCCTGCTGCGCATGCACGAGCTAGTGCGCGTCCATGCGCGCGCCGAGCAGCGCTACGCCTCGCTGCTGGCCAACGCCTCGGACGCCTTCGCCATCGTGCGGTCGGACGGCATGCTGACCTATGGCAGCCCGGCCTCCGAGTCGGTGCTGGACTATGCCTCGGCCCAGCTGCAGGGTCGCTCGCTGGTCGGCCTGCTGCACCCGGAAGACGTGCCCGCCGCCGTGCGGCTGCTGGCCGACGTGGCCGCCGGCCAGCGCGGACCGACGGAGATCGAGCTGCGCGTCCAGCGCCGGGACGGTTCGTGGCGCTGGCTGAGCATGCTCGCCACGGAGCGGATCGGCGACCCCATCGTGGCCGGCATCGTGCTCAACATCCGGGACGTCACCGAGCGGCGCGAGGCGGAGGAGCGCCTGCGCCTGCAGGCCCGCGTGCTCGAGGAGGTCAGGCATGCAGTGGTGGTCACCGACCCCCAGGGCCGGGTGACGTACTGGAACCCGGCCGCACGGGCGCTCTACGGCTGGTCAGAGGCGGAAGTGCTCGGCCGCCGGTTGGTCGAGTTGACCCAACCGACTGCCCAGAACACGCAGACGCCCATCACCCCCGTGCTGCAGGAAGGCGGACGCTGGAGCGGCGAGCTGAAACTGACGCGCAAGGACGGCAGCCGACTGACGGCGCTGGTCAGCGACTCGGCCATCGTCGACGACGACGGGCAGGTGCGCGGCATCATCGGCGTCAGCTTCGACATCAGCGAGCGGAAGCGCCTGGAGGAACGACTCCAGCGACAGGCCTTCAGCGACGCCCTGACCGGTCTGGCCAACCGGGCGCTCTACCTGGATCGGGTGACCAACGCGCTGACCCGCGCCCGACGCGTTCCGCAGCCCCGCCTGGCAGTGCTGTTCCTGGACATCGACGACTTCAAGACGGTCAACGACAGCCTGGGCCACAGCGCCGGGGATCTGCTGCTGGTCAGCGTGGCACAGCGGCTGCAGGCCAGCCTGCGCGCCGCCGACACGGCGGCCCGGCTGGGCGGCGACGAGTTCGGCCTCCTGCTCGAAGACGCCGACCTGGACGAGGCGGAACAGGTCGCCAAGCGCATCCTGGCCACGGTCAGCCAGCCGGTCGAGCTGCTGGGGCGCGAGGTGCGGGTGACCTGCTCGGTGGGCATCGCCACACCGTCCTCAGGCGCCGCCGAGACGGCCGAGGATCTGTTGCGCAACGCCGACCTGGCGATGTACGGAGCCAAGAAGCGGCAGACCGGCACGTACGCTGTCTACCGGCCCGAGATGCACACGGCTGCGGTCCGCCGGCTGCACCTCAAGGCGGATCTGGAGCGGGCGCTGGCCGACGAGGAGCTCGAGCTCGTCTACCAGCCCATCATCCGACTGTCCGACGGCCGGCCGGTGGGCGCCGAGGCGCTGCTGCGCTGGACGCATCCCGAGCTCGGGGCGGTGCCCGCGCCGGAGGCGATCGCCCTGGCCGAGGAATCCGGCCTGGTGCTCGAGCTGGGCCGGTGGGTCATGCAGACGGCCTTCCTCCACGCCCGCCAGTGGCAGATTGGCGCAGCCGCCGTGGCGGCTCCCTACGTGACCATCAATGCCACGGTTCGTGAGCTGCTCGACGAGCGCTACGCGCATCAACTGTCGTCCGCCCTGCGCAACGCCGGCCTGCCGGCTTCGAGCGTGGCCATCGAGATCACCGAGAACGCGCTGATGGCCGAGACGGAGGCGGCCAGCCCGGCGCTGGCGCGCCTCAAGGCAATCGGCGTGCGGCTGGCCATCGACGACTTTGGCACCGGCTACTCGTCGCTCAACTACCTGACGCGCTTCCCGCTCGATGTGCTCAAGATCGACCGCTCGTTCGTGGCCCGCGAGACGTCGGCGCGCGAGAACTGGGCCATCGCCCGCTCGATCATCGAACTGGCCCGCTCGCTCGACCTGGAGGTCATCGCAGAGGGCATCGAGCACGCCGAGGAGGCAGCCGCGCTCTCCTCCATGGGCTGCCACTACGGGCAGGGCTACAGCCTGGGGCGGCCCCTGTCGGGCGCCGAGGTGGCGACACTCTTCGGGCCAGCCGCCGACAGTGCGCTGACGAGCCTGCGCGCTCCCACGTACCTGGGCCGCGCCGCCGGCGAAGCCTGACCACCGCTCGGGTCGCCGGCCGGCCTGGCGCTTAGACTCTGGACGATGCGAAATCATGATCGGCTTGGCGAGTCGCGCTGGATCAGCGTCACGGCCATGGGAGAGGCCACCGTGGCGCCGGACATGGCGGTCGTGACCTTCGCGGTGACCGCCAACGGGCCGGAGCTGGCCGTTTTGCGCTCAGACGTCAACACGCGCTCCTCGGCCGTGCTCGCCAGCGTCCGCTCGATGGGCGTGGCGGAGACGGACATCGACGCGCCGGACATCAGCATCCAGCCCCAGTACGACTACCGGCGCGGCCAGCGCCTGACCGGCTACCGCGTGGCGCGGGACGTGACCGTTCGCGTACGCAACCTCGATGATCTGGGCACCGTGCTCGACGGCGTCGTGCAGGCCGGCGCCAACGAGGTCCAGGGGGCTCAGATGGCGGCTTCGGACCCTTCCGGAGCCGAGCATGCTGCGTTGACGGCGGCGGTCGGCGCAGCGCGGGCAAAGGCGGAAGCGCTGGCTCGCTCGGCAGGCGTGACGCTTGGCGCGGTCGCGCGCATCGAGGAGGAGGGAGGCTGGGACGGACCGCCGCAGCCAATGTTCCGTGCCCTCGCCGCAGCCGAATCGGCTGACGCTCCGACAGAGGTCGTGCGCCGCGACTTGACCGTCAAGCGCCAGGTCCGCGCCTGGTTCCTGATCGAGGACGCTTAGCTGAGCGGCTCGAACCTGGCCGTGAAGTGGCGCAGCGCCGGCGGCTCGGCCACGATGCGGTAGCCGGGCAGCTGGGCGGCCCGCTCGGCGACCCAGCGCACGATCTCGATGACGTAGTCCACGTGGCTTTGCGTGTACGTCCGGCGCGGGATGGCCAGGCGCACCAGCTCGGCCGGAGCCGGCTTCTCCGAGCCGTCCGGCTGGCGTCCGAACATCACGCTGCCGATCTCCACGCCGCGGATGCCGCCCTCCACGTAGAGGGCGATGGACAGCGAGTGAGCCGGGTAGCGGAGGGGCTCGACATGGGGCAGGAGTGCGCGCGCGTCGATGTACACGGCGTGGCCGCCTATGGGCAGCACGACCGGCACGCCCGCCTGGTCGAGCGCCTCGCCCAGGTAGGCCGTGGACGTGATGCGATAGCGCAGGTAGTCCTCCTCCACGACCTCGGCCAGCCCCTGCGCGATGGCCTCCAGGTCGCGGCCGGCCAGCCCGCCGTAGGTGGGGAAGCCCTCGGTCAGGATGAGCAGGTTGCGGCAGCGCTCGGCCAGGGTGTCGTCGTTCATGGCCAGCCAACCACCGATGTTGGCCAGTCCGTCCTTCTTGGCGCTCATCGTCATGCCGTCGGCCAGGGAGGCCATCTCGCGCACGATGTCCGGGATGGGCACGCCCGCGTAGCCCGATTCGCGCTGCTTGATGAACCAGGCGTTCTCGGCGAAGCGGCAGGCGTCCAGGAACAACGGCAGGCCGTGCCGCTGGCATGCCCCGCGCACCGCACGCAGGTTGGCCATGCTCACCGGCTGGCCGCCCATCGAGTTGTTGGTCACGGTCATGAACACGACCGGGATGGTCCGCGCGCCTCGCTCCTCGATCAGCCGCTCCAGCGCGTCCACGTCCATGTCGCCCTTGAAGGGCAGCACCTCGTGCGGATCGCGCACCGGCGTGAGGTCGACGGCTTCCGCGCCGGCGTATTCCACGTTGGCCCGGGTCGTGTCGAAGTGGGCATTGTTGGGCACCGTCATGCCCGGCCCGGCCAGCACGGAGAAGAGGATCTTCTCCGCCGCGCGCCCCTGGTGAGTGGGAATGACGTGGCGGAAGGGGAAGAGCTCCTGCACGGCGGCGAGGAAGCGGTACCACGAGGGCGAGCCGGCGTAGCTCTCGTCCCCGCGCTGGATGCCGGCCCACTGGTCGCGGCTCATGGCGCCCGTGCCCGAGTCGGTCAGCAGGTCGATGATCACGTCGTCGGCGTGGAGGTTGAAGAGGTTGTAGCCGGCCTCGGCGATCCTGTCCTGCCGCTCCTCGCGAGTGCTGATCCTGAGCGGTTCGACCGAATGGATCCGGAAAGGCTCGATGATCGTCTGCCAGCGCTCCATGCTCAGGCTTGGTCGAGCGTCTGCATCACGTCGGCGACGAGGTCGTCCGAGTGCTCGATACCGACTGACAGACGGACGAGGGCGGGCGAAACCTCCAGCGGCGAGGCCGCCACCGAGCCGTGGGTCATTACCGCGGGCACCTCGCACAGCGACTCGACGCCGCCTAGCGATTCGGCCAGCGCGAAGATCCGCGTCCCTTCGCAGAAGCGCCGGGCGCGTTCCTCCGGCGAACGTCCGTCGCGCGCCGTCGGCACGAAGCTGAGCATGCCGCCGGGGTAGCGCATCTGGCGCGCGGCCAGTGCGGCCTGCGGATGGGCGTGGCGGCCCTCGCGCAGGCCGGGGTAATGGACGCTCGTCACGTCGTCGCGCGCGGCCAGCGCCTGGGCCACGGCCGTGGCGTTGGCCGAGTGACGCTCCATGCGCAGGGCCAGCGTGCGGATGCCGCGCAGCACCAGAAAGCAGTCGAACGGTCCGGGCACGGCCCCGATCGCGTTCTGCAGGAACTTGAGCCGCTCGAACAGGTCGTCGCGCGAGGTGGCCAGCACGCCGTTGACCGTGTCCGAGTGGCCGGCCAGGTACTTGGTCGCCGAGTGGTAGCTGATGTCCGCGCCCAGCTCCAGCGGGCGCTGGCCGAGCGGCGAGGCGAAGGTGTTGTCGACGACCAGGATGGGCCGTTCCCCGCGCGCGCCGGGATGCTCCGCCAGGCGGGCTGCGACGGCCGCGATGTCAATCACTTTCAGGTGCGGATTGGAGGGCGTCTCAAGCCAGACCAGCCGTGTCCGGTCGTCGAGGGCCGCTTCAAGCGCGGCGACCGGCTCCGCCGACAAGTCATGGTAGGTGGTGTCCACGCCCGCATCGCGCAGCACCTGCTCGAAGTAGCGGAAGGTCCCGCCGTAGACGTCATCGGCACAGATGATCTTCTCTGTGGGCAGGGCCAGCGTGGCGATGACCTGCGTCGTGGCCGACCCACTGCCAAAGGCCAGCCCGTGGCGGGCGCCTTCCAGCGCGGCCACGGACGCTTCCAGCCGCGAGCGTGTCGGATTGCCGGTGCGGGCGTACTCCCAGCCGCCGCGCGGCCGGCCCACGCCGTCCTGGGCGTACGTGCTGGTCTGGTAGATGGGTGGCGCGACCGCGCCGGTCAGCTCGTCGGGCGCCAGGCCGGCGTGAACGGCCAGCGTGTCGGGCCGCCAGGCGGCGTCGGCTTCGTGGGGAGCGTGGGGATGGCTGGCCGGCATGCCCTCGGGCGGGCGATCGGGCGGTGGCTGGTCGGTCATGGGGCAGCGAGCATAACCGGGTCCTGGGCTCTCAGTCGGGCGCTGGCCGGCCGCGCTCCAACGCCCGCTCCACGGCCCGCTCGTACTGTTCCTTGGTCAGCGCCCCGCCGTCGCGTAGCGCCTGGAGCTTGGCGATCTCGTCAGCCACCGATGGAGGGCCCAGGACCGGCGGTCGCCCCCGAGCGGATCGCGGCCCCTTGGCACCCCTGGGCCGCCCGGCTTCCCGGGGCCGCTTGGCGTCCGTGCGCTGCTTGTCGTCCTTCGACCGCTGCTGGACTCGCGAACTCTCCTCGAACGCTTGCTCGATCCGCGCCAGCACGCGCTCCTCGATCAGCCGGTTGCTGGCCGGCAGCAGCCGTTCGGTCGCGCCGCGGACCCAGTCGGGGATCACCGGACTGGGCGGAAGAGGCACCAGTTTGGAGAGTGGCTCAGGCTCGGCTTCGGTGGCCTGTGGCAGGTCGTCGATCTCGAGCGCGCTGATGGGCTCCGGTTGCTCGATGTCCTTGAGCGTGCGGCTGCCCAGCGAGCGCAGGTGCACGCCCTCCGGCAAGTCACGCGCCACGATCGCGCGCGTCGTCTCCGACAGCAGCACCTGCCCGCCCACTCCGCCGGCGGCGATGCGCGAGGCGCGGACTACGTCCAAGCCGGTGTAGCCGTCGTCTCCCACGGCCGGTTCGCCGGTGTGCAGGCCCAGGCGCAGGCGTACGGTCACGCCCTGCGGCCACTCCTCTCGCGCGTGGGCGCGCTGCACGGCGACGGCCGCGGCCACCGCCGCCCGAGCACGCGTGAAGGAGTAGAAGAAGGCGTCGCCCTAGGTGTCGATCTCGATGCCGTCGTGCTCGCCGAAGGTCTCGCGCACGAGGCGCCGGTGCGTGCCCAGCAGCTCGGCGTAGGCCTCGTCGCCAAGGGTCTTGAGCAGGGTCGTGCTGCCCTCGATGTCGCTGAAGACGAAAGTGACCGTGCCGGAGGGCAACTGGCGCATGCCCGGACGAGGATAGCGTGGCTGCCAGCGCTCCCTCCTGGCCGCCAGAAGTGACCGGCCGACTCATCGCTACAATCGAGGACCCAGCACCACCGCAAGGAGAGCCCCAGCTCATGCCCCGACCACTGGTCACCGTCATCGGCGCCGGCAATGTCGGCGCATCGGTCGCGCAGCGCGTCGCGGAGGGCCGCCTGGCCGACGTCGTGCTGGTCGACATCGTCGAGGGGCTGCCCCAGGGCAAGGCGCTCGACCTGGCCCAGGCTGCGCCGGTCGTGGGCCACGACATGCGCGTCACGGGCACCAATGACTACGCCGACACGGCCGGCTCGGACATCATAGTGGTCACCTCCGGGCTGGCCCGCCAGCCGGGCATGAGCCGTGACGACCTGATGGCCAAGAACGCCGGCATAGTTCGCTCGGTGGTGCAGCAGGCCGCGGCCAACTCGCCGGGCGCCATCCTGATCGTCGTCACCAATCCCCTCGACGCCATGTGCCACGTCGCCCTGGAGGCCAGCGGTTTCAGCCCGGAGCGAGTGATGGGCATGGCCGGGGTGCTGGATTCGGCCCGCTTCCGTACCTTCATCGCGCAGGAGATGGGCGTCAGCGTGACCAGTACGCACGCCTTCGTGCTGGGCGGCCACGGCGACACGATGGTGCCCCTCCCGCGCTATTCCACCGTGGGCGGCGTGCCGATCACCGAGTTGCTGCCCGCCGAACGCATCGAGGCCCTCGTCCAGCGGACGCGCGACGGCGGCGCAGAGATCGTGGCCCTGCTCAAGACGGGCAGCGCCTTCTACGCGCCGGCCGCCTCGGTCGCCCAGATGGTCGACTCGATCCTGAACGACCGGCACGCGGTCCTGCCCTGCGCGGCCTACCTCCAGGGCGAGTACGGCGTCGACGGGTTGTTCGTGGGTGTGCCCGTCCAGCTGGGCCGGCGGGGCATCGAGCAGGTGGTCGAGATCGAGCTCGGCGCGGACGAGCGGCAGGGCTTCGAGCGCTCGGTCGCTGCGGTGCGGGAGCTGGTCGACACGCTGGCCCGGATCGCGGCCGAGCAGTCGGCCTCCTCCGGGGCGTCGGCCTAGGCGCCGGCCGCGGCACGCCGCGCGGAGCCTCCAGCCATGCCAGTCATCACCATCTCGCGCCAGTTCGGGGCGGCGGGCGTGCCCGTCGGCCGGGCCCTGGCCGACCGCTTCAAGGCCGAGTTCCTGGACCGCGCCATCGTGGCCCAGGTGGCCCTCCGCTCGGGCATCCCGGAGGACGAGCTGGAGAGCTACGACGAGCGGCTGCCGGGGCTCTGGCAGCGCATCGCCAGCGCGCTGGCCACCAGCTCGCCGGAGGTCACCATGCCGGCCATTCCTTACGAGCAGCTGCCCACGCTGTCGACGCACGACCAGCTCACCCAGATCACGCGGGCGGTCATAGAGGAGGCCGCCGAGCGGGGCAACGCGGTCATCGTGGGGCGAGGCGCCGCCTTCATCCTGGGCGGCCGGCGCAACGTGATCAACGTTCAGCTGCACGCCTCACTCTCGGCGCGGATTCGCCACCTGCTCATGCGCGTCGAAGAGATTCCCGTCGACGTCCGACCCGACGAACGATCGCTGGAGGAACTTTGCCGCTCGATCGACGGCGCGCGGGCGGCCTACATCCGTCAGCTCTACGGCGTCGACTGGCTGCACGCGTCTCACTACGACCTGACCGTCGACACCGGCCGCCTGGGCGTCCAGCGCACGGTGGACCTGATCGAGAGCGTGGCCCGCGACGGCCTGGCCGACGACTCGGCCTCGCCGCTGGACGACGCCTCGGGCGGATGACCGAGGCCGACAGGCAACCCGTCTCTGCCGAACAGCCTGCCGGCGAAGGAGTCCCCGGGGCAGGCATTGGTCCGCCGGCGGTCGACATCGGACTGACCCCGCCAAGCCGCCTGCCGCGCGGCCTGAGCGCCTTCTCCCATCGCAACTTCCGGCTGTTCTGGATGGGCCAGCTGGTATCGCTGGCCGGCACCTGGATGCAGCAGGTTGGGCAGGCTTGGCTCGTGCTCCAGCTGACCGACGATCCACTGGCCCTGGGTTTCGTCGCCGCCGCCCAGTTCGGGCCTGTGCTTGTATTTGGGTTGTTCGCTGGCCTGCTGGCCGACGCCCTGCCCAAGCGCGCCCTCCTGCTCGGGACGCAGGTGGCGGCGATGGTCTTGGCCGCCATCCTGGGTCTGCTGGTGGCCAGCGGGCAGGTGCAGGTCTGGCACGTTTACCTGCTGGCCCTGGCACTGGGCGTGGTCAACTCGTTCGATATGCCGGTGCGCCAGGCATTCGTAGTCGAAATGGTCGGGCGCGAGGACATCGGCAACGCCGTCGCCTTGAACAGCGCGGTGTTCACGGGCACGCGCGTCGTGGGCCCGGCCATCGCCGGCCTGCTCATCGCCGCCGTCGGACTGGCACCGCTCTTCTTCATCAACGCCGTGACGTACCTGGCGGTGATCGCCGGCCTGCTGCTCATGCGCGTCGAAGAGCTGGTGGCGCCGGCCGAACGGGCGGTCATGCAGCGCAACGCCAGGATCGTGCTGGGGCAGCTGGGCGAGGGTATCGGCTACGTGAGGCACAGCGCCCCCATCCTGCTATCGATCAGCGTGCTGGGCGTGGTGGCCACGGTGGCCCTCAACTTCCAGGTGCTGATCCCCGTGCTGGCGCGCGACGTGCTGGGTGGGCAGGCCGACGTGTTCGGCTTCCTGATGGCGGCCAGCGGTGTCGGCTCGCTGATCAGCGCGCTGTCGATCGCCTTCGGCCAGCGACCCACGCTGCGCCTGCTGCTGGTGGGCGCGGCGGCGGTGGGCGTGGCCATGATCGGCCTGGGCGTGAGCCGTTTCGTGCCGCTCAGCCTGCTGCTGATGGTCCTCGCCGGCTGGGGCACGATTGCCATGGCGGCCACGACCAACACGATCATCCAGCTCGAAGTGCCGGACGTGCTGCGAGGCCGGGTGATGGCCGTCTACACGACCGTCTTCGCAGGTTCCGTTCCGCTGGGCGGCCTGTTCGCCGGTGGCGTCGCGGCGGCGGCGGGCGTGCCCATGGCGCTGGCCCTGGGCGGCGCGCTGGCGCTGGTCACCGTGGGCGTGGCGGCCATGCGCCTGCCCGGAGCGGGCCGGCCACGCCTGGCCACGGCCCTGCGCCGCTAGCCAGCTGCGTCGCTGCACAGGAGCTGGATAGCCTGCCGTGATTGCGCTGGACTTCGACCCGCTGCTACGCCTGGGTGGGTTCGACATTCGCTGGCAGACGTTGGGTGTGGCCGTGGCTCTGCTGGCTGGCGTCGGGCTGGCCGCCCGGGGCAGGGGCCGGGCGGCGCTGCCCCTCGATGACATGGCCTTCATCCTGCTGGCGGCAGTGCCCGGCGCCGTGCTGGGCGGGCGGCTCGTGCATGGCATCGTCTTCTGGGAGTTCTACTCGGCAGCGCCGGCGCGGCTGCTGGACCCGGCTGCCGGCTCCCTTTCGCTGCTGGGCGCCGTCCTGGGCGGTGCGCTGACCGCTGCGGCCATGGCACGCCTGCTGCGGGCGCCGGTCCGGCGCTGGGCAGACTCGGCGGCCGTTCCATTGCTCGTGGCGCTGGGGCTGGGCAAGCTTGCCCAGCTGCTGGGTGGCAGCGGCCAGGGTCTGCCCTTCGACGGACCCTGGGCGGTCGCCTTCGTTGGACCCGGGCCGTGGATCAGCGCCATCCCGGCCATGCCCGCCCACCCGGCGCAGGTCTACGAGGGCCTGTCGTTGCTGATCGGAGCCGGGCTGCTCGGGATCCTCGGCCGGCCGCGGCTGACGGGGCGCGCCGGGTGGCTGTTCGTGTGCACGCTGACTGTCTTCCTGCTGGGTCGGCTGATCGTCGGCTTCAGCTGGCGCGACGAGCCGCTCGTCGGCCCCTTGAATGCAGAGCAGCTGCTGGCCCTGCTGGGTCTGGCGGCGGTCGCCCTGGGTCTGGCGGTGAGCGCTCGCCGGGCGCGGTATCGTGTAGCCGGAAGGAGCCTGCCATGACCGATATCGCCGAGCGCACGATCGATACCGGCGGCGCCAGCGCCGAGCTGGGCCGCGTCAGCCACTGGATCAACGGCCGCGTCGTGGAGGGCGCCTCCGGCCGAAGCGGTCCCGTCTACGATCCGGCCACCGGCCGGCAGGCCAAGCAGGTCGACTTTGCATCCGCCGAGGAAGTGGACGCGGCAGTGCGCGCGGCAGCAGAAGCCTTCCCCGCCTGGCGCGCAACCTCGCTCTCGCGGCGCACCGAGATCATGTTCCGCATCCGCAACCTGGTCGATCAGCGGCGCAAGGAGATCGCCGCGATCCTGACGGCCGAGCACGGCAAGGTGCCCAGCGACGCGTTGGGCGAGGTAGCCCGCGGGCTGGAGAACCTGGAGTTCGCCTGCGGCATCCCGCACCTGCTCAAGGGGGGTTACAGCGAGCAGGTGAGTGGCGGCATCGATGTCTACCAGATCCGCCAGCCGCTCGGCGTGGCGGCCGGCATCACGCCCTTCAACTTCCCGGCGATGGTGCCCATGTGGATGTTCGCCAACGCCATCGCCTGCGGCAACACGTTCGTGCTCAAGCCGTCCGAAAAGGACCCCTCGGCTTCGATCCTCCTGGCCCAACTGTTGCAGGAGGCTGGCCTGCCCGACGGAGTGTTCAACGTCGTCCACGGCGACAAGGTGGCCGTCGACCGGATCCTTCATCACCCGGACGTCAAGGCGGTCTCGTTCGTGGGCTCCACGCCCATCGCCAAGTACATCTACGAGACCGGCACGGCCAACGGCAAACGCGTGCAGGCGCTGGGCGGCGCCAAGAACCACATGATCGTGCTGCCCGACGCGGACATCGAGATGGCCGCCGACGCGGCGGTCTCGGCTGCCTACGGATCGGCCGGCGAGCGCTGCATGGCCGTGTCGGTGGTGGTGGCCGTGGGCGAGGTGGGCGATCCGCTGGTTGCCGCGATCAAGCAGCGCCTGCCCAAGATCAAGGTCGGTCCGGGCTCCGACGCCGAATCTGAGATGGGCCCGCTGGTCACGCGCGAACACCGCGACAAGGTCGCCTCGTACATCGCCAAGGCGGCCGATGCGGGCGCCACCCTGGAGGCCGACGGGCGGGAGCACTCACTGGCCGCTGAGGACGGCTTCTACCTGGGTGTCTCGCTGATCGACAAGGTCACGCCCGACATGGAGTCGTACCGCAACGAGATCTTCGGACCCGTGCTCGAGGTCATGCGTGTCGAGACGTACGACGAGGCATTGAAGCTGGTCAACGACAACCCGTACGGCAACGGCACGGCGATCTTCACGCGCGACGGCGGGGCGGCCCGTCAGTTCCAGTTCGAGGCGCAGGCCGGCATGGTGGGCATCAACGTGCCCATTCCCGTGCCGGTGGCCTATTACTCGTTCGGCGGCTGGAAGGACTCGCTCTTCGGCGACCTGCACATGTACGGGCCCGAGGGAGTGCAGTTCTACACTCGCGGCAAGGTGGTCACCTCCCGCTGGCCGGACCCCGGCACGTCGAAGGTCGACCTGGGCTTCCCGCGCACGCGCTGAGCCGTGGCGCGCCGCTGCGGCCGGCCGTTTGCTCAAAACTGGGGACGAGTGGCCGCGGCTTAGCAACCGGCAGGGCGTAAGCGCCAGGCTTATGCCTCACATTCTTACGACCTGCGGTAGCCGGGCCACAACGCTCGCCGACCGCCGACTTGAAGCGCGCCAGCTGCCGCTTCCTCGCTTGAGGGCCGCCGCCTCAAGCGTGTCGTTGGCCGTGCCGGTCCTGAACTCCGGGTGAACGCGGTGGTAATCGGGCGATGAGCGCAGCACTCAAGAATGTGGAGCATGGCGACGAGGCGACGCAGCAGGCGGGACGAGGAGGCGCGCCGGCAGCTCGCGCACGCGATGGCGGAAGCCGGCGCCAAGGTTCGCACTGCTCGCAAGCGCCGCAAGTGGAGCCAAGCTCAACTGGCTAGTCGGGCCGACGTTTCACAGTCTGCGATCAGTCGGCTGGAGCTGGGCCATGGCGCCACGTTGTCGATCCTGGTCTGGAGGCGAGTGGCGTTGGCACTTCAGCTGCCATTGGAGTTCGCCCTTGGTCGCGACGCACTCGAACCAGCGACTGATGCCGGTCATCTCCAAGTCCAGGAGCTGATGATGCGGCTGGGCCGCAAGCTGGGCGTGCAGCGCATGTTCGAGTTGCCCACCAGGCCGGCTGACCCGGCCCGTTCGACGGACGTCGGCTGGCGCGACGACGCCCACCGCCGATTGATCCAAATCGAGTGCGTCAACAGTCTGGGCAGCATCAATGCGGCGCTGCGTTCGACGGACAGGAAGAGGTCTGAGGCGGAAGCACTGGCCGTCGCGGTAGGGCATGGCCGGCCATACTCGGTTCGCGTCTGCTGGGTTGTGCGGGCGACGCGCCGCAACCGCGAGCTCCTGGCCACGTATCCGGAGATCTTCGCTTCGCGCTTCCGAGGGTCTTCACGCGCTTGGTTGCGCGCCTTGACCGAAGGCTTTCGGCCGCCTGATCAGCCCGGCCTGGTCTGGTGCAGCGTGGACGCGAGCCGGCTATTGGAGTGGCGACCGCGCCGAATCGCCGGCGCTGGAAGCGCAGCCTGATAGCGAGACGCTATTCGGTCGCGAGCTGCGCCTGCTCTAGGGGTTGCCCGCAGAAGGCGCCGCCTCGTTCAGCCGTGGTGCGGCGCGCACGGCCTTCAGGGAGTTACGCGCGACCATCGCGGCAAGGCCGAAAGCGAGCATCGCCGCAACGGGATGCAGAGCGGCGAGGGCCGGCATGTCCGCACGGAAGAGCACGAAGATCGGCACCAGGAAGGTCACGACCGCCAGCGCGAGCGCCCAGGCCCAATGCTTCGGACCGGCGCGGGAAAATACGGCCGCCGGCAGGATCACCAACGGCGCCAGATGAAGCGCCCAGCCCAGGTCGACGTGGCCAGCGAAGTGGGCTTGACCCGCGAACATGCCCATGCCAGCCAGGAACACCTGGACGACCAACAGGCCCAGGAAGAGCCAGGCAAGGACCAGGTAGGCGTACCTCGCCAGGGCTTTGACGTTCATGCTCCCTCCTCAGCTTTGCGCGGCGCCAGTGTAGGCGGCTGCCGGTGGTCCGTACACTCGGCAGGTGAAGGACCCCAGCGCCGCCCGGCGCTACCTCGAGGACTTCCGCGCAGGCGATCGGCTGCAAGTGCTCGGCGAGTTCGAGGTGACCCCGGAGCGGGTGCACGACTTCGCCGCGACTTACGATCCCCAGCCGATCCACCTCGACGAAGACGCCGCGCGGCGCGAGTTCTTCGGCGGGTTGGTGGCCAGCGGCTGGCAGAGCCTGAGCGCCACTGCGCGGCTGATGGTGCTGGCTCGGCCGCTTGGTGACACGCCACTGATCGGGGTAGGCATCGAAGGCCTGCGTTTCGTCGCGCCCGTCTATCCCGGCGACGTGCTGCGCGTCGAAGCCGAGGTGCTCGAAACACGACCGTCCTCGTCAAAGCCGGACCGCGGCTTCCTCCGCTTGCGGTTGGTGACGCTCAACCAGCGGTCTGAGCCAGTGCTCAATCAGGACTGGACGTTGCTGGTGCCGCGCCGAGAGGTCTAGGGCGTCGGCCTGGCGCCCGGGCAGGCCGACTCGGCGGCGAGCGCTGGGTAGGGGGACATGCTACGAGGATGAGTCCGTGCGGTGCGTACACTCCCTGCGTGAAACCAGGCGGCAGGTTGCGGCGCCACTCGACGTGGAGGAGGCCGATGACATTCGTCGTGGCGGCGGCCCTTCTGCTGCTGGCCGGGTCGGCGAGTTTCGCCGCGCAACCGCCTGCCGGCGCGCCTTCGCCTGGAACGGCAACTGACTCCGCGGTCAGGCTGACCGCGGAGCCGATGCTGGGCGGCCGGGCCCGGGCTGGCTCATGGATGGCTGTCCGGGTGACCGTCAGCAACGACGGTCCTGCGATCGACGGCGAACTGCGCATGTCACTCCCGACGCGGAGCTCGGCGACGACATACAGCGTGGTGGTTCAACTGGCGACCGGCGCTCGGCAGGAGCACGTGCTCTACGGCCAGACGCCGTTCGCCGGAGGTCGCCAGCGGGTCAGCCTGGTCAGCGGTAGTGAGACGTTGGCCAGTGTCGACGTCCGCATCGACACGCTCGGCCTGGGTGACGTGGGGCTTTACGTCATAGCCGAGCATCCGGAGGCGCTAATTGCGCCGCTGCGTGCGGCCTTCGCTGCCGGCGGGCGCCCTGCTCCGACGGTCGTCACCGTCGGACTGGTCGACCTGCCGCCTCGCGTCGAGGCGTGGTCGGCGATCGACCTGCTCGTGTGGCAGGATGTCGATGCGGAGCAGCTCGACCCGAATCGCCTCGAAGCGCTGAGGACGTGGGCCGCTGCCGGCGGTGCACTGCTCGTGGTCGGCGGCTCGACCGGCCACGCGACGCTGCGCGCATTTCCGGCGGACATGCTGCCCTACAGTCCGGCAACCGTCGTCGACGTGCCGGTCGAGGATCTGGCCCAGATCCTTGGCGGCGTGCCCGCCGGTGGCACGACTCTACCGGCGCTTGCCGGCCCGCTACAGCGGGGCGTGGTGATCGGCGGCGCCGGCGACAGCGTGATCGCTGCACGGACGCCCTACGGCCAAGGTTCCGTCGCGCTCGTCGGAATCGATCCAGCGACACCCTGGCTGGCCGAGTCGGGTGCCTCCGCCACGCTGCTCGGGCGGGTGCTGCCGGCCGGGCCGAGCACCGCAACGCGTGACGGCGAATCCAGCGACGACTTCATCGTCGGGGCGCTGAGCAACCTCCCAACCGTCCAACTGCCCCGCCCCGAGCACCTGCTATTGCTGATCCTGGCCTACATCGTGACGCTCGGGCCGGTCAACTACTTCGCGCTGCGCCGGCGCGATCGGCGCGAGTGGGCGTGGCTGTCCATGCCGCTGACCATCGTCGCGTTCGCCGTGATGGCGTACGGCCTGGGTTTTGCCCTCAAGGGTGCCAACATCGTCGTCAACGAGCTGGCCGTCGTCCACGGCGCCGCCGGCGGCGAGCGCGGCCTGGCGCGTGTCTACGTCGGTGTGTACTCACCCCGTCGCGAAGAATTCGAGGTGCGCATCGGCGACCGCGTGCTGCTGTCGCCGGCGGCGACCAGCGGCTTCGGCGCCAGCAGTGAACGGCCACTGGACGTGCTGCTGGGCGATCCGGCTACAGCACGCGGTTACAGCATCGGTTTCGGTGCGCTGCGTGCACTGCGTGCGGAGACGGTGCTACCCACGCCGCTCGTCGAGGCCGATCTGCGTCTGGTCGATGGCCGGCTGACGGGGTCCGTGGCCAACGCGTCGGCGCAGCAACTCGACGATGTCAGCATCGTCTATGCCAACTCGACGCAGGATTTGGGTGACCTGGCGCCCGGCGAGACGCGCAGCGTCGACCTGTCGACCGAGCGCGAGCTCATGCTGCCGCTGTCGCAGCGCCTCTTCCCGGGACCGTCCAGCGGCGGCCCCGATGTCGACCCGGCCACGGCCCGTTCCGTCGCCGCCCGGCGCGCAGTCGTGCAACACCTGTCGGGCGGCTGGGACGAGTGGACGGGCGCTACGACGAGCAATGCCTTCGGCGGCGCGCCGACGATCCTGGCCTGGTCTTCTGGCGCGCGGCTGCCGATCGACGTCGGTGCGCCGACCGAGCGCGTCGGCGAGACGTTGTACCTGCTGCGCGCGCGAGTGACCGTCAGCGGGCCGGTGACGTATACCGGCAACCTGCTGCGTGGCCAAGTCGTCGCGAGCGATGCGGCCGAGTTCTGGTCTGAGGGCTCCTCGCTCTATCTCAGCCGGGGAACCATCGAAATGGAGTACCGCCCGCCGGCTGCTGAGGGCACCTTCGGTCCCAGCCGATTGCTCGTTCAACTGGCGCCCACCCGGCGCGCCGTGCCGGACTCCGCTGATGGCGCGCTCGTGCCGCTACCGGCCGCTGAGCAGCCCGACCAGAGGGACCCGCTGACCTCCGATCCGCGACCGGGCGACGGCCCGCGCCACGTCCCGCGTCTCCAGCTCTTCGATCGCGTGGCGGGCTTGTGGATCGAGTTTGAGCCGCTCGAGCTGTCGCACGCGTACGAGATCTCCGACCCGGGCCGTTTCGTCGACGACGGCGGCACGTTGCGCGTCCGCTTCGTTGCGCGCAGCTTCGACTACACCGATTTCTCGTTCGGCGCCCGGCTGGAAGGGGAGGTCAGGTGACGCCCGCCGTGCGCATCGAGGGCCTGGTCAAGCGCTATGGCGACACGGTGGCCGTGGCCGGCGTCGACCTTGAGATCGGGCGGGGCGAAATCTACGGGCTGGTCGGTCCGAACGGAGCCGGCAAGACGACGACCATGCGCATGCTGGCCACGCTGCTCGAGCCGTCAGCCGGCCAGGCCTGGGTCTGCGGGCTGGACGTCCGCCGTCAGCCGAATCAGGTCCGGCGCGTCATCGGCTACATGCCTGACACCTTTGGCGTCTACGACGACATGCGCGTGGTGGAGTACCTCGACTTCTTCGCGCGCGTCTACGTCATGCCCGCCGCTCGGCGTCGGACGATGGTTGCCGACCTCCTCGAGTTGGTCGACCTGGAGCAGAAGCGCGACGCCTACGTTCACTCACTGAGCCGCGGCATGCAGCAGCGGCTGTGCCTGGCCCATGCGCTCGTACACGATCCGCGCGTCCTCCTCCTCGACGAACCCGCATCCGGTCTCGATCCGCGCGCCCGTGCTGAGTTGCGCGAGCTACTCCGCGAGCTGCGCGCGCTGGGCAAGACGATCCTGATCAGCAGCCACATCCTGCCCGAGCTCGAGGAGCTGTGCACCGCTGTCGCCATCATCGACCGCGGTCGCGTTCTTGCCGCCGGATCGGTCGAGCAGATCGAGGCGCGCTTCCGGCGTGGCGCCGTGGTGCGTGCGCGAGTCCTGGGCGGCCGGGACGAGTGGGCCGCCGCCGAGCGTTTCTTCGCCGCTCAGGCGGAGGTGGCGTCGGTGGCGCAGACGGCGGACGGCCGGTTGGACCTGGCCCTGCCCGGCGACGAGGGAGTAGCGGCCGCGCTGCTCTACCGGGCCATGGCTCACGGCCATCGCATCGCTGCGTTTGGACCCGTCGCGTCCGACCTCGAGGAACTCTTCCTGCAGATCACCGACACCGCCGGAGAGGCGCGCGCATGACGGCCGAAATCGCCACCGGCGACTGGCCGCCGGTCGAAGAGCCGGGGCTCCTGCGCAGCTTCACGGCCAGCGCGGCGGCTGTCCTGAACAAGGAGACGCGCTGGCGCATGCGTGGCCGGCGTGCGTTCGTGGTGGTGACTTTCTACATCGCTGTACTGGCGCTCATCGTGTTCGCCGCCTACCAGCTGTTGTACGACCGCGCCCACATGGAGTGGACAGAGGAAGGGCTCGTCCGCCAGGACTTCGCATCGGGCGCGATGGCGGCCGTCATCGGCCAAGCGATATTCACGGCCATCCTGGTCGTCCAGATGTCCTTGACGATGCTGCTCGCGCCGGCGCTGACCAGCGGCGCCGTCTCGATGGAGCGTGAGAAGCAGACGCTCGAGCTGCTCATCACGACGCCTGTCAGCAACCTTGGCCTCATCGTCGGCAAGCTCGTTGCCTCGCTCGCCTACCTCTTCCTGCTCATTCTTGCCTCGATACCGCTGATGAGCTTGGTCTTCGTCTTTGGCGGCATTGCGCCGGAGGACGTCGTCCGAGCCTACGTCCTGCTTTTCGCCGCCGCTTTCGGCCTGGGCTCGATCGGCCTGTTCATGTCGGCTCTCCTCAAGCGCACGCAACTGGCCACGGCACTCGCCTTCATCGTCGTGCTGATGCTCGCCGCCGGATCACTCGCCCTTCACACGTACATGCTGGCCAGCTCAGCCGCCGACGGCAGAGCCGTCCGCCCGCAGGCGCCCGAGGCCCTGCTGTGGCTCAACCCGGTTGTCGCCGTCATCGACATGGGCTGCACCGCCATCCCCGACAGCTACAACGTCACGTGCGGCTACATCACCGGCGTGACGAACCAGGAGCTCGACCCGGTCAACCCGCCGCGCGACGCTTTCTGGCCACGCGCGGCGACGGCATTTCTCCTCCTCGGCGTGGGGCTCACGTTGGCGACTACCCAGCTCATCGCGCCGTCGCGCCGCATCCGGGTGCGCGGCTCAGCGCCAGCGGCCGGCGAGCAGCAGGTCGAGCCGAAGGACGGTGAAGGCATCGGCCCGGCAGGCTGATGCGGCCGCGATGCGCCAGTCGGATCTCGCGCTCGCAGCCGGCCCATTCCAAGCGCTGGCCGGGGTCACGTTCACGCGCCCACGGCGAGCGCCGGCTCGATCGATCTACTGGCCGTGTTCAGGTCAGGTACTCACGCGCGGTCTTGCGCTTGAGGAACTTGCCCCAGCCCTTCTTGCCCCTCCACTCGCCGTTCTCGACGATGACACGGCCGCGCGACAGGACGACGTCCGAGGCGCCCTGCACCTCGCGCCCCTCGTAGCACGAGTAGTCGACGTCCATGTGGTGCGACTTGGCCGAGATCGTGCGCTTGCGGGTTGGGTCGTAGACGACCAGGTCCGCGTCCGCCCCGGGCGCCACGACGCCCTTGCGGCCGGCAAGGCCGAACATGCGCGCCGGCGCGGCCGAGATGACCTCCACCCAGCGCTCCTTGGTCAGGCGACCACCGACCACGCCCCCATCGTGCAGCAGGTCGACGCGATCCTCCACGCCCGGCAGCCCGTTGGGCACCTTGCGGAAGTCCCCTTGGCCGAGCTGCTTCTGGTCGTGGAAGTCGAAGGGGCAGTGGTCGGTCGAGACGACTTGCAGGTCGTCTTTGACCAGGCCGCTCCAGAGCTCCTGCTGGTGGTCGGCCGGACGCAGCGGCGGCGAGCAGACGTACTTGGCGCCCTCGAAGCCGTTGCCCATGTCGTCCAGCGACAGGAAGAGGTACTGCGGGCAGGTTTCCGCGAAGGTCGGTGCGCCCCGATCGCGGGCCGACCGCACCTCATCGAGCGCATCGCGCGCCGAGAGGTGGACGATGTAGACCGGCACGCCGGCAGCTTCCGCCAGGCGGATCACGCGATTGGTGGCCTCGCCCTCGAAGATGGGGTAGCGGACGACGCCGTGGTAGTACGGATCGGTCCTGCCGGCCGCCACGGCCTGCTCGGCCACCACGTCGATCGCGAGCCCGTTCTCGGCATGCATCATGATCAGCCCGCCATTCTTGGCGCTCTGCTGCATCGCCCGAAAGATCGCCCCGTCGTCCGAAAAGAAGACGCCCGGGTAGGCCGTGAAGAGCTTGAAGTCGGTCACGCCCTCCGCCACCAATGCGTCCATCTCGGCCAGCGTCGAGTCGTTGACGTCCGACATAATCATGTGGAAGCCGTAGTCGGTGGTCGCATTGCCCTCGGCCTTGGCGTGCCACGCATCCAGCCCTTCGCGCAGCGACGCCCCGCGTGACTGGACGGCGAAGTCGATAATCGTGGTCGTTCCGCCAAAGGCGGCCGCGCGGGTGCCCGTCTCGAACGTGTCCTTGGCGAACGTCCCGCCGAAGGGCAGCTCCATGTGCGTGTGGACGTCGATCGCGCCCGGGATGACGTACTTGCCCGCGGCGTCGATGGTGCGCTCCGCCAATACGTCGAGATTGCGCCCGACCAGCAAGATCTGCTCCCCGTCGATCAGCACGTCCGCTTCGGTTGAGGCGTCCGCGTTGACGACGGTTCCACCCTTGATCAGCGTGCGCATCGGTACCTCCTGAGCGTGGGCGGCGCGTGTCGAATCCTGGTCCGGAAACTCCTATCCTAGCCTGCCCGGCTCCAGGTCAGGCAGCTCGCGGCGTGGCTCAGTGCAGGCGACCCGCCGTACCCGTGGCGCCACCGAGCGCGTCGCGCAGGGCCTGCCGAACATCGTCTGCGGTAGACGTGGTGCCGACCATCGGTCCCAGCTGCGCGAGGACGAAGGCCAGGTAGTTCTTGAGCCGGTGAAGGCGCTCGAAGAGGGCCACATCGGTCTCCCGGTAGCTCGGGGCGAGAGCACCCGCGGACTCGTAGGCGACCACGATTTCGCGGTGGGCCAGCGCCGGGTCGGGGGGTTCGGCGGTCATTGCGTCCAGGGCAGTCCGGATGCGGCCGGTGACGGACACCTCGAAGAGTGCCCCGAGCGGTGATGCTGCGGGCTGGATCGCGCCGGTGGCCGCCTCGCCGGCCGGCTCCTGGGCCGGCTGTGCAGTGGCCGTCTGGCCAGCCGGCGCCTCGACCCCGGCTTGGATTTCTTCCTCGTCGACCGGCACCTGGCGGTGCGCCACGCCGGCTGCTGCCGCCTCTGACGTTGCCACTCGTGCGCCGTCCAGGCCGCCCATGGCCACCTGCGCCGCCTCCCGCTCGGCAGGGGCGTCAGTCCTGCTGACTGCCAGCGCCGGCTCGGCCGATCCCTGCGCCTGGGCGGCATGGGTCAGCTCGTGCATCAGCGTGCGCTCCTCGCGAGTAGTCTGCCCCGCTGCCCCGTCGCGCAGGAAGACGTCGCGGCCGACCGTGACCGCTTCCGCACCCAGCCGGTCCGCGTACTCTGCGCCGGCCGCCCCTGTGTGCAGGCGAACCCCGCTGAGATCCGCCTCCAGCCGTCGCTCCGCCCTGCGCCTCAGTGAAGCCGGCAGTGGGGTACCCGCGTCCGTCGGTTGCTCGAGCCGCCCGTCGGCCGGCGTGAGCAGCGATTGGACGGCGGAGTTGCCCGCCGCACGCTGCAGGGACTCGAGCGTGTGCTCCGAGCGGCCGGGATCCGCCTCCTCTTCCTGTGCAGGCTTCACCCTGCTCCTGCCGCGCGGTGTCTCGGGCGACGGACCTTCATCGTGGTGGCGGCGCATGCCCCCAGCCTGACCAGTAGCCGGCTGTTCGGCAGCGGCCGGCCGGGCGTCGATGTGGGCAGACTTGCCGGCACCTTCGGGCAGACAGAGCCGGGCAGACAGAGGATCTTGCGCAATCTTTTGTATATGGACTCGGGCGCGCCCACGGGCCACAATGCCAAGTCCCGAACGGGAAGAGGGACCCATTGAGTTGACTGGCAAACAGGCGACCGCTGGGCAGGGGGGAGGCGACACGTCCCCGGCCGTGAACGTCTCCGACTCGGGCTCGGTGGTACTGACCAAGGTTCGCATGCCGCATGCGCCGTCAATGCCTGTCGAACGCCTTGACGCGTTGCTAGACGCCGTCTGGGCCTATCGGCTGGGCCTCGTTGTCGCGCCTGCCGGCTCGGGCAAGACGACCCTGCTGGCGCGCTTCGCCAGCCGGGCGCCCGGGCCCGTGGGCTGGTATCGCGCCGAGCCGTGGGATCGCGACGAGGGAGTCCTGCTGCGCCATCTGGAGGCTGCGCTCGTGCCCCAGATGGCCGGCCTTGCGGGCAATTGGCAGAACATGGCCGACACCGCCAACGCGCTGGCCGCCTGGCGTGGTGAGAAGGTGCTGCTGATCGTCGACGACCTGCACAGCCTGGAGGGCACGCCCGCCGAGGCATCGCTCGAGCAGCTCGTCGATTACGCCCCGCCGTGCCTGACGGTGCTGGCCGGCTCGCGTGTCCCGCCCCGCTTCAACCTCTCCCGCCTGCGCGTCTCCGGCGCGTTGGTCGAGATCGGTGGCGACGACCTGCGCTTCCGCTCGTGGGAGGTCGAGCGGCTCTTCCGCGATTACTACGGCGAGCCCCTGCCGCCCGAGGAGTTGGCCCGCCTGGCCCGCCGGACGGAAGGCTGGGCGGCCGGCCTCCAGCTCTTCCACCTGGCCACTCGCGGCAAGGCTGCCGACGAGCGCCGCCGAGTGCTGGCCGGCCTGGGGCCGAGCTCGCGCCTGATGCGCGACTACCTCACCCGCAATGTCCTGCAGCAGCTACCCACTGAGCTGAGCGACTTCCTGCTCGAGACGTCCGTGCTGGGCCGCCTGACGCCTATGCTGTGCGATCGCCTGCTGGGACGGACGGGCAGCCACGAGCTGCTGACTGAGCTGGAGCGCCGCCGGCTGTTCATCCAGGCGCTGCCCGAGGAAGGCCACTACCGCTATCACGAGGTGCTCCGCTCCTACCTGCAGGGCGTGATGCTGGAGAAGGTCGGCGAGGCGGGCACGCGCCGGCGCTTTCGCCGAGCGGCCGAGCTGTTGCTCGAGGCGGAGGCGCTGCCCGAGGCTCTGGAGGCGTACTGCCGTGCCGAGGAGTGGCAGCTGGCGCAGGCGCTGCTCGGGCGCGACGGCGACCAGGTCGCGGGCTCCTCGGCTGCCTGGCTGGACTCGCTGCCGCCCACCGTCCTGGCCCACGATCCCTGGCTGCAGCTGGCCAGCGCCCGCCGCCTGCGCGCCGAGGGACGCTTTGCCGAGGCGGTTGCCCGCTACCAGCGGGCGGAACTGTCGTTCGGCACGACCGACCCCGCCGGAATCTGCCGCGACGAGCGGCAGGCTCTGGCGACCTGGCTGGAGGTGCCGCGGCCCACCGGCCGGCAGGACGCCTCCGCACTGCTGCGGGCGGCCGTAACACGAGAGCCTTTGAGCGTCGCCCGGGAAGCCCACCTGCAAGCAGGTGCGACCGCGCAGTTGGTGGAAGGGCTGGCGCTGCTTCTGGCCGGGGAGGTGCGGGTTGCCCGCCGGCTGCTGCTGGCCCTGGCCGAGGACGAGGACGCCGATCCCTCGATCGGCACGACCGCCGCGCTGTCGGCTGCCATCGCCGACCTGCTGGCCGGCCAGCCTCACGCGGCGGTCGAGCTCGAGGGCGCGGTGGCGGCGGCAGAGAAGCTTGGATTCGACTGGCTCGCGCGCCTGGGACGCGCGGGCCTGGCCCTGCTGGGCCATGGCGAGCACCGGCTCGAGGCGGCCTCGGTCGCGGCTGCCTGTGCCAGCACGGGCGACGAGTGGGGCGCGGCGCTCGCACGCCTGTTCGAGTTATGGGGCACGGTGACCTTCGATGCGGATGAACTGGAGCTACCCGATGCGGCGACCCAATTGCGCGCGCTCGGCGCGCCGGTGCTCGAGGCTTGGGCACGCGGCCTCGCCGCCCTGGCCGTAGCGCGCGTGAACGGGCCGGAGGCGCTCGAGGCTGCCCTGCAGGCAGACGCCGCAGCTCGATCGGCGGGCGTGCCGGCCGCCCGTCTGCTCAGCCATCTGGCGCTGGCCGAGGCCGCTCCACGGGAACGCGAGGAATACCTGGGGCAGGCTCGGGCCATCGCGCTGCAGACCGGACTGGCTCTGCCGACGCTGAGCGAGCCACCTGAGCCGATGAACGCCGCACGGTTGCCGTTCGGCCCGTCGCTGCCAGCCGGCGCGTCACCACCAGCCGGCGCGGGTAACGGCGTGCACCGTCGGCCGGAGCCGCCGCTCAGGCTACGCCTGCTCGGCGGCTACCAGATTGAGGTCGACGGTCGCCCGCTGGCCATGGATGGGGTCAGGCCCCGCGTCCGCACGCTGTTGCGCCTGCTCAGCGTGCACGCCGGAGCGCCGGTCCACCATGAGGCGATAGAAGCTGCGTTGTGGCCCGAGGCGGATGCCACGGCAGCCAGCCGCAACCTGCACGTGGCTATTGCCGCCCTGCGCCGAGTGCTCGAACCTACTGCCGGCCGCGGTGGCTTCCAACTGGTGCGCCGCGTGGGCGATGCCTACATGCTCGCGGTGCCTCTGGGGGGCGAGGTCGACCTGCACCGCTTTGAGCAGGCCGTGGCGGCGGGCCGCCATGCGCGCGAGCGCGGTGATTCGGCCGCAGCGCTCGATCACTTCGGAGCCGCCACGAAACTCTATCGAGGCGAGCTGCTGCCCGAGGAGGGTCCGGCCGAGTGGGCGACGCGGAGGCGCGAAACCGCGCGTCTGGCAGCCGTCGAGGCGGCCCAGGCGCTGGCCGAGCTGCTGCTCGACGAGGGTCAGCCGGAGGAAGCGGCGAAGGTCTGCGCCGAGGCGCTCCGCATCGAGCACTACCACGATCCACTGTGGCGGCTCCTCATCCGGGCACGCGAGGAAGCCGGTGATCCCGGAGCGGCCCGGCGGGCGCTTGCGCGCTACGGCGAGATGCTGGCCGAGCTTGGCCTTGAGCCCGGCGCCGCGGCCGTCAGCGGCGGGCCTTGAACTCGATCTCGCGCAGGGCGATCCGGTTGTCGCCACCCGGTCCAGCCGGATAGGAATCGATCACGCGCACCTCGATGACGCGCACGTCGCGCACGTCGAACGCCCGGGACTGCGCCTCCGAGTCGTCGCCCAGTTCGATGGAGCGCGGGTCGTGCTCCGTGCCCGGAAAGCGGAGCTCCACCGTCCGCGGCCGGCGATGGAGCAGGAAGTCGCTGTCGGTCGCCGAACCGCTGTGGAAGACCAGCCCGCCCAGGTTGAACGGCTCGCTGAACGTTACCCGTAGAGGGCCGCCGCCTGCCGGATCGGTCAGCCAGTAGGTGAGCGTGTTGTCGTCGGTGGCATGGGCTGCGGGGTGGTCGTTCGGGCCGGGCCCCTCGGCGCGGATGGGATGGACCGGGTCGATGTTGGGCAGGAAGCTCAAGCGCAGGTCGGCCACGACCTCGTCCACCCGTGAGCGGACGTCGGGAAGGGCGGCATAGCCGACCACCGCGGCTACCGGTATGGCCAGCAGAAGCAAGGCGAACAATGGCTTGAGCAGTCCGAGCGGGGAGCCGCGTCGCTCGCCCATGTTCCTTGGGCGCTCGCCGGCGGCCAGGGCCCGTTCGCGCCGGAACAGGCGCCGGTACCAAGGCGGCCGGCGCGCGATGATGGCCATCTCCAGGCTGTGTCCGCACTGGCGGCAGAAGCGACGTACGGGATCGTTGCCGGCACCGCAGTTGGCGCAGACCAGGTCGCCTGGCTTGATTTCAGGGGCGCTGGGCGGGGCGACCGACGGCCGCGGCCGTGGGCGGTGCTGGATGGGTACAGAGGTTGGCTGCCGTGAGAGAGGCTGATCGCTGGGCGGCAGCGGTTGAGGCTGGCGCGGCGTCGGTTGAGTTGAGGAGGAAGGTGGCCGAGCGGCGGGCTGGCCTGACCCGGCGGCGGGCGTGCGGGCAGGCGGCTGCGACAGGGGGCGCACACCGGGTGTTGGCGCGGACGACGGTGGCGTGGGTGTCGGGGGCCTGGGCGGCGCCGGGGCTGCGCGGTAACGGAACTCGGGCTGCTTCGGAGGTTCCGGCTGCTTCGGTGGCTCCGGCTCAGGTTCGGGCTCCGGCTCCGGCTCTGGCTCTGGCTCCGGCTCAGGCTCCGGCTCCGGCTCAGATGCTGGCGGCGACGCAGCTTCGGGCTCCGGCTCAGGTGCCGGCTCAGGCTCAGGCTCGGGTTCGGGCGCCGGCGATGGGGGCGGTGGCGGCGGTGGCGGCGGTGGCGCAGCTTCGGGCTCGGGCTCCGGCTGCGGCTCCGGCTCGGGCAGTGCCGGCGGTGGCGGCGGGTCGAGCTCCGGCTCCGGCTCAGGTGCTGGCCGTAGCAGTGGCGGCGGCGGCGGCTCCGGCTCAGGTGCTGGCCGTAGCAGTGGCGGCGGCTCCGGCTCCGGCTCCGGCTCAGGCGCCGGCGGCGGCGGCTCGAGCTCCGGCTCCGGCTCCGGCTCCGGCTCAGGCTCGGGTGCTGGCTCCGGCTCGGGCGTGGCGGCCAGCGCGGCCAGTTCGGCCGGGTCGACCTTCTCGCCGGTCCACTCGAGGAAGCTGGCGCAGTTCGTGCAGAAGACCGCGTCGGGTTCGTTGATGGTCTGGCACTTGGTACAACGGATCACCGGTCCGAGCCCTCAGCGATCCCCCCGCATCGGCGCACCGATACTAACCGGGCCCGCGAGGCGGGACGAGCGAGTCGATCACTCTCCAATCTCGAGCGCGTGGACGACGTGCGCCGGCTTGGCGCCGGCCACCAGCAACTCCAGGCGCTGCCTGTCCACGCCGCCCTTCTTGGGCGGCTTGACGCGCACCACCAGGCTGAAGTCCGAGTTGCCCGGGGCGGCCGCTCCGGGAGTTCGCGACCAGGCTGCCCCGCCGCTCTCGACTATCTCGACCTCGCCGGCCGTGAAGAGGCGCACCTGCATGGCCAGCCCGGCCGCCGTGCCGCGGTTGCGGTACAGCTGCGCCGCCACGGCCACGAAGGCGCGCCGGCGCTCGATGGGCCAGGTCTCGTCGAGCAGCACGCCCACCCAGCCGGCCAGCCAGTCCAGGAAGTCGTCCGGGGTCAGCGCCGGATCGAGATAGGACTCGAAGTTGTCGATCGTGCTCACCACCGGGGCCAGCGAGTCGTCGAAGGCGGCGGTCAGTCCGCGCGCCAGCTCGTCCTCCTGGTACAGGCCGGGTAGCGTGCCGATCAGCGGCCGCGGGCTGGCCAGCCCGGGCAGCAGGCCGCGGCTCACCGGGCGCCCTCGACCATCACCTGGTGGTCGTAGGAGAAGACGAGCGTGTGCGGCTCGACCTCCAGCCGATCAGTGGCCTTGCCCCGCTCACCGGTTACCGGGTCGGCGCCGAAAATCCGCACGTCCTCGACGATCTCCGTGCCTCGCAGGGACTGCAGGGCCGAGTAGACCTCGCCCGACATGGCCGGTCGCCCAAACGGCCAGCCCTTGCCGTCCGGCCCGCCGACCGTTGGATGGAAGTAGCGGAACAGCGCCTCCAGCGCGGCCGCCTGCAAACGGTTGGGATCCGTGCGCTGGCGGGGCCGCAGGCGCGCGACGATGGTCAGGCCGCGGTAGACCGGCGGCTCGACCAGCACGCGAGTACCGATCAGCCGGCTCTCGTCCAGCCGGCGCGTGACGCGCTCGAGCGTCTCCTCCGAGGGCACCAGTTGGTCGAACGCCAGCCGGCCGTCGTGAGTGGGGACGGCCGGAACGACCAGCACGCGCACGACGCCGGGCTCTGACCCGTCGCCGCCCGCCAGCGCCCGTACTCGGGCCAGCTCGGGCGCCGCCTCGCGGCAGATGTGCTCGAAGTCCTCGGCTGTGACAGCGCGGTCGCGCGTGCGCAGCAGGATGGGGCCGCGCACCTTGGCAGCCTCGAGGTCCTCGCCATCGACGCCGCCCTGCGCCGGGCGGCGGTTCTCCACCCGCGAGACGTAGGGGATCGACGACTTCAGCACGCTGAGTGCCCGCGCCGCCACGTTGCCGCCCGCGCCGCCGCCGGCGCGGTAGAGCGGCACTCGGATCGTGGCGCCCTTGGCTGGCACGGCGCCGTAGTTGCGTAGCGAGCCGTCGGCCAGGCGGACGGCCGGCCCGAACTGGATCTCGCCACTGGAGGCGTCGAGCACGAAGTGCCGGTCGTCGTCTTCGCTGGCGGCGAAGTTGGGCCGCTCGGTCCACTCGCGCCACTCGTCTGCTTCGCGCACTTCCACGACCAGCGGCTCCTCGGCCGCCACGACCGGGCTGCGCTGCAGGCGGAAGCGGCCGCCCGGCACACCCTCCGACTCGCCCAATACCTCGTTGAGGACCAGCTCGGCGTTGAGCGCGTCCGCCGTGCCGCCGATCGTGTAAGCGGTCAGGCCCAGGATCTCGGGCGAGGCGCTGTAGGGCGGCTGACCCTCGGCCGGCTCGGTGACGCGAGCGCGCAGCCAGCCAGCCCGGAGCTTGTCGATGACGGACGCCACGTGCCCGCGTGGCACGTGCACCAGCACGTCGCCGTCGCGGTTCAGCCCGCCGGTCCTGTCTCGCTCGAGCTCGCAAGCCTGCCAGTCGTCGCCGGTCCAGGCCTCCCAGGCCAGCGGCGGCCAGTTTGGGTCGACGCCCACGCCCTCGATGCGGCACGAGAAGCGCAGGTTCACGGCACAGGCCGGCACCGCCTCGCTCAGCCCGATGAGCAGCACATCCCCCGGCTTGGGCGTGGAGTCGAAGCAGAAGAAGCCCGTGCGCAGGGCCAGCGCGTCGCTGTGGTTGCGCACCGCCTTGGGGTCGATCATGGAAGCCACCTGCTGCAGCGAGCAGGCCACGATGGGGCGCTCCTCGGTGGTGCTGAAGACGATCGCCGGCTGGCTGCCGCTGCGCAGCGTGGCCACCTCGCTGCCGGCTGGGATGGTGACCGTCTCAGGCTGCGGCGCTGACAGCCAGAAGGTCACCGCCGCGCGGGCCGCCGTGGGCGGGAAGAGGCGCACGCCGATCAGTTCGAGGAACTTCAGGTAGTTGCGCTCGGGCACGCGGTTCAGGCGGTAGAGCAGCTGGTCGGTCATCCAGGCGACCGCCTCCAGCAGGGTCACGCCCGGGTCGTGGACGTTGTGATCGGTCCAGCGCCCGGTCCGCTGCTGGACAAGTCGTTTGGCGTCGTCGACCAGGTCCTGGAAGCGGCGATCGTCCAGATTGGGGGCGGGCAGGGTCATGGCGGCTAGGCTCCTACGCTCACTGCTCGGCGGGGATGGTGTAGAAGGGGAAGACCAGGTTGCGTGGGTCGTTGCTGTTGCGGATGCGGTAGCGAATGTCGATGTACAGCAGGCTGGGCTCCTGCTCGTCGACGCTGACCACGATGTCCTCGATCTCGATGCGCGGCTCCCAGCGGTGGAGCGAGGCGCGTACCTCATAGGTGATCCGGCCGGCGGTCGCCGCGTCTGCCTCGGCGAAAACGAAGTCGTGGATGGCGCAGCCAAAGTCCGGGCGCATGGGCCGCTCGCCGTAGGCCGTGCCGATGATCAGCCGGATGCTCTCCTCGATCTCGCGCTCGTCGCTGACCAGCGCGAAACCGCCGGTCTGGTCGAGCCGGAGCGGAAAGGCCCAGCCGGCGCCGATGAACTCGTTGGCCATCCCCTCTGCCTCCTCAGCCGATCAGCACGTTGGCAACGGACGGCACGGGGCTGCCCGGCGCGACGCACATCGTGCACTGCGATTGGGCGGTCGCCGCCGGCTTGCCGCCGATGAGCACGGTCGGGCTGCCGCTCATCACGCGCCCCACCTGCATGTTTGGCGCGGCAAACGGGGGATCCACGATGCCCACGTGGGGCGGGACGCTGAAGCCGGACGAGCCCATCACCGCAACGGGCTTGCCGCCGATCACCACGTTCGTCGCCAATCCTTGGAGAAGCGGCGCCGAAAACGGCTGCGGCCCGGCGGGTGCGGTGCCTGAGGCGGACGGGATCAGATGACTGAGGCAGGTGCCGACTATGCGATCGTTCATGACCAGTGCCGGTGAACCCATTCGCCTCGTCCCTCAGTTCAGCTGGATCAGCGAGCCGTCGACGTCGACGATGCCGTCGCTCTGTAGGTTCACGCCGGAGGAGCCCTTCAGCGTCAACTGCGTGCCCGCCTCGATCGTCAGGCCGGTGCCGCTCTTCAGCGTGATGTCCTGGCCGGCCTCCACGATCACCTTGCCGCCGCAGTAAAGGTGGACTTCCTTGCCGGTCTCCTTGAGCGCGAGACGGATGTCGCCGTCGCTTGTCAGCAGCGCGATGCCGGCGTCCTGGTCGTCGTCGAAGAAGACGAAGCGGTGCCCCTTGCGCGAGACGAACCCGCGCCGGCGGACCTTGCCGTTGTCGAGCAGGCCGTCGCCCAGACTGGGCTTGTCCCTGCCGTTGTAGAGACTGCCCACCACGACCGGGTAGTCGAAGCGGCCGTGCTCGAAGCCGACGAGCACCTCGTCGTTGACCTCGGGCAGGAAGACGGCGCCGCTGTCCGGCCCAGCACCCAGCTGCGTGACCGGCGCCCACGTCGACTCGAGGCTGTCGTCGAGGACGGGCATCCTGACCTTCACCCGGCCGAGTTGCTGGGGGTCGTTGTTGTCCGTCACGATCCCGCGCACCAATCCGGCGACCGTCGTAGAGCCGGCCTGCGTGGCGGTCGTGCCATTGCTGGCCAAGGGGCGCGCGACGAGGGCCAGCAGTGATCGGTCGTGACGCCCGCTGATCGAGAAGTGAGTACGGTAGCCGTCGCCGTCGAAGACGTGGCGCGTGTGGGTGAGCACGTAACGGCCGTCGAACGCGGCGCCCACGCCGGCCACGCTGACCGCCGTGCCGGCGCGCAGTTGCGGGTCGCCACGGCAGATCCCGTCTGCCTCCGCGAAGCTGCTGCCGATGGCCTCGGCGATGGCGCCGGCTGCTTCCTCGGCCTGCGCGCTGCGCGCGTAGGGCTCGGCCACCGACACCAGGCGTCGGCCGCCGAACAGTTGGGCCAGCGAGCCGGGCGAGGCGGCATCGCTCTCGGCCGATGTGGTGCCGGCGCTGGCCGTCGCGCTGACGGCCTGCTTCTGCTCGGCGTCCCAGCCGCGGACCTCGACCTCGGAGACTTGCGCCGCCGCGCTGATGCGTTGGTGATACTCGAGTAGTCCGTCGCCGAACACGAGCTGGCGAGCGGTGCTGCTCAGCAGGTTGCCCTCGCCCGGCGCATCGGCCGAGCGCCGCCGGCTGCGAAAGTTCAGCTTGCCTTCGAGCACCAGCAGCTCGTAGCCAATGGCCTGGGCGCGAGCCTTCAGGAAGTCCCAGTCGCTCAGGTTGGCCTGGGCCACCTGCTCGTGGGTCTGGCTCGTGCTCTCGATCTCGCCGATTTCGAGGCCCGCGCGCTGGCCTACCTTGCGCACGATGCCGCTGTCCGTTTCGTTGCGGTATACGTCCGTGCGCGTGCCGCGCTGCAGCCGATGCGACATGTCGAAGCCCTGCACCAGCACGCGTGCGCCGCGGACGCCGTAGTCGGCCTCCAGGGCGGTTACCTCGCCGTGGATCAGCGCCTCGCCCTCCTGGCTGCCCCGCGCATTGCCCGCGATCTCCACTTTTGCGCCCACGCGCAGGCCGGCCTGGGCCAGCATGTCGTGCTCCGGATCGAGCAGGCAGATCTCGAAGGCATCGGGCAGCTCGAGGTGGTCGTCGACGACCACCTGCTCGACGAACGGCTTGAGCTCGGCCGGCAGCGGCCGGCCGTCGACCGTGATGACCGGCTGGACGGCGTGTTCGGCGATCATCGGCTGATCAAGAGATGCGCGCCGCGTCGCGCGGGCTGGGGAGCAGCAGGCGCGTGCCGGGCGCCAACCGCAGCGGATCGTCGATGTCGTTGAAGATGGCCAGCGCGCGCCAGAAGCGCGCCTGGCCGTACTCGGCCCAGGCCACCGAGTGCAGGCTCTCGCCCTCGATCAGCACGTGCGCACGCATGCCGGGCTCGCTGCCCGAGGTGGGGTTCTGCTTGGCGCGTTCCTGCGAGACCTCCTCCAGCTCGATGGCGCAGGTCGCGCGGATGGGCGTACCGTCGATGCGGAACAGCGTGTAGCTGGCCGAGACGCTCTTCAGGAAGCCGCGGAACTCGCTCAGCGCCGCGCTGGAGCCCCAGTGGAAGGCCAGCAGCGGTGGCTGGGGCAGGCCGTTGGCGATGGTCGGCGGGCAGGGCTTGGTCCAGGTGAGCAGCGTCTCGACGTCCTTCGAGACGTCCCCTAACGCCTCCTCGAAGGCGTCGAAGAAGATCTCCATCCTGACCTTGGCCGGGTTGCCCGAGACGTACTGCGGGGGCGGGGCAGATTCGGCGCCAACCGCCTGCGGCCTGTTCCACTCGGCCGACTTGTCGATGGAGTATTTCTCCGGGTTGTACTTGAACTTCAGCAGCATGGGCACGCCGCCGCCCTGCACCACGGTCAGCATGGCCTTCTGGAGGGCGGGCGAGGGAATGCCGCCACCGACGCTCATCAGCGCGGCCCCAGGAAGCCGTTGTGGGCCAGCTCGAGCGTCTCGGTAGCGACCTGGTTGCCGCCCACGTCGAGGCTGGGGCCGGTCCAACGCACGGGGAAGACGCCGAAGAGGTTCCACGTGGCAACGGTCTCGCCGGCTGGGTCGAGCACCGAGATGCGCGCAGTGCCCGGTTGCAGGCGCGCCTGCACGCTGGCCACCCAGCCGGCCACGGCCATGGTGTTCGCGTCGACAGGTCGGGTGAGCTTGACGTTCTGGTACTTGGCCCGCCCAGGCAGCCGGTGAACGTAGCCGTTGAGGCCGCCCTCGCGGTACTCGTGGATGTCGTATTCGACCGTCAGTCCGTCACAGCGCTGCCAGTTGCCAAGACTGACTTGGCCGTCGATCGAGACCTGGAAGCGCAGGCCAAGGCCGGGATCAGCCATCCGAGGCCTCCTCCAGCGCGACGGCGGCGGAGTCAGCGGCCATCGAAGACCAGCCCCGCGCGCTCCCGATCGACCATCAGCTCGCGCCGCAGGCGCAGGTGGATGCGACCGTAGAGCTGGCGGGCCAACTCCTCCAGCTCCTGCTCGCTGCGCGTGGTGCCGGCCGCGGACGGGGCAGGTGCCGCCGCCGACGGCGCCTCGGCCGCTCGCTGGATCGTCGACAGCTGGACGACTGCCGTCTCAGTGGTGCCTGTCGACTGTGGCTCGTCTTGCGCCTGTCCGTCGAAAGCCTCGGGTTGCGGCGAGCGCATCACGCCGTCCCCGGTCGCCGTCTCGGTTTCACGTCCGGCACGGGTGGCGGCGGCCAGTACGAGCGGCGTCTCGCCCATCTCGGCCGCGCGAGCCTGGGCCTCGAGCGCGTGGCCATGCGGGCTGTCCTCCGCCGGCAGCTCCCCGCCCAGGCTGCGTTGCTGCGCGACGTGGACCAGCTCGTGAGCCAGCAGCGAGCGCGCCGTGCCCGAATTGAGCGGCCCATGCCTGGCAGGTAGGAAAACCTCGCCGCCGTGCGTGAAGGCGCGCGCCTGAAACGCGGACGCGGCCTGACTCGCCTCGCCGCCACGATGAACGCGCACCGGCCCGTCAGCGACTCCACCCCCAAGCGGCAGGCCGGCGGCAGAGGCCTGGTCGCCGGTCCCGGCGCTGGGTGCGCGCTGCACGCGAGAGCGCAGTGGCCGGCTGGCGAGCAGGGGTGCGACGGAGCGGGCGGCACGGGCACGCGAGGCCGTGGGCGTCGTCGCGCTGCTGGGCGGGCTGTCCTGGCGCCGCCGGTGCGGCTGGCTGGGGGCCACCGAGGGCGCCGGCGTCGCCAGCCTGAGGACGGGCAAGCCGGCCGGCGCGAGCCGCGCGGGCGCCGGCACGAGAAGTGCAGAAGTCCGTCCCGCCGCCTCGCTCGGCGGCGGCGCGGGAGCCGGTGCCAGGTCAGCTGGCGCAAGCGGTGCGGCCCCGGAGTTCTCTGCCGATGGCGCGGCGCGCGAAGGCTGGTGCGTGGCGAGAGGCATTTCCATGGGCCGGCCCGGCTCGGGCGCCTGGGGCGCGCGCTGGACTGCGCTGGGCGGCAGCGCCGGCAGTGGCGCGCCCAGGCCCAGGCGGCGCGATTGGCCCAGCGTCAGCTGCGAGACGCCCGACGAGGAGGGTGCGGACTGGCGGCCGCCGGCGGTGGGCTGGACCGGCTCCGGAGGCGCCGCGGCCGGCGGCGCCACGACCGACGGCGCCACGACGGTGTGGACGCTGCGCTGCCCTCTAGGTGGCACCTGTCGAAGGGTGCCGGCCGGCGCCGCGGCCGGCAGTAGCGCCAGGTCGGCTGGCTCCAGCCGGGCCAGGGCCCGATGCTGAGCCGTCGGCGGCCCGTCCGCTGCCCGTAACCGGCGCGCGGGCGGTGAGCTGGTTGGCCCCAGCGTGTCGGGAGCCGCCGGTGAAAGGTGCGAGTCGGCGTCCGCGCCAGCCGGCGGAGCCTCGTCGGACCATGCCTGCGCCATGGTCGCCGGGCGGTGCAGCCGCAGCGCCTCCTGCCCGCCGCCAGTGGCCGGCACGGGCCGGGCCACACCGAGCAGCAGGCCGCTGGGCGCGCCCAGCGAACGCTGATGACCCAGCGGCGCCAGCGCCGGTGGAGGCGCCTGGTTGACGGCGAGCGCCTGCTTGAACGGCCGCGGCGGCGCGATCAGCGGCGGCTCGCCGATCGTCTCGGCCAGCGCCGGCAGCGCCCGCCACTCGCCGCGCGGTCCGCTGGGCGCCGCGGGCGCGGGCGCGGGCGCGGACGGCAAGGCGGAATCCCCCGCCGGCGAGGCGGAATCCCCCGCCGATGAGGCGACGGGGCTGCGCGGCGCCGCTGGGCTGCGCCGAAAGGGCCAGGGCAAGCGCATCGGGCGCTACTCCTCGTCGTTCAGGCGGCGGTTGATGCCCGCGATCTGCCGAACGAAGTGCTGCCGGTCGGCGTGCTCGAGATCGAGGATCTCGTCGAGCGACCAGTGGAAGTGAAAGGCCACGTACGCAACTTCCTCGAACAGCCGCTCAGTCGCGTACTTCACGATCCCCCCAGGCGATCACCTGCCAGTTCGACGCTGAAGTCGTGCTTGCACTCGGGGCAGGTGACCGCCGCCTGGCTGGTGCCCTCCTGGTTGACCCGCCGGTAGAGGTCCTGCAGAAAGGCCAGGTCCGAGGCGAACATGTTCTCCACGATGCCGGGATGCACCTCCTGCAGCGTGCCCAGACGGGTGATCACGCGCGACAGGAGCAGCACGGTCAGGTAGGCCTCGTTCTCGCGGACGCGCGGATCGCGTTGCGGAACGAGCTCGTCCTTGGCCGTGGCCAGGCGCATCACGCCTTCGCGGTGGACGTTGCCCGCAGCGTCGACATAACCGCGGGGCAGCACGAAGCCGAATTCCGTGCGCAGGCCCGCCTCCGGCAGGTCGGCCTGCAGGTCGGACTGCGCCGGGGGTCCGGCGATGGGGCTGGCCAGCATCACTCGCTCAGGACGCTCGTTCGAGCGACTCGCAGACGATCGAGGCCGACTCGGTCAGGACCTCGTTCGAGCCAGCCTTTAGGGCGCTGACGTCGAGCTTGGAGACCCAGGCGTTGGTGAAGTTATAGCGCGCCACCTCGGTCCCGTCGTAGCTCTTGAGGATGATCGAGCCGTCCTTGCGGGCGTCGCTGATCTTGCCCTGGAGCATGTTCTGATGCCAATCCCAGAGGTCCTTCGAGGAGCTCTTGGCGCGCTTGAGGGTGAGCGTCGGCGGCTTGGCCGCGCCGGGCGCCTTGTGGATGATCAGCTTGCCGTCGGGCGTGTTCTCCTTCAGCTCGATGACGTCGATCTCCGAGGCCAGTCCGCTGACCTCCATGAACTGGGCGATCTCGACGCCCTGGATCTCGACACCGAAGGTGTATGAAGAGAGCGCGTCGGTCGGCAGATTGGGCAGCCCCTTGGGCATTCCTGTTACCTCCTATCGATGGGTGCGTCCGATGGCGTCCGCTGGCGTCCGCGCCTACTCGCTGAGCGCTGCCCCACCCGAGAACTGGGCGATGCGGAAGACGACGAACTCAGCGGGCTTGACCGGTGCGATCCCGATCTCCACCACCAGCTGGCCTGCGTCGACCACCTCCGGCGGGTTCGTCTCGGCGTCGCACTTGACGTAGAACGCTTCCTGCGGCGTGGCGCCAAACAGCGCCCCGTCGCGCCAGACGCGCAGCAGGAACGAGTTCAGCGTGCGCTTGACGCGCTGCCAGAGATCCAGGTCGTTCGGCTCGAAGACCACCCACTGGGTGCCCTCGAGGATCGATTCCTCGACGTAGTTGAACAGCCGCCGGACGTTCAGGTAACGCCAGGCCGGGTCGCTCGACAGCGTGCGCGCGCCCCACACCCGGATGCCCCGGCCGGGGAACGAGCGCAGGCAGTTGATGCCCACCGGGTTGAGCTGGTCGTGCTCGCCCTTGGTGATCTGCAGCTCGAGGGCCAGCGCGCCGCGGATGACCTCGTTGGCCGGTGCCTTGTGCACGCCGCGAGTGTCGTCGTTGCGCGCCCAGATGCCGGCCATGTAGCCGCTGGGCGGGACGTGGATGCCCTGGCTGCTGACGGGATCGAAGACCTTCACCCAGGGCCAGTAGAGCGTGGCGTACTTCGAGTCGTAGCCGGCCTTGTCCACCCGCCACTCGCGCACCTGTTGGGCGTTCAGCCCGGGCGGGGCATCGATGATCGCCACCCGGTCGCCCATCAGCTCGCAGTGGGCGATCATCGCTTGCTGGACCGCCTGCACGCCTTCCAGGTCGATCATGCCCTTCTGGTAGACGGCCATCAGGTCGGGCACCGCCAGCATGGTCACCTGGTCGATCGCCTCGAGACCGCCGAAGCCGGTCCGGTCGGCCGAGTCGCCGACGTAGTCCTCCGGCGACAGCCGGACGGGCTTGGCGTTCTCCGCGCCGGACAGGGAGACCTTGCCCCGGGCGGGGATGCGCTCGACGGCGCTGGCGCTGCCGATCTCCTCGATCTGGATCAGCTTGGACTGCTCCTTGACCATCGTCACGACGTTGCTCTTGCCGCGCTTGGTGGTCACGTTCTCGTACGACTCCTCGGGCATGCCGGGAGCGCTGACCTTCAGATTGAAGGTGTCCTCGGCCGGCGAGGTCGCCTCCGTGATCTCGACGCTGATCTGGTTGCCGCCGGGGCCTGCCTCGAGCGCGCTGATGCGATAGCCGGCCAGCTTCTCGTCCTTGGCCGAGGCGATCTCGGCGCGGGCCGTGGGTGCCGGCCCGTCGCCGCCGATGCGCACCACGTAGCACGCTCCGCCGCCGTTCAGGAAGTAGCCGTAGACGGCGTGGGCCAGGTACGAGCCCTCCATGAAGTCGCCGAAGGTCTGCACGAACTGGTTCCAGTTGGTGACCAGCGTGGGCGCGTTCGTCGGGCCGCGGACGGCCAGGCCGACGAATGCGGCCACTGCCGTACCCACGCCCTCGATCGGTCGTGAGCCGGCCTCGACCTCCTCGACGTAGACGCCGGGTGAGAGGTAGTTCGGCATGCGCGAGTTCCTCCGCGTAACGTGGCAGGCTCCGCCCAGGCGGGTCGCGCCGTGGACGGTTTGCGCCGAGGCTGGCAGCGCGCGGAGGCCTGGACAAGGTACGGCTGGACCGGCCTTGGGGAAGCGCAGCCTGCCCGAAGGGGCAACCGGCGGCGCCCCATCGGCTGCCCCCGGCCCGGTTGCCGCCCGCCTCGCGCGCGGGGAACCTCTGGGGGCGATGATCCACGACGTCGACGAGTCCCTGCGCGCCCTGGTCAAGCGCGACGCGCTGAACGGCTCGGGGGTGGAGGTGGCCTTCGACGCGCCGACGAAGGAGTGGGTCGCGCGCCGCAACGCACCGGTCGTGGACTTGTACCTGTACGACATCCGCGAGGACACCACTCGGCGTGAGACGGCCTGGGAGCCGGTGCGCGACGAGCACGGGCGTGTGACGGAGCGCCGGCCCCCGCCGCGCCGCTTCCGGCTCTCCTACCTGGTCACTGCGTGGACGAGCCGGCCCGAAGACGAGCACCGGCTGCTGGCTGCGCTGCTGGCCTGCTTCGTGCGCCACGAGTTCGTGCCGCCTGAGCTGCTGGGCGGCCAGCTGGAGGGCCAGCAGTTGCCCGTGCTGCTGACCGTCGCCCTGCCGCCGGCCGAGGATCGCTCGATCGCCGACGTCTGGTCGGCGATGGGCGGCGAGCTGAAGCCGTCGCTGGACGTGGTCGTCACGGCGCCGCTCGACATCCGCCGCTCAATGGCGGCCGGGCCGCCCGTGCTGGAGGAGCCGCGCCTGACGGTGGTGCCCGTCGAAGGACCCGCGCGCGGCCGGCGCGGAGCCGGTCAGGGCAAAGGCTCCACGCGGCTGCCCGCGGCAACGTCCAGCGGCGACGGCGAATCAGGCCTGGCCGATGAAACGCTGGTGGCCGGCTCGCCCGACCAGCCGGGCCGGCGCGTCCGCTTGCGGGAGCTGCCCCGGCGCCGGCTGAAGAGATGATCCGGGGGCCGGCCGTCGCGCGCCAGGAACCGTCGCTCGAGCATCTGCTGGCGCTGCTCGACCTGCTGGCACTGCGCGTGCGCGCGGCCGTCGAGCGGCGGCGCGAGACCGATCCCAATCCCGACGACCGGTTCAGGGGTCTCTACCTTGCAGAGGCAAACGTCGAGGCGCTGCTCGACGCTCCACGGCCGGTCCTCTGGCAGCCGGCCGGCGAGGAGCTGGCCGGCGCCATCGAGCGGCGCGCGGCCGCGGCCGAGGCCGATGGCGCCACCGTCCGACTGCGCCGGCTGGCGCACGCCTTCGAGCTGCAGCCGCTTGACATCGACTTCCTGCTCGTCGCCCTGGCGCCAGACCTGGATCCGCGCTTCGAGCGCCTCTACGGTTACCTCCACGACGACGTCACCCGCCGGCGGGCCAGCGTCGGGCTGGCAATGGAGTTGTGCGGCGTGCCCCTGGCGAGCGCCGAAGCGCGAGCCCGGCTGGGACCCTCAAGCCCGCTGGTAGCCGGCGGCCTGCTGAGCGTCGAGGATCGGGAGCGGCCGCTGCTCAGCCGTTCGCTGCGCGTGCCGGACCGTGTCTCGGCCCACCTGCTGGGCGACGACTCGCCCGAGCCGGAGCTGGCCGCCCTGCTGTCGCTCGAAGCCCAGCCCGCAGTCGGGCGCTGGGCAGCGCTCGAGCAGGCCCTGGCCGCCGGCGTCAGCCCGGTCTACCTGCGCGAAGTCGCCGGTGCGTCCGGGGCGGCGCTGGCCCTGTCCGCCGCCCGCGAGCTGGGGCTGGAGTGCCTGGTGGTGGACCTGGGCCGGCTGGCGGCCGGCTCGGAACCGGCCATGGCAGCCGCCGCGACGGTGCGCGAGGCGCGTTTGAGAGAGGCGCTGCTCGTGGCCGGCCCGATGGACGCCCTGATCGAGCGGGCGGTGCCCGTCGCCGCGGCCCTGGCCGAGGCGCACTGCGCCGTCGTGCTGGCCGGCGCCCGAGCCTGGGACCCGGCCTGGTCGCGTGCCGTGCCACTCTCGCTGGAGGTGCCCCAGGCGAGCGTGGACGAGCGCAGCCGGCAATGGGGCATCGCGCTCGACGGTAATGGCGGCGACCCGGCACTGCTGCGCTCGACATTGGCCTTTCGCCTGACGCCCCTGCAGATCGCGCGCGCGGCCCAGTCGGCTCGCCTGCATGCCCGCGTCCAGGGCCGAGACCTCGGTCCAGCCGACGTCCAGGCCGGCGCCCGGGCGCAGAACACGGCCGGCCTGGACAGGCTGGCCCGTCACGTCGAGCCGCGCGCGGGCTGGCCGGACCTCGTGCTCCCGCCGGAAGTGCACTCGCAATTGCGCGAGCTGGCCGCCCGTGCCCGCCAGCGCGAGCGTGTGCTGGACGAGTGGCGGGCGGGTGGTCGGGCCGTGCGCGGGCGGGGCATCACGGCCCTCTTCGCGGGCGATTCGGGCACGGGCAAGACCATGTCGGCGGAGGTGGTCGCCGGCGACCTGGGCCTGGACCTGTACGTGATCGACCTTTCGACGGTCGTCGACAAGTACATCGGCGAGACAGAGAAAAACCTGGACCGCATCTTCGTCGAGGCCGACCGGGTCAACGGCGTGCTGCTCTTCGACGAGGCCGACGCCATTTTCGGCAAGCGCTCCGAGGTGCGCGACGCGCGTGACCGCTACGCCAACGTCGAGATCGCCTACCTGCTCCAGCGCATGGAGCGCTTCGACGGGCTGGCCATCCTGACCACGAACTTGCGCGCCAACCTGGACGAGGCTTTCACGCGGCGCATCGACGTTATCGTCGACTTTCCTCTGCCCGAGGACGACGACCGATTGGCCCTCTGGCGCATGCACCTGCCGGCCGAACTGCCCCAGGCGGACGACCTCGACCTGGAGTTCATGGCTCGCCGCTTCCGGTTATCGGGCGGCAACATCCGTAACGCCTGCCTGACGGCGGCCTTCCTGGCTGCCGAGCAGGATCGGCCGGTGACGATGGCCGACCTGATCAGGGGCACCGAGCGCGAGTACCGCAAGCTGGGCAGGCTGACCGTCGAGGCGGAGTTCGGGCCCTACCTGGACATCGCTCGGCCTGGTACCTGACGTGCTCGAAACGGCGCAGCGCGAGAAGGAGAAGCAGCCCTCCCGCGCCCCGGCCGTGCCCGAGACGGCACCGGAACTGCTGCCCGAGGGCACCGAAACGGGACTGGCCGGCAAGCTGTTGGGACTGCAGAAGACGGCCGGCAATGCTGCCGTCAGCAGCCTCTTCGAGCCGGGCAGGTCCGACAAGGCCGACACCGTCGACAGGTCCGGCGCCAATCGGGCCAACGGCGGCGGGGGCCAGGCGTTCCTCCGCAGCAGCGGTCTGGGAGCGGCACTGGGAACCGTCGCCGCCCCGCTGAGTGCGCCAGATGCGACCACGGCCGGTGAGAGCGAGGAGACGCTGAGCGCGGCGGAGCCGGCCACGCCCACGGCCGAGGAGCCGGGCCCGGCAGCCGCCGCACCGCCAACGGACGACGGGGCCGGCGCCGGCGAATCGCCACCAGCCGAGGCGACAGGGTCCTCGGGTGGCGCAGAGCCGCCCGCCGCACCTCCACCGCCGGAACAGGGCGGCCCGCTGGGAGCCGAGGCCGGCGGGTTGGACGGTGGGCAGCCAGCGGCGCCGATTGAGGGCGGGGTCGGCGGGCTGGGGGAGGCACTCGGCGGCGCGGTGGGCGGAGCCGTGGGCCGCGCCCTGGGCGCCGGTGCCGGTCCCACCGGTGCCGGCCTCGGATCGGCGAGTACCGCCGCAGGCACGACCGGCGACGCGGCGCCCGCCGCCGGTGGTGTAGTGGGCGGCGAAGTCGGCGCCGGCCTGGCTGCCGAGTTGGAGGCTCGGCCGGGCGCCCCGACCGGGACAGCGGGTGGGGGAGCGGTCGCTGGCGGAGCGGCGGGTGCGGGTCCGCAGGGCGCCGCTGGAACGGCCGTCGGTGGCCAGGTCGGAGGGGCCGTGGGCGCCGCGCTGGGTGGCGGCAGGACGGAGGCGGCCGCCGGCTCGGGCGGCGTGGGGGTCGGAGGCGGCGCGGAGGGCGAGGTCGGCGGCGGCGCCGAGGAAGCACCGCCAATGCCAGAAGTCCAGCAGCTGTCGGCGCCGGACGAGCTGCCCGCCCAGGCCGAGCTACCGGAAGAAGCCGAGGAGGGCGCCGGGCCAGAGGGCGCCGATGCTGCGCTGGAGGCCGCCGCCAATCCAATCGAGGGGGCACAGCGGCAGGTCGCCTCCGGGCTGGGCGGCGTCCTCGAAACGATCGTCTCGGCCGTGCGCTCGGCGCTCAGCGGTCTTGCCTCGAGCGCCATCTCGACAGTGCGGACTGTCGTCACCACCATAAAGACAAACGTCGAGCGCCTGATCGACGGGGCGGTCTCGCTGGCCCTCACGGCGGTGCGCGCCGTCGTCGCCAGCGCGCGTTCGGTGGCCACAACGGTGATCGGCGCCGTACGGACCGTCATGCAGACAGTCAAGGCCGGCGTTGCCGGCGCGGTGCGGGCGGCGCTGTCGCGCGTGCGCTCGATCGTCGCCACGCTTGCCGGGCCGGTCCGTGCTGCCATCTCGGCCGCCCTTCGGGGCGGCAACCTGGGGCAGGCCATCGTGCAGGCGATGGTCGGGCGCATGACTGCCCTACTGGCCTCCCTGCCAGCCCGCATCCTGGCGCTCCAGGCGCGCCTGACATTGGCTATCACCAGCGCGGCGCAGCGGATCACGGAGCTCGTGGGCCGGGTTGCAGCCTGGCTGGTCGAGCGGATCGTGCAGGTACAGGCCGCCATCCAGCGGGCCATCGGCTGGCTGGCCGGCGTGATCAGGAGCGTGCTCGGCCGAGTCCAGGCGCTCACAGCCAGCCTGCCCAGACTCGTTCGCGCCGCCGCCCAGTTCGTGGCCGACCGGATCATCGGTCTGGCCCGCGCGGTGCTCGGCGCCGTCGAGCGCGCCGCCTCGGCCTGGGTCGCGCGCGTGGCCGCCCGCCTGCTGGCCAAGATCATGCGTGCCCAGTCGCTGATCACTCGCGCGATCACCTTCGTCCAGGCCCGCCTGATCACGGTCGTCGCCCGTATCGCCGGCCGCGTCCTGCGCGTGATGGCGGCTGTCCAGCGCTTCCGCAACTGGCTGGTCAGTGCCATCCGCTCCCGCGTGCAGCGGGTGCTGGCGGCCATCTCGCGGCGCATCAACGACGCCATCGTCATGCTTCTGCTCGACTTGATCGGTCCTCAGTTACGGGCTGCCGTGCAGCGCGCCCGGTTGATGTTCCCCAACGGCCTGCCAGCGCCCGACCAGCTGGTGGAAGCAGCGCGCCAGGCTGCCGGCCAGGTCACGGCGCGCGAGAAGCGTGCCCTGCTCGCGGGGCTGCTGCGGCCGGAAGGCGACCACATAGGAGTTAACGTGAGCCTGACCGCAAGCGCGGGCAAGGGCATCGGCGGGACCGGCGGTGGTTCGCTGGCTGTCGACGTCGTCTTCGACTACCGTCGCAACGAGGTCGGCTTCTTTGCGACGCCGAGCATGGGAGCCCAGCTGAACATCGGCGACGCCGGGATAACCGGCAATGTCGGGGCGGGCCGCTCGTGGGGGACGGTAGGCTCCTTCGGGGAAGCGAGCCAAGACGTGCTCCAGTCGTGGGGCGGCTGGTCGACGGGGGCGACGTACGGCGTTCAGGGCTCGATCGCCAAGGGCATTGGCGGCGGCCTCTACAGCGGGGGCACCATCTACCGCTCGGGCTCGCTACCACTGTCCCCGGGGACCGGCATCTCTTACACGCCGCCCGGCGCGGGCACGCGCCTCGAACCTGGCCAGCCTCTACCGCCGCAACTCGTGCCGGGAACACCGGAGGGCACGCAGGCGCTGCATCTCGGCGAGATTCGGTTCCCGACCGGCGTCGGCGACATGTCGGGCGCTCTCCCGCCGGCGGCCGAAACCGTCGATCGCGCGGTAGCGATAGTCCGCGACTATCCCGCCAGCGCCCGCGGGCACGTCCATCAGGTGACGTTCACGGGCGAGGCCAGCCCGCACTGGCGACATCCCCGACCAGGGGTCAGTCCCGCGGACGAAAATGAACGGCTTTCCGTGCGTCGGGCGCAAGGGGTGGCTGACGCCATCGGTGACCGCATGCCCGTTACCAACAAAGCCATCGTAGGTTTGGGCTCGCGCGAGGCCGAGCGCGCGGGTGGGTCACGCGACGCGCCGATGCCTGAGCGTCAGCGGGTGGTCCTGACCGGCGAGGCGCGCATCCCCGCAACGCCCGACACGACGCGCCCGGGCGGCGTCGGCCCGCCGCAGGAGGTCCCCAATCAGTTCACCATCGAGCCCTCGCTGCCCAACCCATTCACCAGCCAGCGCACGGCTTGGGGATGGGACACGAACGTGGGCATCGCTGGCAAAGGCGGGGCGCAGGTGCAGGCCGGCGTCTATGGCGGCATCACTGCCGGCTACGCGATTCCGCTGGGCAAAGCGGCCTTCTCGCCCTTCACGATGAGCTTGATCCGCATCGTTGTCGGGCTCTACAAGCTGATCAACGATGTTCTGACGGGCAGCCCGTTGGCCTTCATCCGCGACGCCGTGGCGCTGGGCGTCTGGGGCGTCGAGCAGGTGGTCGGCGAGTCGATCACCAACGCAGTCCTCGATTGGGCCGTGCCCATGCCCGCCGGAGCCGCCTGAGCCATGGAGATCCAAGTGCCCGAAAGACCGCCGCGTGGCTATCCGCCGATCCTTCTCGACCTCGACTACGCGACCGAGGCAGACAGCCAGCTCAGCCCAACCGCCGCCATCGAAAGCGGCCGGCTCCTGCTGCGCGGCGGGGGCGCCAACACGGTGGCCGGCCAGCCCTTCTCGGCCGATTCCTACCGGGACGTGATCCTCGATGCCAGCCTGGCAGTCGAGGCTGGCGACGACAACGACCTGGCCGGCGTCTTCCTGCGCCAGTCGGCCGAGCGCACCTACGTCGTGGTGGCCCTCTCGCCGGCCGGCTACGTCTACGTTGCCACGCTCGACGGGGAGCCAAAGCCCGTGGCCGAGGGTCCGCTCAGCGCCGACCTCCCCTTCAAACGCGGGCTGGGCGAGTGGAACAGGCTGGCCATCGTCGCCTTCGGACCCAGCCTGGTCGTCGTGCTCAACGGCAGCGTGTTGGTCCACCTCGCTGTCGACCAGCGCTTCGTGGCCGGCCACGCCGGCGCCTTCCTGCAGCAGGGCGCGACTTCGGCCGAGGCGCGCGCCGCGGTGCGCTGGGTGCAGGTGCGCGCCGTGCTTCCTGAGCAGGCCTGAGGCAACAGAGCGCGGTGAAGGTCCAGGCGCAGGCCGCCGAGCAGGCCTCCGACGCATCTCACGCGGGTGCCCTCAGGCACACGCAGGCACCTTCGGCCGGCGAAAGCGGTCAGGCGGGTGGCATGTCGGCGGCGCTTGACCCGACCGCCGACTTCCTGCTGCCGGGCCAGCTGCTGAGCATGCAGGGGGTCGCCGGCAATGCCGCTGTCTCGCGCCTGGTCGCCGCTCGCGGCAACGGCGTACAGCGCGCACCCGAAGTGGCGGCCGGCTTGGATCCCAAGGCACGCGTCGACCGGCTGCGGCTTGCCATAAAGCAGAACTTCCTGGTCAGGCAGCACCTGATCGTCGACATCGAGGCTGTGGCATCTGCCCTGGGCGGCATGACGGCCGGCGAGGGGCGTGCCGTCAAGACGGAATACGCCAAGCAGACCGGCTGGAACCTGGGCTGGTTGCTCAGCGGAGAGCTGGAGATCGAGGGCAAGCCGGTGGTCACCGACGTCGGGCCGGCCAACCGGCGGCGCCTCCTCACGCTACTGACCGGCACGGTGGCGGAGCCGGCTGTTGATCCAATCGCGGCGATGGAGACCGGTGAGAAGCTCGGGCGGTTCGTGGGCTCGTTCGTGGGCATGGAGGATGAGCTGGGCGCGCAGGCCGGTGCCGTGGCGGCCGTGGCGGCCCGCGACAAGAATCTTGCGGCCGAGACGAAGGCGTCCGGCGCCCGCGCCCGTGCGCAGGCGATCGAGCTGAAGGTCTGGCTGGACAAGGGCCAGAAGGAGAAGATCATCGGCCTGTTGGCCAAGCTGGCGACGCCGGCCGCGGCGGACGAGAAGAAGGCTCTGTCCGATGCCTACGCGGGCCAGTTCGGTGAACAGCTCTACAAGGCTCTCACCGCGCGCCTCAAGGGCCGCGACCAGGAGCGCGTGATCGCGCTCTGGATGGAGGACACGGCCACCGCTGAGCGGCTGGCGCTGCAGGCGGATCTCGAAAAACTTAAGAAGGCCGAAGCCCAGGCAGAGAAGTTCGCCCCGCTGGCCAAGTCCGGCATCATGGCCAAGACGTCGAAGCAGATCCAGCAGCAGCGCACGGACGCCCGAGCCGCCGTCGAAGGCCGCCTTGAGTCCATTGGCCAGGAAGGCGGCGACAAGCTGCAGGCCGTCCTGGGGGAGGGGACGGAAGGACAGGCCGTGGCCGAGCAGCTGGGCGTGGGCAAGGACGCCGTCATAACCGCGCTGGTCCGTGGCGATCGGCCGGAGGCGCTGGCACTCCGGCTGGCCCGCAGCGATCGCGAGGGCACTCTCAAGGCGGCCGAGATAGAGGAAACGTTGCTGGAGCTGCGCCAGGCGGCCGAGAAGGAGGCGTCGCGTCAAAGGTCGGCTGCCGGCAGGGAGACCGGCGCGCCACCGCTAGCCACGGCTGAAGTGGTGAACTCGTACTTCGCGCGCTTCCAGGCGCGCTTCGCGGCCGAGCGGCCCGTACGGCTATTCGTGCAGCTGCTGGCAGGCTCGGTCGGCAACAAGGTCGAGCGCGAGCGCAACACCGCCCTGCTGCTCCAGCAGGGCGTGTTGCCGGAGTGGCAGGAGCTGTACTTCGCCATCAGCTCGTCGCGCAAGGACATGGAGCGCGTGCGACAGATCCTGGGCTCCAAGACGCGCAGCGAAATCCGCGAGCTGGCCGTGGAGTACCGGGCCAAGACCCCCGGTAACCGCGACCTGACCGTCGATCTGCTGGGCACCATCGAGGAGCGGCTGCTCATCGAAAAGCCCACTGCCGACGACTACATGCGGGGTCGCGCACCCAAGGACCTGGCGGCCGCGCGCGAGGTTTACGAGGAGAAGAAGCGGCTTCTGCGCGGCGGCACGTTCGAGGAGGAGTTTAAGCCGGGCGGCTCGGAAGCGGCCCTGGGCCAGCTGGCGGAGGAGCTGGCGGTCGGCCGCGCGCGAGCGCCGGGCAAGCCGGGCGGCCCGCCTGTTCCGGCCGAGATCGTGGGCTCACTCGCCTCCATGGCGGCCAGCGAGGGCGAGGTACGCCGCCTGCGCGAGGAGGCCGCGTGGGTCTTTGGCAGGGTTAGCTCGATTGACACCGCTGTGATGGAGAATCGAGGGTCGTTCGCCCGCGTGCGCGACTGGTCGGGAAATCTCGAGCACGAGCTGGTGATGAATGCCCGCCGTGATGCCGCGGACGCCCACCGGGCAGTCGATGCCGCGCTGTCACAGGACCCGCCCGACGTTGAGGCGGCCCGGCGCTCGATAGGCGAGCTGCACCTGATCGAGGCGCGCATGACCCACAACGTGGGGGTCTACAAGCAGGCCACCGAGGAGGCCTTCAACGCCTTCGTCGACGTAGCGGTGATGGCGGTCTCGATGCTGGCCTCCGGCGGCGCAGCGGGCGCGATCATGGGCGCCATCAGGGCCACGGCCGCGACCATCGCCACCAAGGCAACGCTCAAGGGCAGCGCCTACGGCGCGGACGAAGTCTGGGCGGACATCCGGGGCGGTGTCTTCAGCGCGGGCGCCGGCAAGCTCGCCGAGAAGCTGGTCCCCCGCCTCGCGGCAGCGTACGCCGCCAAGGCCAAGGCAAAGGGCTGGGACAAGGGCTGGGCGGGCGCCGTCAGCGCGAAGGTCGAACCGGCCGTCATGTGGGAGGTGGAGAACCTGATCTCCGGCGGCGGGGCCGGTCTGCTCGAGGCCGGCTACCAGGGCGACATCGATCCGCTCACCGAGAGCGTGGGTCTGACCAGCCATGCCATGGCCCTGGGCCAGCACGCTGCCACCACGCCCATCCGGCGGCGAGCGGAGCGCAAGCGTGAGGCGCGCCGGC
>DATKBB010000053.1:0-13924 GCA_035514295.1 Candidatus Limnocylindria bacterium | reverse complement strand
CTCCACATTCTTAAGTCGAGCGCAGCTCGCTGCGTATCGGGTCGTCCGGTCTCGGCTGAGCGCGGATTGTGCTGACTTGAGCGCGATTGGAGGCGTGGGAACGTCGGTGCCGCAAGGGCGAGGGCGGCCGCCAGCCCTCACCAGCCGACCTGCGGGAGCGCTAGGCTCGCTCGGGTTGCGCAACTAAGAATCTGAGGCATAAGAGCCTCCGTAGGACCGGCGGCCGGAGGCGGCACGCGCGGTCCTGGCGCTGCTCAGCTGCTCGCGCTGCCCAGTTGCTCGCGCTGCTAACGCTGCTCGCGCAGCGGAACCCCTCAGTCGCCGTCGTAGCGCTTGAAGATGACCGCCCCGTTGTGCCCGCCCAGTCCGACGTTGTCGCTGATCGCATAACGAATCTCCATGGGCCGGGAGCCGCCGTGGACCACGTTGAGGTTGATCTCCGGGTCCTCCTCACGGTAGTTCAACGTGCCGGGCGCGCACTGGTGGTAGACGCTGAGCACCGTGGCCACGCCCTCGACCGCTCCGGCGGCGCCCATCAGGTGGCCGGTCATGGATTTGGTGCCGCTGATGGCGATGTTGGGCGTGTGCTCGCCGAACACCGCCCAGAAGCCCTGAGCCTCGCGCAGGTCGCCCAGCGGCGTCGAGGTCCCGTGCGGGTTGATCAGGTCGATCTCGTTGGCCGGCGTGTTGTGCCTCTGCAGCGCCTGGATCAGTGCGCGGCGCACGCCGTCGCCCTTCTCCACCGGCTGGATGAGGTCCCACGCGTCGGCGGCTGAGCCGTAGCCGACGACCTCGGCGTAGACCTTCGCGCCGCGCGCCTTGGCGTACTCGAGGTCCTCCAGCATCATCGCGCCGGCGCCCTCGCCCAGCACGAACCCGTTGCGCGTCTTGTCGAACGGCCGCGAGACGGTCTCGAGCGGCTCCCCGGGTCGGGGCAGGCCCATGCCGCGCATGTTCGAGAAGCCGATGTGGACCAGCTCGTGGAGCGGGTTCTCCGTCGCTCCGGCTATGGCCGCCACGTAGTCGCCGCGGCGGATGCCCTCGGCCGCCTCGCCGATGTTGTGCGTGCCGGTCGAGCAGGCCGTGACCACGCACATGTTCGAGCCGCGAATACCGGTCTCGATGGCGATCTGGCCCGACGCCGTGTCGGGCAGCATGTTGGCGATGAAGAAGGGGCTGACGGTACGGGCGCCCTTCTGCTCCCAGGCGACCAGGTTGTCCATCATCAGTCGCGGCCCGCCGCCGCCCGATCCGAAGATGACGCCGATGTCGTCGCGGTTGCTGTCGTCGACCTTCAGCCCCGAATCCTCGAGCGCCTGCTTGGAGGCCGCGACGCCCATGACGACGTTCCGGTCGGTGCGGCGGATGGCCTTGAAGTCCATCCATTTCGTGCCGTCGAAGTCTTCGATCTCGCCTGAGATCTGCGCCTCGTAGGGCGAAGGATCCCAGCGCGTTATGCGCTTGAGGCCGGTGCGGCCCTTGACCAGGTTGTCCCAGGCGGTGTCCACGTCCTGGCCGACGGGGCTGATGATGCCCAGTCCGGTGACGGCGACTCGGCGGCTGAAATCTGGTCGACGCATGCTAGCTGGCGGCTCCTGTCAGGGGGATGGGGAGGGAGAGTCGGCCGGCGGCCGACGAGTCGTCGAGGGCGTGGGCCTCGGCGTCGGGGGCGATGCGCTTGATGAGGCCGGTGAGCACCTTGCCGGGGCCCACCTCGACAAAGCGGGTCGCCCCGGCGGCGCTCATGGCCTCGACGGCGGCGACCCAGTCCACGCCGCGCGTGAGGTGCTCGACCAGTTCCTCGCGGCAGGTTTCGCCGGTCTCCAGAAGCTGGGCGTCGGCGTTGGCCAGCAGCGGGGCGGCCGGATCGGCGAATTCCACGCCGGCCAGCACGCCGCGCATGCCCTCCGCCGCGCGGCTCATCAACGGAGAGTGGGCAGCCACGCTGACCGGCAGCGGCAGCGCCCGCTTGGCGCCCAGCGCCTTGGCTGCCTCGCTCGCTGCGTCCACGGCCGAGCGCTCGCCGCTGATCACCACCTGGCCGGGCGAGTTGCGATTGGCGATGGTGAAGATGCCGGCCGACTCGCCGGCAGCGACCAGCTCGGGCAGGTGCTCGTCGGGCAGCCCGATGATGGCCGCCATTGCCCCGTCCGAAGCGGAGGCCTGCATCTGCCGGCCGCGCTCGCGCACCAGGCGCAGGCCGTCGGCCAGCGAGATGACGCCGGCGGCGACCATGGCGCTGTACTGGCCCATCGAGTGACCGGCGTAAAAGGCCGGCGTAGGCGCGTCAGGACCGGCCTGTTCCTGCCAGGCACGCAGGTAGGCAATCGACGTGGCCAGGATCGCGGGCTGTGCGTTGATCGTCTGGTCCAGCGCCTCCTGCGGGCCCTCGAAGCAGAGCTGGGTGAGCGACTCGCCCAGTGCGTCGTCGCAGGCGCGGAAGACCTCCGCGGCGGCCGGCGAAACGTGGCCCAGCATCTGGCCCATGCCCACGTATTGAGATCCCTGTCCAGGGAAGACGAATGCTGTACGGCTCAAGATTGGTCCACGGTACCAGCGCCGGCCGCAGTAGCTCGGCGATTGCGTGCAATCATGCACGTATGTCCGATGCCCAAGAAGCTCTCACTCCCGCCGTCGCTGCAGCGCGCGACCAGATCCAAAATCCACGCCTGCTATCCGACCGGATCGCGATGGGGCGGGCGCTGTGGCGCGACCTGGTCGTTGGTTTCGCGGCGCAGCTGGGCCAATTGGGCCTGGGCTTCTCGCAGCTGGCCGCGCTCTACGCCATCTCGGGCACGGAGACGCTGACCGTGGCCGACCTGGCCGAGCAGATTGGACGCTCGTCCTCGGCCACCAGCCGGCTGGTCAGCGCGCTCGAGCGGCGCGGCCTGGTTCGGCGCCAGGAAGAGGCTGTCGACCGGCGCCAGCGGACGCTGGAGATGACCGCCGACGGCCAGGCCCTGCTGGCCCAGATCGACGGCGCCCGGGCCGAGCAGTTCCTCTCTGTCGTTCGGCCGCTGCCGCCGGCCGAACGGGCACTCATCGCAATGGGTGTGGCGGCCCTCTCCAGTCGGGCCATCACCCGCCGCGGTCGGCTGATCAAGGCGCGCTAGGACGTTGGCGTGCCGCCCGCAGGCCGGCCTTGACGGCGAGACCGCTGACGATCTCTGCCTCGCCCACCGTGCGAGCCGAGTTGACGACCGGGTAGACCGGCACGCCCGCCCACTTGACTTCGATCGGTCCGGTCCATGGCGAGCTGGCCATGACCAGCGCCAGGCGCGTCGGCTCGATGGGGTGGCAGAGGGGATGATCCGGGCCCCAGCGGGCCGCGAAGGTTTGGTCGCCGTGCCAGACGATCGGCGGGTCGACCTCCACCAGCCAGTACTCCTCCGGGAAGCGCGCCTCGGCGCGCGGCTCGAACTTGGCCGCCGGCCCGTCGATCACCGTCGCTCGCATCGGCGACGAACAGTGCCACCAGCCGTCCCCAGCATCCTCGAGATAGAACTCGACTGTCACGTCGCTCAGCCTAGTCCGGCAGGCACTCCCCGGACTCGACGGCAGTGCGCTGGTCGAGCGAGCCACGGATGGAGTCAGCCACGGCCACCGGCGAAAGCGCATAGCCAATGTCCGGGTCCTGGCGCGACTCGGAGAACGTCACCCCGCCCACCGTCCCGTCATCGCCCAGCACAGGCCCGCCGCTGTCGCCCGGCGCGACGCTGGCACGCATCTCGATCACCGGCCGAGTGACCATGCCCTGGCCGTAGATGTCGCGGCCCAGCGCGTCGAGCGTGCGTGTCACGGCCGCCGGGATGACGCGCTGGCTGCCTCCACCGGTGAAACCCAGGGCGGCCATGCGCTCACCGCGCGGCGGATCCTCCGCGGCCAGGCTCAGCGGCTCCAGCCCCAGCAACGGGGCGTAGACGACGGCCACGTCCAGGTCGGGATCGAAGTGGACCAGCACGCCCTCGTAACGCTCGAAGCGGCCGTCGAAGGAGAGCTGGACGCGCGTCGAGCCGGCGACGACGTGAGCATTGGTCACGAAGTGGCTGGGGCCAACGGCGAAGCCGGTGCCGGTCATGAAGCGCGCACAGGCCGCCGCCTCCACGCGCAGGGTGCTCTCGCGCGCAGGCTCGGCGATGGCCTGCGCCTCGGCGAAGGCCGGACCGTCGACGGGCTCGGCCGGTGCCGGCGCGGGCCCCACGAATACGTCGGGCAGACCGGCGGCCTCGATGATCCGCCCGAACTCGGCGGCCAGCACGACCGGCGAGGGCAGCCGGGTGTCGATCACGCGCAGGATCAGCGACTGGCGTGCCTCGGCGGCCAGCGTGGGCATGGGCAGGACGGCCAGCAGGCCGCCCAGCAGCCAGACCATGAACACGCCGCGGGCGAAGCCGAACACGCCGCCCGCTCCGTTGTCAACGCCGCCCAGCAGGCCCCGGCCAAGGCGCCGCTTGACGCCCACGCCGATGGCGCTGCCCACGCTCTGGGCGAGCAACACGACCGCGGCCATCCCGCCCAGCACGACCACCGCCCGCAACGGGCCCTGGATCTCGGCCAGCAGGTCGGCGACGCGCGGTGCCAGCAGGATCAGCAGGCCGATCCCGATAGCGAAACCGGCCAGGGCCAGCGCCTGCACCACGAACCCCGAGCGCCGGCCCAGCACGACGGCGGTCAAGACCAGCAGGATGGCCAGCACGTCGACCAGGTTGATCGGCAGGTCGGGCATCAGGCGCTCCAGCCCGCGACGCCGGTGATCTCGACGCGCACGACCGGCCGTTGGGCCAGCGAGTGGCTCGCGTACTGCGGGTAGCGGCCGCGGAGCAGGTGCAGCGCCCAGGCATGCTCCTCGGCGTGGTCCGCCGGCTCGAGGAGCGTGGCCTCCCCGTCGAGGCGCAGCCAGGCCAGCCTGCTCCAATCCTCGCTCCAGCGGTCGACGAGCACGCTGACCCGCGGCCGGACGGCGATGTCGCGCACGCGGGCCAGCTCGCGCGGATCGTCGACCGACTTGCGCTTGTCGTCGAGCGCCGAGTAGAGCAGTCCGGTGTCGGGGTCGTAGGCGTAGGTGATCGGGACGAGGCGGGCGCGCCCATCGGCGGCCAGGGTGGCCAGCACTGCCCGGCGCTGCTCCTCGAGCAGAGCGAGCTGGTAGGGCTCCAAGGGGAGCGTCAGCAGGGACATCTGCGGAAGCCTAGCGCCGATCCGCGGCCTGAGCGAACGCTGAGGATCAGAGCTCGGCGAAGGAGGGCGGGTAGGCGATCCGGCCGCGCAGGGCTGGCTCGTAGGCGGACAGGGGCAGCGCGAAGAAGTGCGAGGCGGGGTATTCGGGCGGCGGAGAGACGCCCAGCTGGTGGGCGGGCACGAAGCCGAAGCGCGGGTAGTACTCGGCGTGGCCCAGCACGACGATCAGTGGCTCACCCAGCCGCTCGGCAGCGTCGAGACCCGCGCGTACGAGCGCCGTGCCTACGCCCTGTCCCTGGCGCTCGGGCAGGACAGCCATCGGCGCGAGGGCAAGCACCCTGCGCGGGCCATGCTGCGTCAGCAGCTCGACATGGCTGAATAGGATGTGGCCCAGGATGGGGCCGTCGTCCTCGGCCACGAACTCCAGGCCGAGCACGGCCGACTTGGAGGCAAGGATGCGCTCGACCAGCTGGGCCTCGTCCGCGCGCCCGAAGGCGACCGACTCGACCTCGAAGATGGCGGCGCGGTCTCCCTCGCCAGCCGGCCGAATGAGTAGGACGGCGCTACTCCTCGCTGATCTCGACGCTTTCGATCGCGACCGGCTGGGTCGGGCGGTCCTGAGCGCCGGTGGGCGCGCCGGCGATCTTGTCGACGACGTCCTCGCCCGAGGTCAGCTTGCCGAAGATGGTGTAGTTCGGGGGCAGCGGGTAGTCGGCGTGCATGATGAAGAACTGGCTGCCGTTGGTGTTCGGCCCGGCATTGGCCATGGCCAGCGTCCCGCGCTCGTACTTGCGGGTGACCGGCTCGTCGGCGAACTTGTAGCCCGGGCCGCCGCGGCCTGTGCCGGTAGGATCGCCGCCCTGGACCATGAAGCCCTTGATCACGCGGTGAAAGATCACCCCGTCGTAGAAGCCCTCGCGGGCAAGGAAGACGAAGTTATTGACCGTGCTGGGCGCGTCCGCGGCGAAGAGCTCGGCGGTCATGGCGCCCGCTGAAGTCTTGATGGTGGCGCCGTACGTTCGCGCGGGGTCGATGGATTGCTGGGGTGGGCTGGCGTACTGCTTCATCGGTCCAGCCTAAAGGAAGCGCTCAGAATGCGGGGCGATGATCGAGAGGCCGACCATTCGCCTGCGCCGACTTCCCACCGACCAGCTGACCTCCGCCGAGCTGGCGGCCATCCGGCGGCTGATGGACTCCGCCTTTGGCCCCGAACCGGAGAACTCGTTCGACGACGACGACTGGGCACACGCGCTGGGTGGGTTGCACTTCGTACTCGACGTTGAGGGGCGGATCGTGAGCCACGCGTCGGTCGTAAAGCGCTCGCTGCACGTCGCCGGCCGACCGCTGCGTACGGGCTATGTCGAGGCGGTGGCGACGTTGCCCGCGCTCCAAGGTCGTGGTCACGGCTCCCGCGTGGTGGCGGCGGTCAACGAGCACGTCGCTGCGGAGTACGAGTTGGGCGCGCTGGGCACGGGCAGCGTCGGCTTCTACGAGCGGCTGGGCTGGAAGGTATGGCGCGGCCCGACCTCCGTGCGCACCGACGGTGGTGACGTGCGCACGCCCGCTGAGGACGGCGGCATCCTGGTGCTCCTGACGCCTTACACGCCCTCTGACCTGGACCTGCATGCTCCGATCAGCTGCGAGTGGCGCCAAGGCGACGTCTGGTGAGCGACCGTCGGGGGCGAGGCTGACGAGCTGGGCCGTGAAGCGAATCCAGCTTGCAATGGTGATCGGGATACTGATATCCCTTCGATCTGCGCGCGCCGGTATGTTCCACGCGCCTGCCCGCAGGGTGCGGGGCAGGCGGACACCAGGAGAATCCATGATCCGCTCGTGCCGCCGCTACGGACGCAGCGCGCCGAGGTCAGTGTGAGGTCCGATCCGCGAGAGCCGCGGCCCGTTCGTCGGTCGGTCAGACCGCCATCCTCCGTCGCACGGACATTCGCACGCCTCGACTGCGAGCACATTGCCGCGCTCCTGAAGTCCACCGCGGAAGTACCGCCCGTCGTTGCCTCTTTCCTCGGGCTGGGAGCGGCACGCAACGGGTGGCTCGTGCACGGATCATTGCCCGGGCAAGCCGATGTCGATCGAGAGAACCTGACCGAAGCCGGGCTGGATGTCGTGGGTCTGACGGCGAAGGGACAGCTGGAGATCATGGAGCTCAATCTGACGCTGGCTCCGGACCGTTGGGTCCGTCCCTGGTCGCTGCGCCTTGACCAACGGATGGCGGAGGGATTCGATGCGCTGTGGTTCGCGCGCTTCCCGGTGGACGCGAACGAAGGCGAGATCGCGGACGTGCTGCCGTTCGAGGAAGCATGGCTGCGCTGCTTCGCTGGTCGGCGGGTCGTGACACTTTGCCCGTACATCGTCGGCGATATGGCGGCCGACATGCGGCGCGCACAGCTGGACGACATCTCCTCGGTCCATGACCGCGTTGTCGCTGTGGGGGCCGCCGTCAGCTCACGCCACTGACCCCTCGATCGGTAGCCACAACTCGACCGTCGTCCCGCCGGCGGGCCGGCTACGGATTCGGAGTGTTCCCCCGGCTGCCTGAGCGCGCTGGCGCATGATGGCGACCCCGAAGTGACCTGCGCCCTGCTCTACCAAACCATCGACGTCGAACCCCTCGCCCTCATCGAGGATCAATACGTGGAGGCGTCCATCGTTCAACGTGACGGCGATGGTCGCTTCGGTCACGCTGGCATGTCGCTGGACGTTCGCGAGCGCCTCGTTCAACACGCGCACGACTACGGCGACAGCCGCCGGATGCACCCCCAGATCCGGGACGGCTTCCTCGATGACCACCGACAATCCCCGTCGCCTGAATCGCGCCCGGATCTCCTCGATACTGTCTTCCAACCCTCGAGCCGGGACGTCGCTCGAAAGCAGCCGGAGGCGTTCACGGACTATGCGGTGCGCTTCGAGAACTGCCTCGCGAAGCCGGTCCTGACTGGCCTGAGCGACTTCGGACGACGGGGCTGTCCCGAGAAGAGCGAGCTCGCGCACGGCGACCGCCAGGTCCTGCGCCAGACTGTCGTGGATTTCCTCCACGAGGCGCAGTCGCTCTCGCTCCAACTCCGTACGTTGAATTTCCGCGCGCAGCAGAGCGTTCGAGACACCGGCGCTGACCAGGTCGCCGATGACCGTCAGTCGTGCCACAGCCGCAGGCGCGAGCGAAATCGGCTCGGGCGAGCAGCCGACGACGGCGCCGAGGATCTGACGCTCCGAGATCAGCGGAAGGACGGCCCAGTGATCGGCCGGCGGCTCGAATGGATTCTCCATCACCCAGGCGGTTCGCTCGCGGAACACGAGCGGTCCTCCGCTAGCCGCCACGAACCGCCACGCCTCCGCGTCGAGCGAGACGCTCTCGACGACCTCTGCGCGCGAGCCGCGCGCGGACGGCTTCCCTCGGCGGCGGAGCACGCGGGACTCTGCGGGATCGGCAAGGTAGAGTGCGGCGAGGTCTAGATCCAGGGCCTCACCTATCTCGGCCACGGCGTCGTTGGTCAGCTCCGACAGTCCGCCGAAGCCGACAAGCATGCGCGCAACGCGCGCGACCCCTGCGAGCGCATCGACCTCGGTGACCGTGTCGCGGCCGTTGACCTTCATGCAGCCAGGCCCCATTCATCACGACGTGCCTGCATCGAACTACACTCGTTGACAGTAGCACCGCCCCGTCTGCCGTCGGAGTCGGAGGCGGCGGAATGAAACCGGGGGAGCAGCATGGTACCGGTCCGCGTGATCGTCGCGGATGACCACAGACTGATGCGTGAAGGCACGGCTGCACTGCTCGCGCTCGATGGTCGAGTGGAGATCGTCGGGCTGGCGAGCGACGGCCATGAGGCAATCCAGGTTGCCATCCGCACTCGTCCGGATGTCGTCGTGCTTGACCTAAACATGCCGCGTCTCAATGGCAGCGAGGCGTGCGCCATCATCCGCAATCGACTTCCCCGGACGCAGGTGCTGGTGCTCACTGTTTCCGAGACGGACCACGACCTCTACACGGCGCTGCGGTTGGGCGCGGCCGGCTATCTGCTGAAGGACATGCCGCCGGCCGACCTGGTTGCTGCCGTGCTGCAGACTGCGGCGGGCGAGAGCGCCATAGCGCCCGCGATGGCCGCGCGCATGCTGGGCGAACTGCCCGGGCCGAGCAGCAACGTTTCACCCCGCCAGACAAACATGGCCAAGCTAAGCGAGCGTGAGCGCGACGTACTCGCGCTGCTGGCGGAAGGGCTCACCAACCGCGAGATCGGCGAGCGGCTCTTCATCAGCGAGGCAACGGTCAAGACGCATGTTGGCCACGTCCTGACCAAGCTCCACCTGCGCAACCGTTCGGAGGCCGCCGCACTCGTCGCGCGGGTCGGCACCTGAGTTTCGTCCCCCCGGCGTTATGGGTCTGTAAGCAGCCGGATCATCCCTACGGGCGATGCCCACTCTTCGTACGCTCCCGTACGGTTGGCGAGACCAGAACGACGGCCCATCACGGCGCTGCCGGCCACGAGGTCCCACGAAGGAGCATTTCATGAAGCGATTTATTCCCGCCCTCCTTGCGACGGCAGCACTTGTGCTCGTTGTCGCGGCACCCGTAGGCGCGGCCGCCGGCGAAGGCAGCGTCGAAGTGGAGGTGATGAAGCATCTGTGCAATCCAGACGTCAAGAACCTGGACGACTTCAATGCCATCGTCGAAGGCGCAGATGGCCCCGTGGCAGCGCTTGCGGCCACAGTCCTCGCCTGCCCCGCCGTCGTGAACCCCGGCGACGAGACGAGCGACGGAGTCAAGGCTGATGCCGCCGCCTTCTCGTTCACGGTCGAAGATGCCGAGGCGACCTACGATCTTCCAGAGAACAGCGACCCGGCGAAGCTGTGCGAGACCGATCTGGGCCTCGACGCGGACGGTGACGGCGAGATCCTGGACACCACCTGCCTGGACACCAGCTACTACGCATTCGACGGCCTCGTTAATGGGGAAGTCACGGTCACCGAAACGGAGCCGCCCGCCGGTTATCACTTCGGAACGCTGCTCTTCACGCCCACCGAGGTTGATGGAAACAATGACGCCGACTCGCTTCTCTCGCTCGATCGGGACGCGGGCGTCATCGAGCTCGACACAACGGCTGACGAGGATGGCATGGTGATGCTCCACGTCTATAACTTCGAGAATCAAATGCCCGACAGCGCAACTGGCACCGAGATCACGCGACAGAGCGCGCCCAGCAACATGGGCCTCCTCTTGGCGCTCGGCCTCGCCGCAGCTCTCGGTCTCTCGCTCAGCCTGGGCCTTCGCCGCCGCGAGGGCTCGCTGAACTAAAGCTTTATTCGAGCAGCGTGGCGCGCTGCTCTTCAGACACAGCGCGAAGCGGGCTCCTGGTCAGCCGGGAGTCCGCTTCGCGCCATTCAGCGCTGGCCGCGCCATGCGCTGGGTGCCACCCCTGGTGCTAGGCCGGACCGGGCCTCAGCGCGGAGTGACCCGTGTGACTGCGCCGTGGCTCGCCGAACTGACGAGCGCCGCGTACTTCGCCATCACACCACTGGTGTAGCGCGGCTCAGGCTTCTGCCAGGCGGCCGCGCGCCGCGCGATCTCGCCTTCGGCCACTTCCAGGTCGACTCGCCGCGCGTCGACGTCGATGACGATCGTGTCACCCTCCTCGACCAGCGCGACCGGGCCGCCCAGTGCCGCCTCCGGCGCCACGTGTCCGATCATCAGCCCGCGCGTACCACCCGAGAAGCGCCCGTCCGTGATGAGCGCCACAGTCTCGCCCAGCCCTTCGCCCACCAGCGCGGCCGTGACCGACAGCATCTCCTGCATACCCGGCCCACCAACGGGGCCTTCGTAACGGATCACGACCACGTCGCCCGGCTTGATGCGCCGCTCCCTGACCGCCTCGAAGCAGGCCGTCTCCGAATCGAAGACCCGCGCCGGGCCGGTGTGCTGGCGCCGCTCGTGGCCGGCCATCTTGACGACGCAACCGTCGGGCGCCAGCGACCCGCGCAGGATGGCCAGCCCGCCGGTTGGCTTGATCGGCCGATCGATCGGTCGGACGACGTCCTGGCCTTCGGCCTCCACGGCGTCGGCGGCGATCTGGCCGATGGTCCGGCCGTCCACCGTGGGCGTGTCGCCGTGCAGCAAGCCCTGCTTGAGAAGCTCGCGCATGACCAGGCTGACACCGCCGGCCTCGGTCAGGTCCGCGGCGCGGTAGCGGCCTCCGGGGCGCAGGTCTGCGAGCAGCGGCGTGCGCTCGGAGATGTGCTGGAAGTCGTCGATGTCGAGCGGCACGCCGAACTCCTGCGCGATCGCCAGCAGGTGCAGCACGCCGTTGGTCGAGCCGCCGGTGGCGGCGATCGAGGCGATGGCGTTCTCGATGGCGCGGCGGTCGATGAGCGACGAGGGGCGCACGTCGTCGCGCAGCAGCCGCATCACCAGCTCACCGGAGCGCCGCGCGGCCTCGTCCTTGGCCGGATCCTCGGCCGGGATGCCGTTGAGCCCGGCCGGCGACAGGCCCAGGAACTCGAGCACCATGCTCATGGTGTTGGCCGTGAACTGGCCGCCACAGGCGCCGGCGCCCGGACACGCACGGCTCTCGACCTCGTACAGCTCCTCGAGGCTCATCTTGCCAGCCCGATAGGCGCCCACGGCCTCGAAGACGCTGACGATGTCGAGTTCCCGGCCGGCGTACGTGCCGGGGTAGATCGTGCCGTTGTAGAGGATGACCGTCGGGATGTCGAGCCGCGCGGCGGCCATCGCGGCGGCCGGGTTGGTCTTGTCGCAGCCGACCAGGCAGACCAGCGCGTCGAACAGATGGCCGCGGGCGACGAGCTCGATCGAGTCGGCCACGACCTCGCGGCTGATCAGCGACGCCTTCATGCCCTCGGTACCCATCGAGACGCCGTCCGACACGGCGACCGTGTTGAACTCCATCGGCGTGCCCCCCGCCGCTCGCACGCCCTCCTTGACGAACTCGGCCAGCCGGCGCTGGTTGTAGTTGCAGGGCATCGTCTCGATCCAGCTCGTCGCGACGCCCACGATCGGCTTGGCCAGGTCCTCGTCGGTGAAGCCGACCGCCTTGAGCATCGCCCGCGCCCCGGCCCGGTCCGGGCCCTCGGTCAGGGCGGCGGAGACGCGCTTGAGCGGATCAGTCGGCCGGTCGTAGGGCAAGTCTCGACGCTGCGACGGTTCCTCGGGCATGGCCGGAGGCTAGCACGATGCCAGCCGCTACAGCGCGAGGTGCAGCCGCAGGGCCTCGTCGAGCTCGCGCATCAGCCGCGACGGCACGATGCCCAGCCTCGCACCGAGTCTACCGACGGATACGGCCCGCACCTGCTCCGCCTGTGCCTTCGAGTCGCGCTCAGTTCCTACCTCCGAAGCCGGCATCAGCACCTGGAAGGGGTAAATTCGTTCGACGCTCGTGGTCAGCGGCACGACTGTGATGACGCCCCGACCGAGTCGTTGGGCGGTTATGTTGGCGGCGTCGTTACTGACGATGACTGCCGGCCGTCGCTTGTCCGAATCCGAGCCGCGAACCGGCTCGAAGTCGATGGAATAGATGTCGCCGCGGCGCATCAGCCGCCCAAGCCGTCAGCGGTCGTGCTATCCCAAGCTTGGGCTTCGCCGGCGGACTCCCACTCCTCCCATGCGCTCGCATAGGAAGCCACCAGCTCGGATGTCCGGAGCAGGCGCACGGCTTTCTGAAGGGCCGATGAACGCGACTCCAGCCCACGCTCACGCGCGTAGTCGTCCAGGAATTCAACGTCTTCCTCGGGCAGGCTCACACTGAGCTTCATACAGACATGCTACCAGAGTAGGAGAGCGGTAGCATCAACGGTAGCACTCCGGGTCCCCGGGAGGTCAGCCTCGCGTGCGAGTGTTCGGGAATTTCCCTCGAAGGCGGGGCGGCCTAAAACGTCGTGATCGGGCGCGACGCGATCGCGATCAAGTCGGCGACGACTTCATCGAGCGCTCGGCTAGCATCCAGCTCATGCGTGCAGCTCTCCCTGAGGAGCGGCTCAACCCTGGCGAGGTCATCCAAGATCATCGCTCGTTCCACTGGAGTCTTCCCATAGCTGTTCGTCGTTCTGCGCGCGATCCGGTCAAGGATCACGTCAGCAGGCGCGCTGAGCAGGACGACCGCGTCGAAACGGTCGTAGAACTTCGACTGGTTTCTCACGCAACCTTGTACGAAGAGCGAGCGACCATCATCGGAGTCCAGCAGCCCGGTGATCCTTGCCTCGACCCAGAGCCACTCCCCGCGGTGCACCTCGTCGGAGGACTCAACATACTCGCGATACTCGCGCCAGCCCGCATCATCGGTGTCGACGATGCGATAACCGTGTCGGCCAAGTTCGGTTAGCGCCGACGACTTGCCCGTTCCCGATATGCCAGTTACCAAGAGCCTCGACATCGGGACAACCCTACCGAGTGTCTAGCGACGGCGTCGCCGTGTGGGCAAGAGTGCAGTCACTTGGCCGCGCTCCACACTTAAGAGGCGTATCGCAGCGACTCGCATAGGAGGCTAAGCCGATCCACGTCGTGGCCGCCCGGACCGAGTGCATCGACCAGCGCGGAGCCGACGACGACTCCATCCGCTCCCGCCCGGGCGACGGCACGGACGTGGGCTGGGCGCGAAACGCCGAAACCGACCGCAACGGGGAGCGGCGAGACTGATTTGACGCGGGTCACCAGCCCGCGCAGAGCCGAGGGCAGCGCCTGGCGGGCGCCGGTGACGCCGGTCAGCGAGACGCAGTAGAGGAA
>DATKBB010000052.1:0-24402 GCA_035514295.1 Candidatus Limnocylindria bacterium | reverse complement strand
TTGGGCGCGGTGGTGAGTTCGTACGTCCCGAAGAATTCGCTGCTGCTCTGGAGGACGCTGACCGTCTGATTGGGGATGGCCCATTGGTCGTCCTTGGCCCCGGGGGTGCCGTTGTCGGCGTCGCCATTGAACCCGCCGCTGAGCGTCACGCTGCCGGGGCTGGCCGGCGCGTTGAAGACCAGCACCAGCTGCACGGCAGCGCCGCTGGGCAGATTCCCGAGATCGCAGCTCACGCCCCCGCTCGCGGCCGCGCAGGGCGAAGAGCTGGCTGGATGGAAAGTGGCTCCGCCGCTGACTGTCCCGTCAAAGCGGAAGTGGGAGATGGTGCTCTTGCCGCTGTTGTGGAAGCCCACCTGGAAGGCCAGCAGCTGACCGGTGGCCGTCTGCGGAGTAAGCGTGGCGGCCTCCGCCGCGAGGCCCTTGCCCTTGGCGGCAAAAGCCTGCAGCGGCACCATCAGCAGAGCCGCGATGATCGCCAGGGCGAGTGCCGCCCGGACGCGCTTGCGCATGCGTCGTTCCCTCTCAGTCGATCTCTGTGCCGGTTCCCCCGCCGGATCGGGATGCCTGGGTCATCCCTACGGCAGGACTAGCGTACTACCCCGGTCCAGACTCGCTCTATCCAGGCGAGTTGCGCGCGTCCAGCAGCGGTGCGCGCAATCGACACATCGCGTGTCGATCAGTTCAGCTGCACGACAAGCGCCTCGTTGCCGGGCAGCGTGGCGTCTGCTGCCAGCACGCCACCCTCGCGCTGCACGCTGGTCGCGAACTGGATCGGCCCGGCCATGCCCCGCGCCGCCACGGGCAACGGACCAGCCTCGTCGCCCAGGTTGAGGGCGACCATCAACCGTCGCTCACCGTCCGCGCGAAGGTAGGCGATGATCGAGCCCTCGCGCCCCAGGTCTTTCCAGGCACCAGCGTGGAGCGCCGGTTCGCGGCGGCGCAGAGCCAGCAGGCGACGATGCAACGCGAGCATCGAATCGGGCTCGTCATGCTGTGTGGCCACGTTGACCGTCTCCACGGCCGTACCGACCGGTAGCCAGGGGCGGCCGGCGCTGAAGCCGGCCCCCGGCTCGGGCGTCCAGCGCATAGGCGTGCGCGCCGGGTCGCGCGACGCGCCTGCCCCGCGCAGCCCCTGCGGGTCGCGCTGCTCGGTTGGCGGCACATCGACGTCCTGCATGCCGATCTCGTCGCCGTAGTACAGCGTTGGTGTGCCGCGCAGGGTGAACAGCAGCGTGGCGGCCACGCGCGCCTGGGCCGGGCCCTGGCGCGAGGCGACGCGCGAGTTGTCATGGTTGCCCAGCACCCAGTTGGGCCAGGCATGCGCCGGCAGCAACTCCTCGTAGCGCTTGACCGTCCGGTGGACGGCCTCGGCCTGCCAATCGATCAGCAGCAGCTGGAAGTTGAAGGGCAGGTGCAGACCGTCGGCCGCTTCGCCGTAGTAGTGCATCAGGCGCTCGAGGGGCAGATAGATCTCGCCGATCAGCAGCCGCTCGTTGAACTCCTCGGCCACCGAGCGCAGCTCGTTGATGTAGCGATGGATCTCGGGCTGGTCGCCACCGCTCCCTCCACCCTTCTCGCCTCCGAACACTTTCCCGGCCTCGATCTCGGTGCCCTTGGCCAGAAGCCAGATCACGTCGACCCGAAATCCGTCGACACCCCGCTTGAACCAGAAGCGCAACACGTCGCCCATCGCCGCGCGAACGTGCGATTTGCGCCAGTCGAGGTCCGGCTGCTCCTTCAGGAAGGAGTGGAAGTAGTACTGGCCGGTCGCCTTGTCCCACTCCCAGGCGCTGCCCCCGAAAGCGCTCTGCCAGTCGTTGGGCGGTCCGCCACCGGGCAGCGCGTCGCGCCAGATGTACCAGTCGCGATGCTCGGCCAGCCGGCTGGAGCGCGCGTCGACGAACCAGGGATGCTGGTCGGAAGTGTGGTTCGGGACGAAGTCCAGCACGACCCTGAGGCCGCGCTCATGGGCCGCTGCGACCAGGCCGTCGAAGTCGGCCAGGCTGCCGCAGGCTGGATCGACGTCGGTGTAGTCGGCCACGTCGTAGCCGAAGTCGGCCATGGGCGAGGGGAAGATGGGCGACAGCCAGAGGGCGTCCACACCCAGCCAGCGCAGGTGATCGAGCCGGCTCTTGACGCCCGGCAGGTCACCGACGCCGTCGCCGTTGCTGTCCGCGAACGAGCGCGGGTAGACCTGATAGATGACGCCGTTTTGCCACCAGGAACCTTTCATCTCACCTTGCAGGGCATGAGAGGGGATTGTGAGCGCCGGCGGTCGGCCGAACGCGCGTGGATGCAACGGCCTTGGCGGCACGCTGGCCCGGTCTCGAGCGCAACCGAGTGACGCTCGGACGAGAGTGGAGTGAAACATGACGCACGAACATCACGATCGCGAGGTCGTGGTCGAGCGCGGCGGTGACGGTAGCGGTATGGGCATGATCCTGGGGATCATCTTGGCCGTCATCGTCGTCCTTGCCGTGATCTGGTTCTTCTTCATGGGCGGTTTCGATGGCGCGCCTGCCGGCGATCAGCAGCAGGAACAGCAGATCGAGATCCAGCCGGATCTGCCGCCTCCGGGCGGCCCGGATGACGGCGACGGCGCGGGCGGCTGAGGACGCCACCGCCCAAGGCTAGCAGAGGCCGTGGACCCAGCCGGGTCCGCGGCCTAACTTTATGTCGTGAACCGGCCTGAAACAGCCACGACCCGCTTCCAGATACGCCTGTCCGGTCCACTCGACCTGGCGGGCACTCTGGCGCCGCTAGGGCGCTGGGGCGACGACGACCTCGATCGTTGGGACGGCCGGCGCCTGTTGCGCATCGCACATCTACCGACAGGCCGGCTGGTCTACCTCGCCCGCCCGAGCGGGACCCCCGAGCTGCCGGCACTCCACGTAACAGCCGCAGCCGGGGCGTCCAGCCAGCAGGACGCGTTGCGGCGCGAGATCGAGACCAGCCTGGCCGGCGACGTAGCGGCCCTGGCGGCCCTGGCGGCGGAGGACCCGGCCATTGGTGCCCTGGCCCGGCGCTACCCCGGCTTGCGGCCGGTCCTCTTACGCGATCCGTTCACGGCCCTCGTTCGCTCCATCAGCGCGCAGCAGGTGAACCTGCGCTGGGCGGCTGAAGTCCGCCGGCGCATCTGTCGGCGCTTTGGTCACCGGCACGAGCTGGAGGGCGAGAGCGCGCACTCGCTCGATGCGCGGATCCTCGCCTCAGCCGCCGAGCCGGAACTGCGTGCACTCGGGCTGACCGGGGCGAAGTCTCGCTCCGTACTGGCTTGCGCCCGGGCGGCGAGCGAGGGCCGTCTGGAACTTGCCAAGCTGGCCGCGCTGGACGACGAAGAGGTCAGCGCCCGGCTGACGGCCCTACCGGGCATCGGGCGCTGGAGCGCCGACTGGTTCCTGGTGCGTACCTTGGGCCGGCCGCGCGTCGTCGGCGGCGACCTGGGCGTGCGTAAGGCGGTCGGCCGGCTCTATGGGGCCGGCGCGCTGCCCGGCGAAGCCGAGGTCCGTCGGCTGACCGCTCACTGGGGGGTGGCCGCCGCCATGGCGCAGGTTGTCGCCCTGCACGACCTGGCCGTCCGGTCCTCCAACGACTAGAGGGATACCTCGCCGCGCTCCTGCGCTTCGAGCCGCGCGATCTTGTCGATTCGTGCCTGGTGGCGGCCACCCTGAAACTCACCGCCGATGAAGGCGGCCACGCAGGCCAACGCCACCTCGCTGCCCACGATCCGGGCGCCCAGAGCCAGCATGTTGGCATCGTTGTGCTCTCGGCCAAGCCTGGCCGTCACGGGCTCGCTGGCCTCCACGCAACGGATCCCACGTACCTTGTTGGCCACGATCTGCTCGCCGCTACCGCTGCCGCCCAGCACGATGCCCAGCTGGCAATCGCCGCGCGCCACGGCCTGGGCGGCGGGGGCGATGACGTCCGGATAGTCAACCGGGGCGGGGTTGTCGACGCCGAAGTCCACGATCTCGTGGCCGGCGGCAGCCAGCCAGTCGGCAATGTGGGCCTTGAGCGGCAGGCCCGCGTGATCGGTGGCCAGCGCTACGCGCATGCCGCCACCCTAGCAGCCGGACGGGCGTCCGGCGCGAGGTTGCGATGACATTGGCACCCCTCGACTGGTGACTGCTGAGCCGGCCCGCGCTATCGTCCACACATGCTCCAGAACTCCTTCCGGCTGTTCACCATCCGGGGCATCGAAGTGGGCGTCCACTACAGCTGGTTGATCATCTTCTTCCTGCTGACCTGGTCGTTGAGCGTGTTCGTCTTTCCAGCGACCGTGCCCGGCCTGCAAGCCGTCCTCTACTGGGTGATGGGTGCCTCGGCCGCCCTGCTCCTGTTCGTGTCGGTCCTGATCCACGAGCTCGCCCACTCGTTCATGGCCCTCAACCGCGGCCTGGCAGCACGCTCGATCACGCTGTTCATCTTCGGTGGCGTTTCGAACCTGGGCGGCGAAGCAAAGCAGCCGTCAACGGAGTTCCTTGTGGCCATCGTTGGTCCGCTGACCAGCTTCGCGCTCGCCGCCTTGAGCGCCCTCGTCGTCGTCGCTCTGGGAGCTCCCGAGCAGAACCCGGCGGCGGCTGTGGTGGCCTACCTGGCCTTCATCAACGTCGTGCTGGGCGTCTTCAACCTGATCCCCGGCTTCCCGCTCGACGGCGGACGCGTCCTGCGCGCCGTGCTCTGGACCGGCACGGGCAGCCTGCGCCGGGCGACGGAGATAGCGGCGACGGTGGGCAAGATCGTAGCCTGGGGCTTGTTCGCGTTCGGCGTGTTCATGGTGCTGTACGGCAACGCGCTGGGCGGCGTATTCATGGCCGCCATCGCCTGGTTCCTGCACAACGCCGCCTCTAGCAGCGTCCAGCAGGTGGTCATCGAGACGAGGCTCAGCAAGATCCGTGTGGCCGACATACTGCGCGGCGACGACACCACCGTCTCACCCGAGCTGACGGTCGCCGAACTGATCGAGGATCACCTGCTGCCCGGCAACCGGCGCGCCATGCCGGTAGCCTGGGAGGGTCGGCTGGTGGGCGTCGTCACGCTCAGCGACATCACCAAGGTGCCACCCGCCGAGCGGGCGCGCGTGCGCGTGGGCGACGTGATGGGCGGGCGCGAGCGGCTGGTGGCAATGTCGGCCACCGCGCGCGTGCGTGAGGCGGTCGAACTACTGGCCGAGCACGACTTCGAGCAACTGCCCGTGATGGACGGCGACCGCTTCGTCGGCATGCTCACGCGGGCGGACGTCATGCGCCAGCTCCAGCTGCGCGAGGCGCTGGACGTCTGAGCCGTCTACTCCGGGCGCGTCGTGGTCTGTGCGCGCAGTTCCTGCCTTGCCTCGGCGGCCTCATCGCCCCGCGGGTCCTGCTCGACCCGCTGGCGGGCCTCCTCGGCCTCGGCAAACGACTCCTCGACCCAGGTCACGATTTGGTCGGGATCGTCCGTGCAGCGCAGCAGGCCCAGGTCGTTGGGGCTGATCTTGCCTGTCGAACGCACCGGATCTTTCAGCCAGTCGAGCAGCGGTGCCCAGTACGACTGACCGAAAAGGATGATCGGGAAGTGATCGATCTTGCCCGTCTGCACCAGCGTCAGTGACTCGAACAGCTCGTCGAAGGTGCCGAAGCCGCCGGGAAAGATCACGAAGGCCTGCGCGTACTTGACGAACATCGTCTTGCGCACGAAGAAGTAGCGGAACTTGACGGTCAGCGTGCACCACTGGTTCGAGTCTTGCTCGTGGGGCAGCTCGATGGCCAGTCCGACCGACTCCCCGCCGGCCTCGGCCGCGCCCTTGTTGGCGGCGGCCATGATGCCGGGCCCGCCGCCGGTGATCACGGTGATGCCGCGACGGGCAAACTTGGCCGCCAGGTCCTGCGCCGCCAGGTACATCGGCTCGTCGGCGAGCGTGCGCGCCGAGCCGAAAATGCTCACGGCCGGCCCCAGGCGGGCCAGCGCGTCGAAGCCGTCGACGAACTCGCCCATGATGCGCAGGGCGCGCCACGCGTCGGTGTCGAGAAAGGCCGTGTCGGCCACCGGCGCCGACCGGAGGAGCTTGCGGTCCTCGGTGGGCTGAGCGCCGGCCTGGCGGCGGTTGGCGCCCGTGCCGCCGCCGGGCCTGCTGCGCTGGATCTTCATCGCTGTGCAGCATAGTCGGCCCGGCGCGTGCTCCGGCACGCGCTAGCGTCGGCGGGACGTGACAAGGACGTTGACAGGCGAGTCAGCCGGCCTTGGTGGCCGCGTCGACGGGGAGGCAAGCCGACGTGGCCTCGCGTCAGGGCCATTCCGCCGACAAGGTGGAGAATTCACTGCCGGCACAGCGCAGCCGGCTGAAGTGGAGGACCGAAGCACTATGGCGATGACGACCGATCCCGTCTGCGGCATGGAAGTCGACACGGACAAGAGCGAGCACCGCGCCGAGCACGAAGGCAAGGCGTACTTCTTCTGCTCGAGGGGCTGCATGCTCGACTTCCAGGACGACCCGCAGCGCTACCTCGATCCCGGCTACGAGCCCCAGGGTATGGAGTCGCACTGACCGCCGGCGTAGTCCGCCTCCGCCACGTGTAGATCGCCCCCCGACTCTCGCTTGGGATCACAGCTTTCCCACGCGGTTGCCCCGGAGCGGAGCTAACGGCCAACTTGAGGCGCTTCCTTTGCCGCTGGTTCCTGAGCACTGGTCCCGCCGGCCATGTTGACGGCTGGATCGAGGTCAAGTTGGCTGTTAGTGTCTCTGGCGGGCAACTCGTGAGTTGTGACGCGCAGCTCCTACAGGAAGATGATCGCGTCCGCGCCGGGGTCGCGCCCCTCGGCCAGTGCCGCGATGGCCTGCTTGGTGCCGAGCGGGAACGACCCGGAGGCCACTGGGCCCGCCTCAGCCACCGCGCGGCGGTTAGCGTGCGTGGCGGCGAGTAGCAGGATGAGCCGATCGGCGCCGAGGTCGCGCTTCTTGCGCGCGGCTGCGGCGGTCTGGGCGCCGTAGTCTGAGAAGCGCGTAATCGCTTCGATCAGGATCGTGCAGCCCGGCACGCTGATGCGGCAGTCACCCGAACACAGGTCGCCGGCCAGCGGCATGGGCACCTCGGTCTCCCACATCCACCGCGAGTGGATGCGGACGTGCAGCCTTCCCAGCAGCTGGAGTTGCGGGCTGTCCAATAGCCTCCGCCCTAGCGGGAATAGCTTCAGATAGGGCTTGAGGCCGACCACCGCCGCGTGACGCGCCAGCTGGGTCAGGTTGAGCCTGGTGACGCGACCGTGTTCGACCGGCAAACGCGCGACTTGGACGAGCCGAGCCGACGTGCAACATCGGCCTGCCGCATGCCGGCCGTGAGACGGGCGAGTCGAAGCTCGCGCCCCACGTCCAGGAGCAGGGAGCGAGCTTGTCGGCCGGCTTCGTATATCGGCCTGGTCCTGCTGGTCACTGGCCTCATCGTGCGTCAGGCCGCCCACCTCGCGGTCATCGGCGACTTACTCACGAGTTGCCGCATGGCGGTCCGCCTGGCGAGCGGTTGTCCTTGGGCGAAGCTAACGGCCAAGTTGGTCCGCTCTGCTGGCCGCGAGTTGCCCCAGGGCGGTCCAAGCCTGCAGTCTGGCTCACGAATTGTCGCGAAGTTGGCCGTTAGCCGCGCTGGCGGACAACCGCAGCGACTGTCGCAGTCGACTTCCGAGGTCGCAGGCCGGACCCCAGGGTCCCGCAGGGCGAGAGTACTGGCGCAATTTCAACCGCTCATCTGTTCGGTTTGGCGGTGATGCCAAACCGCGCTTGAGCCGTGGGGCCGTCCGATGACCGGGCTAGGCCGCGGCTTCGGTTTGGATGGCGGCGAGGCCATCAACGACCTTGACGACGTAGGAACCGATGCGCCCGATCTCGGGCGCCGCAATGTGTCGTTGGCTGAACGTTACGTCAACGGCCATGCGGCCCTGCACTGCCACTTCTCGATTGACAGGGCGAACCGTTATCCGAGCAAGTTCTGCGCGGTGATAGAGCGGTCGACCGGGTCGCAGGAAGGCGACTTTCAGCAAATCCACGGGACCGAGCGGGATGACCTCGGCATTGATGACTTCGGGTACCGCGAGCGTCACCAGCGCGCGTCGATGCTTGTCAGTATTGGACAGCACGGCGAGCTTGGCGAGTGGGTGCGAGTCGGCCGCGTCGCCTCGACGGTATGGCTGACATCGGTCGACGAATGTCCGGTACCGCTCATCGACTCCAGCGAGATAGTAGTCGAGGGGGCTGAGCCGTTCTCGGGGCTTCTTGGCCCGTGGGCGTGGACTCCGGTACTCAGTCTCGACTCGGTAGATCGGGAAGCCGATGTCATCGGAGTCGGGCTCGGCGACGGCGTGGATAGCGTAGTTGAGCGCGGCCCGAAGGTTGTTGGCGATGTCGGCCGCGTCCATGCCCCAGGTCGGCGGCGGGTCCGACAGGATGATGAACCGCAGGACTTTCTCTCGCGTCTTAAAGTCGATCTCGGGGACGATCTCATACGCCTTTCCGAGCTGCGCCCACGACTTCACGGCATCTCGGAGCGCCGCGAACTGACCCTGAGCACGCTCGATCTTCAAGCGGGCTTCGCCGAATCTGTCGAGCGGCGGGACCCGCGATGAAACGAGGATCACGGAGGCAGTATGCCACAGCGCTCACGCATCAGCCGGTACACTACGTTCGTGAAGCGTTCGCACTCGCATTCCCGAGCCTAGTTGGTGCGGAGAAACGCTACATCGTGATCCTTACTGGGTACTTCGATGATAGCGGGACGCACGCCGGCTCGGCAGTTGTAGTTGTGGCGGGGTTCCTATCAACTACTGAGCAGTGGGCTGCTTTTGAGACAGAGTGGCGCGAAGCACTCCGTGACTTCGGTCTTGGTCATTTTCATATGCGTGAGTTCTCGCAGGGAGTCGGCCCGTATAAACACTGGCCAGAGGCCCAACGGCGCATTCGATTCGGTCGGCTACTTGACATCGTCAATGACCACATCATTGGCAGCTTTGGTACGGCCGTTCCGGTCCCGTCATTTGAGCGGATATTCTCGGCCAAGGCCAAGGCACATGTCGGGGGTCCTTATGGCCTTGCGGCATCCTCCATCTTCCTAGATGTTGGCAAGGTGGCGGCAGAGGCTTGGCCGAATGATGATCCCTGGATTGCCTATGTCTTTGAGAGCGGTACTCGCGGCGCCGGGCAGGTTCTCAAGGTCTTTCAGGCGAATGAGCAGGACGCTAAGCAAAAGGACCGCTTGCGACTGCTGTCGCTAAGGCTCGAAAACAAACGGCAGTTCGTTCCGCTGCAAGCTGCCGACATACTCGCTTACGAGCTGTATCAGCACCTGCCTCGCCAGCTCGGGACCGACCCACGACCTCCGCGGCGATACGCGCTGAACCAGCTACGTCGCCAGCCGCCCCGGTGGGGCTATCTCGACGACGAGCGGCTAACGTTGTTCGCCGAGGCTGTCGAACTCTCCGCTCGAATAGCAGTGACGGAGGGCTGGCCGCACCGGAAGCCGCTGCCGGATGATTGGACCTTTGAGCAAGCCTCGCCTACTCGACCAACCCGGCGATCTCGTCGCAGGTCCAAACGTGATCCGTGACGCTCGCCGCCATGGCGGGAGTGATGTTCTTGCCAAGTGCGGAATGTGGGCGAGCGAAGTTGTAGTGCATGAAGTGCAGGCTGACCATCGCCGCGTGGTTCTCGACCTTCTTGGAGAAACCGTTGGTCAGCCGAGTGAAGCGGCGCATACCCATCCGCATCGAGAGGTTGTGCCGCTCGACGTGGGAAGTGGAGATGTAGTCGGCGTTGGGATTGCCCGCGACGATCCGCGTATTCCAGCCGGTGACCACGTTCGGCGAGTAGCGCCGCGCCGTGGGCGAGGCATCTTCACTCCGCTCGACACCGTACTGCTTGATGAGCATGGCGTAGTCCACGTCCCGTCCGAACTCGGCCTCGATGGCTTCGACGTAGGGCGCATGGCCGTCAGTCGTGATCTGGACGCGGTTGGCGAGGCGCGAGCCGAGGTCGGCGATGAAAGCCTTGGCATCGGCACCGTCGCGCATGCCCACCAGCCAAGAGGGCACCAGCTTGGTGTCGGGGTCGATGGCCGTCCACGTCCACACATCGCCATAGCCGAACGTGTCCCGCTTGTCTTCGGGGACGTTCTTGGCCTTGGCGTAGCAGAAGGCCCAAATCTCGTCGCACTCGATGCGCGTGGAGGTCAGGTTGCGCAGGGTCCGGTCCTGATAGTCGGCGCAGGCAGCGCCAAGCTGGACCAGGAGCGAAGTGATCGTGTTGCGCGCCGCGCCGGTCATCCGCGAGACGGAGCGGATCGAGTTTCCCTCGACCAGCGCCCGGATGATCCTCGCCCTCTCGGCAGTGCTCAACCTGTTCATACTGACACTATGCGTGAGGGTTGTGCCAACAGTCTGTCACAACCCCGAAGACATCGAGACGAATTAGGCCGAGCGGTTCCCCCAGCGCGCCAGTGCGGCCTTGCGGGCACTGTCCCGGCGCTGCTCCGGGGACATCTTGGCCGCTCGCACCTTGCCGCCGATCCTGCCGCCGAGCCGACCAAGCTCGACCGCCGCCGCGTTCTTCTCGCGGGCAGGCAGGTCAGGCTGGCGCTGGCCGGTGGCAAAATCGACCACGGCCTTGGCGAGCTGGTTGGGATCGCGGGGCATTCGGGAGCGCTTAGGCATGCCCCAAGTGTGGGGCAGTCACGTCGCTCAGTCAAACCAAGTGGCCGTCAAATTGAGCCACTACCAGGGCGAGAGAGGTCTGGACGCTGCGTGCGTCCACCGCTATATTCGCGCGCGATCAGGGCTCGATCCAGCGAATGACCCTGACGTCAGCCAACCTGTCGGAGGGTCGTTCTCTCGTGTTTACGGATCGGACCATCAGCTGCCTCGATTGCGGCGCCGAGTTCCAGTTCACCGCCGGTGAGCAGGACTTCTATGCACAGCGGGGGTTCACCGAGCCGCCCAAGCGCTGCACCACCTGCCGCGCCGCTCGCAAGGCGGCGCGCTCCCAGTCGAGCTACGCCATGGCTGGCAGCTCGGGCTACGGCGGGGGTACCAGCTCGGGCTACGGCGAGTACAGCGACGCCGCGGCCTATGCCAACGAGTACCGAGAGCGCCGGCCCCGCGAGCTGTTCGAAGCAGTCTGCGCCGACTGCGGTCGGACCGCCAACGTGCCGTTCCGCCCATCCGGCGTCAAGCCGGTGTATTGCAGCGACTGTTTCCAGACTCGCCGCTGACCTCCTGCACCAACCGAATAAGTCGCAGTGAATTGGCGGTGAAGCGCGAGGAGAGTCCCCGGTAAGCGCTCCTTCCTAGCATGCGGACAGTCGGCCACAGCGGTCGCCGGCCCGCCTAAGGAACAACGGAATGGAGTGCCATGCCCGCAGTATCCGCGCCCCACTACCGGCCCGCCCGCCCAGCACCAACGACGGCCATGATCGTCGCGATCGTCGCAGCCTTCCTCGTCCTCAGCCTGCTCCTGCTCGGCGTCGGCGTGTTGATCGGCGACGTACTCGCCCGCTCGGCTGAGCCGCTGCTGACCGCACCGTTCCGCTGGGAGTTCGCCCAGGACGCCGCCTAGCAGCAAGGACCCGCAACTCGAGAGACACGGCTCCAGGTCCAACCTGCCGGTCCGGTCGCACCCCGCGCCGCCTGCAGCCGGTCGGTGTCCGGCCTAGAGTCGGGGCGTGTCTCGCAACCAGGTTCAGCCGGCCGGCCGCCCCGGCCAGGCCAGAGTCTCACGCGCGCCGGTCTACGTCGTTGTGGTCGGTCTTGCGCTGGCCGTAGTGCTGGTGTTCGTTGCGGCAAGACAGGCCGCTGCGCCGGCTGCGCCGCCGGACCTCTCGTCGCCAGGCACGTCCGAGCGCCCTCGGTCGGTCAACCTGATCATGCGCGACTACAGCTTCGACCCCACGCCGCTCTATTTGGTCGCCGGCGAGGTCGTGCAGCTGAACGTCATCAACGGTGGCCTGGTAGCCCATGAAGCGGTGCTCGGAGGACAAGACGTCCAGGTAGCGTGGGCAGCGGCCCATGCCGTCGCGACGCCGCCGGCGCCATTCGCGACGGCCCCGCCCGCGTCGGTGCCGCCCGCGACCGGTGGGTTGCGTGTCCTGCTGGGCTCCGGCCAGGCGACGAGCCTGACCTACGAGGTGCCGGCCGACATGCAGCTGCTGCTGATGTGCCACCTGCCGGGGCACGTGGAGCAGGGGATGGTGGGCCGCGTTGAGCTACAGCCGCGTTGAGCTCCAGCCGCGTTGAGCTCCGGCGCACGCTCAGCTTCGGCCACGTTGGGCCGCGGGACGCTAAGATCTGGGGCGTTCCCTACCTGCAACGCCCTGACCCGACCGAGGAGCACCTCGTATGACCTACGTCATCGCCGAGCCATGTATCGACGTACTCGACGAGTCCTGCGTATCCGTCTGCCCGGTCGACTGCATCCACTTCGACAGGGGAGCGGACCGCAAGCTGTACATCGACCCGGACGAGTGCATCGACTGCGGCGCGTGCGAGCCTGAGTGCCCGGTGAACGCCATCTTCCCGGAGGATGCCCTGCCCCCCGAGTGGGCTGCCTACACCGAGCTCGATGCGCGCTGGTTCAAGGACAAGGACTCGGCCAGGCAGACAGTCGACGAGTGGAAACCGCCCGCCTGATCTGCGCGGGCCGCGCCGATTAGTCGCGCGCCGTCACGGCGCCCACGATCCGCCGCAGGCTGGGCCGCACGCCATAGAGCAGCAACGTCGCGCGGAAGATGCGCGCGGCCGCGATGGCCGCCACGATCGCGAAGAGCGACAGCGACAGCAGCGAGGCGAGGAACAGCGGCCAGGGTGGCTCACCGGTCAGTGCCAGGACCTGTAGCAGGGCTGCCGGCGCGGTCAGCGGGATGAGGCACAGCGCGACGACCAGCGGCGACTGCGGGTCGGCCAGGAACGCGCCGGCGAAGATGAGCGGCACCACGGCGAAGAAGCCAAAGAACCCCGAGTACTGCTGCGCCTCGCGGGTGCCCGGCGCGAGCGCTCCAATGGCCGCGAAGATCGCCCCGTAGGCGAGGTACCCAAGGGCGAAGACGATCAAGGCCAGGCCCAGGCTCAGCGGGTCGACCTCGAAGCCTGTCAATTGCGGGAAGCGGGAACCGATGATCGGGACGGCGACGAGCCCGGTCAGGACCCACACCGCCACCTGCGTCAGGCCGGCCGCGCCCAAGCCCAGGATCTTGCCCGCCATGAGCGGCAGCGGCGGCACGGAGCTGAGCAGTATCTCGACCACCCGGTTCTCCTTCTCCTCGGTCACGGACTGGAGCAGGTAGCCGCTGGTGATGAAGATCGACATGACGAACAGGAATGTGAAGGCATAGGGCAGCAGGAAGCCGGCCTCGAAGCCGGGGATGGGTGAGACGCCGTCGAGGCTCTCCTCCTCCAGTTCTACAGGCCGAAGCAGCCGTTCGACGGTGGCGTCGGGCAGGTCCTGCCCTGTGACCAGGGTCGAACGCATGACTGCCGCCAGGACCAGCTCCTGCTGGGTACGCCGCTGGAGGTCCTCGATGCTGGGACTGCGCGAGGGCGAGAGCACGCGTGTGACCGTCGGGTCAGCCGGGTAGTCGGGCCCCACGAGATAGAACTCGCGCAATTCGCCGCCCTGCAGGGAGCGCTGGGCCTCCTGCTCGTCCAACTCGTTCACGCGCAGGTGGTCGGGCACGTTGAGCGGCAGCGCAGACTGGTTGACGATGGGGACGACGGGCGGCACCGTGGGGGCCGGCTCGAAAGTCGGCGAGAGGAACGTCGAGAGCAGCACGAAGCCGGCGATCCCGGCGGGCAGCAACAAAGTGCCAAAGACGAAGCCTCGGCGCCGGATGGTGCGCAGGTAGTCGCGCCGCGCAACGAGCAGCATCAGACGCCAGAAGGAGCGACGCAGCGTGCGCTCGTCTCGCGCCTTCCCTTGCCCGCTCACGCCACGTGCCTGGCCCGGACGTCGCCTGCCACCGCGCGAATGAAGATCTCGTTGAGCGTCGGCGTGGCGACCTCGAAGCGGCGCACGTCGGCGCCAACGGCGGCAAGCTCGCGGAACAGGTCGCCCGCGCCCGCACCGTCCTTCAGGAGGAAGCGCACGACGCCGTCCTGACGCACGACGTCGCTGACCGAGCGCAGGCCTTCCGGCTCGGCCGGCAGGTCGTCACCCTCGACCTCGACCGCCCCGCTGGAGAACGCTCGCTGCACGTCTGCCACGCGGCCATAGAGCAGGCGCTGGCCCTTGTCGATCAGCAGGATCCGATCGCAAAGCGTCTGCGCGTCGTTCATGTCGTGCGTGCTCATGACCACGGCCGCGCCGCGCCGCCGCTCGCCCAGGACCACCTCGCGCAGCATCTGGGCGTTCACCGGGTCCAGCCCCTGGAAGGGCTCGTCGACGATCAGCAGGTCCGGCTCGTGCAGGACGGTGGCCATCACCTGCGCCTTCTGGTGCATGCCCCGGCTGAGCTCGGCTGCCTTCTTGGTCAGCGCGTCGCCCAATCCGACCTCGCGCAGCAGGCGTTCGGCCCGCCGCCTGGCTTCCGCCGCCGGCAGCCCCTTCAGCGCACCGAAGTAGGCCAGCGTGTCGACCGCCGTCACGTCGCGGTACAGGCCGCGCTCCTCGGGCAGGTAGCCCACGCGGTGTTGCTGCGGCAGCCCGGGCGGGCCGCCGAAGACCGTGATGCGACCAGCGTCGGGCCGGATGATGTCCAGGATCATGCGCATCATGGTGGTCTTGCCCGCGCCGTTGGGACCAAGGAACCCCAGCACCTCGCCCGAGTGGACCTCGAAGGAGAGATCGCGCACGACGTCGACGTTGCCGAAGCGCTTGAACACGTTCTGCACGACGACGGCCGGCTGACCGGCAGGCATGACGGAGGCCATGGGCCCAGTGTCCCACGGATGAAGTGGAGGGCGAGGCACCCAGCGATCCCGCGCCCAGGACAACACGACCGATAGCCCCGCAGTCCACGTCACATAGGGCGGAGAATGGCCTCCGGCGCGAGCGGGCTATGCTGGCCGGGCATGCGCATCGTCTCCCTCCTCCCTTCGGCGACCGAGATCGTCTGCGCCCTCGGCCTGGGCGACGAGCTGGTCGGCCGGACGCACGAATGCGACTATCCGCCCGAGGTCGCGGCGGTACCCGTGGTCACGGCGAGCGTGGGCGGGACGGAGGAGGACGCCAGCCGCGAGATCCACGCCCGGGTAGCAGAGTCCGTCCATCGCGGCAGCTCGATCTACCGCCTCGACCGCCAGGCACTGGCCGACGCGCGTCCGGACCTTATCCTGACCCAGGAGCTGTGCGAGGTCTGCGCCGTCGCCTACCGCGAGGTGGCCCAGGCTGTGCGCGAGCTGGAGGCCGAAGCCACGGTCATCAGCCTCGAACCCACCTCCGTCGAAGGCATTCTCAACACGATCTCGACCGTCGGCGCGATGAGCGACGCGGAGGACGAGGCGGTCGGCCTGCTCGAGCTGCTTCGCGAGCGTCTGGCGGAGGTGGAGAGCCGTGTGCTGGAGCGCCGCGTCGCGGGATTGCCTCCCCGCCGGGTGGTCTGCCTCGAGTGGCTCGAGCCGCCGTTCGCGGCCGGTCACTGGGTACCCGAGCAGGTCCGCCGGGCGGGCGGCTGGGAGTTGCTGGGTACCGCCGGCGAGCGATCCAGCCAGACGGAGTGGGACCGCCTGCGCGACGTGGATCCCGACCTGCTGTTGCTGATGCCCTGCGGCTTCGACGCGCAGCGAACGGCCGACGAATGGCGAACGGCCACCAAGCCCGACTGGCTGGCCGAGCTGCGCGCCGTCCGCGAAGGCACTGTGTACGCACTCGACGGCTCGGCGTACTTCAGCCGTCCCGGCCCGCGCGTCGTGGACGGTGTCGAGCTGCTGGCCGGACTGTTCGATCCGACCGGCGGTTACACGACGCAGCTGCCCGACGACGCCTGGATAGCGGTGCATTGACCTTCCGGCCGAGCTTCAACTGCCTGTGGTGCGGCCGGCCGCACCAGACGCGCAGCGAACAGGACATCGAGGGCTACGCGGTGCTCTGTTCGGAGTGCGTCGGGCGGGCGCAGGACAACGACTTCCTGCGCTACCGATTGCGCCAGGGCCTGCATGCAAGGGCGCAGGCCAGCCGACCGCCGGACGTTGACGCGGCCTATCGCGCTTACTACGCTGCGGCCGTCGACGGGTACGACGACTGGTACCTGGGCCGCGGCGAGTACAGTCGGTCGGCGATCGACAGCGTCGCCTTCGCCGCAGAACTGGATGCCGCCACGCTGTGGCTCGATCACCTGCCCCTGGCCGGCGAAATCGTCGAGCTCGCCGCCGGCACGGGCTGGTGGTCGCCGTTGTTGGCCCAGAAGGGCGAGCTCTGGCTGTACGACGCGGTGCCAGAGATGCTCGAGCCGGCGCGCGAGAGGCTGCTTGCGCACAGTCTCGCTGCCCACATTCACGTCCGCGACGCGTGGCAACGGGCAGACCGTCAAGTCGACGCGCTCTTCACCGGCTTCTGGCTGCCGCATGTTCCCAGCGGGCGGCTCATCGAGTTCTTCGACATCGTCAGCGGCTGGCTCAAGCCAGGCGCAACGTACGCCTTCATCGAGGAACCGACAGGTGATCGCCACGGCTCCGCCGGGACAACGGAGCTGGTCCGGCTCGAGGCTGGCGGTCGCCAGTTCGCGCTGCCCGAGGCTCATCATCCGCCGGCCGCACTCGACAACGCCCTGCGCGAGGCCGGCTTCACCAAAGTCGACATCGTGACGACCGGCCGCTTCTTCGTGCTCGGTCAGGCGCAGGCGTCAAGCGAATGAGGTACAGCCCGTGAGCCAGGCAACATGGTCAAGCGTCGACTCCTACATCGAGCGGCTGTTTGGGCTCGACGACGAGGTGTTGCGCCATGCCGTCGCCGCCGGCGACGATGCCGGCCTGCCGCCGATACAGGTCTCGGCGGCGCAGGGCATGCTGCTCAATCTGCTCGCGCGCTGGGGCAGCGCTCGACGAGTCCTCGAGATCGGGACGCTGGCTGGCTACAGCACCATCTGGCTCGCCCGCGCCCTACCGGCCGATGGCCGGCTGGTCACGCTGGAGATCGATCAGCGGCATGCGGAAGTCGCACGGGCCAACCTGCAGCGCGCCGGTCTGGGGGACCTGTCCGAAATCATCGTCGGGCCCGCGCTCGAGAGCTTGCCGGGCCTGGCCGAGAAGGAATCCGAGCCCTTCGACCTGGTGTTCATCGACGCCGACAAGGAGAGCTATCCGGACTACCTGGAGTGGGCGCTGGGGCTATGTCGGTCTGGCGGATTGATCCTGGCGGACAACGTGGTCCGCGGCGGGGCAGTGGCGGAGCAGGAGGGCGACGACTCACGGGTCGCCGGGGTGCGCCGCTATCTCGAGCTGGCCGCCCACGACGAGCGGCTCGAGTCGACCGTCTTGCAGACGGTGGGGTCAAAGGGCTACGACGGGTTGGCGATCTCGCTTGTCCGCTAATGAGCGTGCTACGGGGAAATCGGCCGCAGCTCACTGACGGCGATAGGGATCAGGTCAGGGTCGTAGGCGATCACGGCCCAGGTCATGCCATCCACGATGCTCGGGCCCGGCGCGCCTTCACGCAGCTGCGGCTCTCCGCCGACATGGACCGACGTCTCGCGACCTGCCCAGGCCCAGTAGATGATGCCCTCTGGAGCGTAGACGTAAGCGCCATAGTGATCCGCGTCGGCGACCGGCTCCCATTCGAGGAGGGGTCTGGAGCCGCCGCCGCTGGTCGGCGTCTTGAGCACGACTCTCGTGGAAATACCGCCGAAGAGCGGGTCCGACGTACCGCCGGGTGAGTCAGTCGCATCACCTGGATCCGATGGAGGGGCGAGCGACGACAGGTCGTCGGTGGACGGTGGACTGGCAGTAGTCTCTGGCCGAGCGACTGGGTCCGCGGAGGCGGGACCAGGGCCGTCCGTGGCCTCCTGGACTCCGCTACAGCCGAGAAGGAGCAGTGCCAGCAGCGGCGTGACGGACGCAGCGGAGAGTCTCATGCCAGTCACGGATCAGCCGGCGCCGTGCCGAAATTCTTTTCGTAGCTGGGCCGTGCCGGAAACGGTTCGCCTGCAACAGTGTAGGTCCAGTTCATCGCGGCGCCGGTGGCCAGAACCCGGATGGTGTCTTCGTTTTGTTCCACTGCGTCCGTCTCGGGGTCGTAGTACTCATCCAGGATCTCCGACCCCTCGGCTATAAGCGCCTGCTCAGTCGCGCGGCCGCCGGATCAATCGCTCCGGCACCGATCGCTCCGCTGCGAGCGGCAATCTGGACCATCAACTGCCACTCGTACGACTCGGGGTCGAGATCCTGACCACCGATGACGAGGCCCTGGATGATGAACGTCATCGCGTTGATGTACTTCTCGACGTTATCCTCGCCGATCAGCTGCTCATCGCACTCGCTCAAGTTGCGAAGCATGTTGAGGACGTTCTCCGCATCGGACATGACGCTGAATACCTGCTCGATCGTTGCCTCGCGGAGGCCGTCGGCGAGCTCGTTGTAGCGTCGGATGACATTGGCGGCTAGCTCGATCAGCGGAGATTCGGACTCTATGCCAGGTGCACCGGCGCCCGTCTCCGTGGCTAGCCGCCGAAGCTCCTCGGCGCTGTTGCGGACCCCCTCGGTCTCGCGCCACCCCTTCCACCAGCCACTGACCGATGTGTTGAAACCCTGCTCCGCCAGTGCGACCTCGATGGTGTAGGCCCAGTCGCCATAGGCCTCGTCGCAGATCACGGCCGCGACATTCAGATACAACGTAGGTATTGCACTCGTGTTATTGACTGGGTATTGCTGCGTGTGCCCCTGGCCCTCGATGTTGAACATGCCGGTCGTCTTCGTCGACCCGGTCAGGACCAGACGCCTGTTCGTACCACTTACTGAGCCGGAGCCGATATACGCGAACTCCCCCCTGACCTCCCCTGTCACCCCGGCACCCTCGCCGTGCATGACTCCTTCGCCCTGGTGCTCCCACGTACCCCGGACCCCTCCGCTGCCGCTGACATCGAACTCGAACTGCGCGGGAACTCTCAGAGTCCATAGCAGATCAACCGGCCCCTCAGACGCGGTGCCGGAGCCGCGTGCGCTGCCCGCGGCCCACCACGGTCCTGCGGCCAAGCCCTGATCGGGCGGCTCCGCAGCGCGCGATCCTGCCGGGCCGGTCGCCACGATCAGGGCGAGCAGCATCCCGGCAGCTCGGCGCGGCAGTAATCGAACCGTGGGCCTTCTCATCGCGCACATTCCACGCTGAGGCTGGCGTCTGCCTCTCGCTGGCTGTAGGTCTCGAAGGCCGTGCCGGACCAAGTCGCGCTGGAGCCGCTGATCGTCGGTTGGACGGGTTCGCCGGTATAGCCTGCGGTCCACTGCTCGCCACTGCCGATCGTGACAGTGAAGAAACCGGTCTGACCCATAACGATCAGATCGAAGCTGTTGCCCTCGGCATCCGTGAGAACGGCAGTCGCCGAGCCGCTACTTATCTCGCACAGCTCGCCGAACTCGAAGGTGTACTCGCGGCCGTTCGTAGTGAACGAGGCGCTGCCGCTGGGGCCGGCCGGCGGTTGGGTCGGCGCCGCGGGCTCGTCGCGAGGGGTGTCGGGGCAGTCAGCCAAGATGCGCATGCTCTGCGATGGCCTGCCCGTGACCGGATCGTGTGCCTCCGTCACGATCTCGACGCTGTGGCCGCTGACTATCACCGCGGGTGGCGAGTCTGTCGATACGTCGGGTCCGGTAACCAGCGTCCCCCCCGAGCCGGGGTCGATCCAGGTGATGCGCGTCTGCTCGGGCGGCTGATCGGCGCGCCAGCTGACGGTCAAACCGGCCGTGCGGCTGGCATCCGAGGCCGAGATCTCGACCTGCGCATCCGTCACGAGGCAGACTGCGACGTTGGGCAACAGGATCGACCGTCCGCTAATTTCCAGCACGATCTGTGTCACATCGGGTCCGTTGTCGGGCCCCGTCGGGACACCGGGGCTGCCGATATCCGGGGTCGGCGGACCGGTCGGAGGCTGAGTCGGAGTGGCCGTGGGAGCCGCAGGAGTTGACTTGCAAGCGAGCACCAGCCAAGCGCCTACAACTAACGCCGATCCGCGAGCGAGAGAAGGTCCGCCATGACTTCTCATCCTCATCCTCCGCAGGTGATGTCGACGGTGACCTGCTCCTCGCGGCCACTGTTTCGCTCGCGCATCGGACCGGCCCAGTTGGCCGGTGGCGCGGTCGGGCCAACCAACGCTGGTACATCTTCGTCACCCTCCACAGTCGATGGTGATCGCAACCTGCTCCTCGCGGTCGGTGCCCACGAACTCGCTCATCGTGCCGTTCCAGGTCGCTGTCGACCCACTCACGTTGAAGGGAACGTGCTCAATCGGCGCCCAATACTCTGTAATCCGTTCTTCACTGAAGAATCGGACATTGAACGAGGTTCCGTCATAGCCAACACCGGAGTAAGTAGCGAAGATGCTGAGGACCGACCGCTGGTCTGCGCTTATCAAGCTCACGACGACGTAGCTTTCGTCGAAGTCGAGCGAACACATTGGCACGGCTTCATCGGGCACGGCCCGCGCCTCGAACAGGTACGTCTGCCCGCCCAATTGGACCGTCGCCGACGCGTCTTCCGATGCTGGTGGTGGCACGACACCGAAGACGTCCGGCGTGGATCCTGGCGGCGCCGGCGCCGGCGTATTGGCGGGCTCGGCCGGCGTATCGGCGGGCTCGGCCGGCGTGCTGGTGGTTACGGTCGGAGTCGCATCCGGAGCGGCTGCCGTCGCAACCGGACCACCTGGCGTGGCGCCCGCAGTTGGCGCTGTTCCCTGTTGTGTCGCCGCCGGCGCGCCGGAGCAGGCCAAGACGAATAGCCCGATCAGCGCCAAACCGGCGGCCCTGGAAGTACGAGAGGCTGCCACAGCCGTCTTCATCATCGCTTCCTCCAATGCGATGGCCTGCTCACGCTACGGTCCCCATGCCGGGAAGGCGTCGCGGGCCGGGTTGTTGGTGACGTTGATCAGCTCGCTGCCGTCGGCGCGCATGACCAGGACCTCGGTGTTGTCGCGGGTCATGACCCGGTCGAAGGCGATCCACTCGCCATCCGGCGACCAGCTCGGGAAGCCATCGCGCTCCTCGCCAGTGGTCAGCTGGCGAACGTCGCTGCCGTCGGCGTTCATGACGAAGATGTGGCGACCACCGGCGCGGTCCGAGTGAAAGGCGATCTGGCTCCCGTCGGGCGACCACGCCGGCGCGCCGTCGTCGGCCTCATCGTCGGTCAGGCGCAGCTGGTTGGATCCATCGGCGTCCATGACGTAGATCTCGCGGTTCCCATCGCGCAGCGAGCTGAAGGCGATGTGCAGACCGTCCGGCGACCAGTCGGGCGCGTCGTTGTGATCCTCAGTGGTCAGGGGGTTCGGGGTGCCCCGATTCGGTTGGAAATCGGCCGGGATCACGAAGACCTGGGACGTCTCCCTGGCATCGCTGGAGAATGCGACCTGCGAGCCGTCGGGCGAGTAGTTCGCGCCGCTGTTGAACGTCCGCGTGCCGAGCAGGTGGCGATCCTCTGAGCCGCCCAGGTGGGCGATGAATAGGCCATAGGCGCGCAGCGCGCCGCCGCTGGGGATGCTTGGGCCGCCCAGCCGATCGGACGAGAAGATCACCGACTCGCCCTCCGGGTGCCAGGCGGCGACTCGATCGCTGCCCGGGTCTGTGGTCAGCTGGACAGGCTCGCTCGACCCTGCTTCGAGGTACCAGATGTCCAGGTTTCCTGAGCGATCGGAGTCGAACACCAGCCGGCCAACCGGCAGCGCGCCCGGCGTGCCGGACCCGTTGCCGCGCGGTTCTCCGCCGTCGGTGGGCGGGACGGCCGTGGCGTCGACGGGCGTGACCGACGCGACGATCGTCGGCAAAGTGGTCTGTCCGGGTGACGTGCTTCCCGGTGCCCCACCACATGCGGCCAGGAAAACGGCGAGCGACCCCAACGTTGCAGGGACCACAGGCCACCATCGGGTGCCGCCGCGCCAGCGGGTCACTGACTAGGGCACTCGACGACGACCCGCGACTGCTCCTGTCGCGACGTGTCAAAGATGAGTGTGCCTGGGCGACCGGGGTCCGGCCGTAGCAGGGTGAGCTCGCCAGCCCACTCCGCGGATCCACCGCTGATGCTCACTTCGAGCGGCGCCACCCCGTCGTCGAAACCCCACAGCTCAGTACGCCCGCTCTCCTCGTAAAAGACGACTGACACCTGACGCTGCTGCTGGGTCGAGACAATCCGAGCGGACACATTTCTGGCATACAGACCGTCTTCGGAATAGAACCTGGCATCGACCTCATTGCCCGTGATCGAGCAGCTGTCCTCGACTGTCAGGACGTACGTCTCCGCGCCAAACTCGACAACTGCGTCACGCTCGCTGCCGGCATCGGGCGGTGCCTCGGGCGTCGGCTGATCGGGTGTGGCAGTCGCCGGGCTCGGCTGGCTGGTTGGCGCAGGCGCACTGGCTGAGGGGCTGGGCAGGCTGGCCGGCGGCGGAGGCAGCGTCGCGGCGGGCGAGGTGCCGCATGCCGCGAAGATCAGTACCGCAGCGAGCGAGATCGGGAGGGAGCCCTTCGGCGGGCCAGCCAGGCGGGTCGAGTCAAGCATTCAATCCTCCATTCCGAATCCGCCGCTCTGTAGCGATGAAGCACGCGTCGCGGCCACGCTGTCGAGGTACTCCTGGATGCTCGGAATAGCCTTCAGCACCCGCTCGAAGTACTCGTTGACGGCGCGCATCGCATCGTCGCGCACGCCGACGATGTCGTCGGTCCGGTCGATTTGGCTCTCGCGGCTGCTGACCGCATCGCGCAACCGCAACAGACGGCGAACCATCTCCGACTCTGCCCGTCCTTCCAGGGCAGCGATGGCCGACATGATCAGCTGGTCGACCTGCGCCACCAGCGCATCGGTCTCGAAGGCGTCGCCGGCATCGGCCGCCTCGTCGAGCGCACGCAGTAGAGCCGCGACCTGGTAGAGGGCGGTTACCGGCTCGTCGAAGAGCTCACGGATGTAGGCCGCCTCCGGGTAGCGGCCGGTGAGGCGGAAGATGTTGTACATCCGCCGCGCAGCCTTGCCGTGGTTCGGCTCCTTGACCGTGTACTTGTAGACCTCTTCGGTCAACCGTTCGACATAGTCGGCCACGGAGTCTGCGCCCATCTCCTTGACGAGGCGCGAGAACAGCGGGATCGAGTCGGTCTCGAGGTATACCTCCTGGAAGTAGGGATCGAGGTAGCCGTCGAGGGGAGTGATCGTGCCGTCGGGCGCCTCCCAGGTAGGGTCGAGAACGTTGGAGACGTTAGCCAGTGCCTTGTCGACTGGATCGGCGATGACCCAGTCGAGCTTGCACCAGCCGGGCTCGAGAGCAGCCTCGTCCCAGCTCAGCTCCGCTGGGCTGCCGTCCTCCCGCCGGAAGCTCATGGTGCCTGCTTCTACCTGCGCTGGCGTCCAGGAAACAGGCTGACCACCCTTGCCTGGGCCACCGGCCGGCCACGTGCCGAACTTCACCTCCTGCAGTCGATAGCCGTCGCCACGCAAGGTAGCCAGCGACTTGGCGCGAATCGCCTCGGCCAGAATGCGGCAGGCTTCCTCGCGGGTGTCGGCACGGATGTGGACTCGCTCGAAGAAGTCCGCATCGGCCGGGAAGCGGTGAATGCGGCCCTGTGCCGCCGAGCCGGAGAGCGCCAGCGCCGTCATGAGCACCGGTGGCTGATCCTCGAAACCAACTATCGAGGCCATGCGCCGAAAGCGCTCCAGCTCGCCCGGGTCGTGATCGGCCATCGTCACGCGGTGCCCGTAGACACCGGTATTGACGTCGACGGTGATGTTGCCGAACGACTCGGCCGACATGGCCGCGATCCAGCGCTCGGCCTCCTCCCGATCGATCTCGATGCCCAACGACTCAGCCGACTCGATCAGCTTGGCCGTCGCCTCCTCGTGGCTGGGGGGAGTGGTGTTCAGGCGCTGCTCCATCACGCGGCCCCGAACTTGCCCACGACGCGCAGGACGAGTCCCTCAACGATTGTCCAGCCGAGCAAGGCTGCCAGCATGGTCGCGTTGAGCCCTGTTCCCAGCCCCGGGCCCACGCCCGGGAGACCGCCGCCTCCCAGCAGCCCACCGAGGCCATCGCCCAGGCCCTTCACGGGCGCCGCGAGGGCGTCACTCCACGGAACGAGGTACTCGAGCGCGGCTCCCTCGGCCGGGATGATTCCGAGATCGAGCAGTATCCGACCCACCAGGATCAGCTGGATGACCGCAAAGGCGAGCACGACCAGCTTGCGCACGAGTCCCATCAGCCCGCGGCTGCCGCCTCCACGTGCCTGGGCCCATGATGCCGGATTCATGACTGCAGCCCTCCCTCAAAGTCAGCGGCGGCTCATGTC
>DATKBB010000051.1:0-6340 GCA_035514295.1 Candidatus Limnocylindria bacterium | reverse complement strand
CGCCCGCATCGGTGAAATAAGGGACCGATAACGGGCGGATGAGCGCATGCCGAGACAATCCCGCATCAAGATGCCCAAGCGCAACGGTAGCGGAATAGACCTTCTGGCCGACCCGACCCGCCGACGGATCGTCGCCCTGCTCGCCCTCGGCGTTGGCCGGCCGTCAAAGGTCGCGCTGGAGATCGGGCTCAGCCGGCCAGCCACCAGTCGCCAGCTGCGGCTGCTGTACCGCGCCGGCCTGATCTCGGCTCGGCCGGGGTGGGTCGATCGCCGCCAGGTCGTGTACTTCATCGAGCCCGTGCGCCTGGGTCAGATCACTGCCTGGCTCGCGGGCACCGAGGTCGGACGGGCGTTCCCGCCGTCTCCGCCCTCAGGTACCCCATCCCGCCGATAGTTCCGCTTGAGCGGACGGATTTGGATTAGGGGTCGGGCAGGGCGCCGTGCCGTCACAAACGCTGCGAGACGGCGCGCCGCTTGATCCACATGAAGCTCGCCGCCGGCCGGCCCAAGAACCTGGCCGAGGCCGAGGGGCATCTGGGTAGCCGCGTCGGACGCAGCAGTGTTGCTCGAAGCGGGCGCGCCCTGATCGACCGGTGAGCGGGCCGGGCAGCGCCCGCGGCCGAGGTGGCGGCGCCGGTCCCTAGACCTGCACCTGGTCAACGGCGCGCGGGTGCTCGCGCGGGACTGCGGTGCTCCCGGTCAGCGCCGCCTCCAGGCGCTCCAGGTAAGGCCGTGCACCTAGCCGGCTGAGCGTCGCGCGAGCCCATTCGGCCGCGGAGTGGACTTCCGGTACTTCGGGGCCCAGGAATTTGGCCATGTCGACGATGGTCAGCGCCTCGTCCCAGGCCAGCTTCAGCGAGCGCCAGCCACGTAGCGTGTCGCGGTAGATCGACAGTGCCTCAGTCGTCCGGCCCTCCAACGCGGTCAAGCCAGCCTCGATGGAGGCCTTGTCCAAAGCGAGTGCAGCTCCCCGCCACATGGTTCGATTCAGCGCGTCCACGGCCTCCCGTGCGCCGCCTGGGTCGCCGCCCCAGAGAGACGCCCGCGCGGCCAGTGGCAAGGCGAGCGGGTTGAAGAAGGACGTCTGCGCAGCCCGCAACCCTTCCTTGTGAGCGTCCGCGAATCTGTCTGCGCTGAACGCCGCCCATGCTCGTGCCCAGGCCTCGTAGGACTCGTACTGCGGGTCAGTCATCCCGGCCCTCCTTCGAGATGCACGTTCGATATCTGGTGCGGGATCGCCGCCACGCAGGGCGGTAAGGACCGCGCGGTCCACCAACAACTCGGCGAATTGGGCGGCCGCCTCTCCGAGTGTCACGTCGTCGGGGATCCACTCCTCGAGCAGACTCCCGGCCCAATCCCACTCACCGACACGTATGGCGCACACGGCGCCGTTGCCCACCATCGAGAAGCCGTAGACGCTCGAGCCGATGCGGCGCGCGATCTCCAACCCCTCGCGGCCCAGCTCCAGGCCCGCCACCGGATCATCCCACTGCTCCAGGAACGTAAGCAGGATTCTCGCGTTGCGCTCGACTTCTCGGTATCCGCTGGCGAGCGCCATCGCATGGGCGCCGCGGAGCATCAGCACGCCCTCTCGCGGCCTCTCGGACAGCGCAATCCCGCGCCTGACGAATGCCTGGACCAGGTCCTCCATCAGGTCGAGCTTCTCGGCGATCGGAATCAGCCGCTCAATCCAGGCAAGCGCCTCCGGCATGCGATCAACCGCGCTATACGCTCCCGCAATCGCATTCGTCAGCTTCACACCGGCCGTTGTCTGCTCGAGGTCGCCGAATTCCTCCCACGCCTCGAGCAACAACTCGAGGGCGCGTGTGGGATTGCCCATGGACGCCGCCACCGTGCGAGCGTGACGGGCGACGGCGACGGCGATTGCGGCGCGATCGCCGAGCTCGCGCCGGGCCGCGAGTGCGCCTTCAGCGTGTCGGAGATCCACATCCGTCCGAATCCCTTCCCATGCCGATGCATGAGCGCGTTCGTGCAGGAGAGCCCGTTCGGCCGTATCGGAGGTGATCTCGAGCGCCTGCTCGAGGAACGTGACCGCCTGTTCATGCGACCCCAGCGCGGCCGCGCGTTCGGCCGCGCCACGCAGGGCCAGGCGAGCCTGGGACTTGAGCGCGTCCGCAACCTCCCCTTCCCCGGCGGCGCGGTAGGCGGCGAGGTAGTGCACCGCCAGGGCGCCCGCGACCTCGTCCGTGGCCAGGCTCTCGAAGTAGCGCGCGGCCGCCAGGTGTCGCGCCTTACGATCCCTCTTCGAGAGGGTGTTGTAGGCGACCTCGCGAATCAGGGCCTGCACGAACGCGTACTGACCACGCTCAGGCGAACGCGGGTCCGCCTCGCGTCGCAGGAGCTCGCGCTGGACCAGCCCTGCCAGCTGCGACTCGAGCTGCGCCACGTCCTCGCCCGCAAGGGCGGCCAGCGCCACCGGGCTGAAGCTCTGGCCGAGCACCGACGCGTCGGCGACGAGCGAGCGGTCGGCCGAGTTGAGCGCGTCGAGTCGGGCAGCGATGAGCGCTGTCAGGGTCTCCGGCACGGCGATGTCGCCCAGGTCGCCGGTGGGCCGATAGACGCCATCGGCCAGCGCGAGCCGTCCGTTGGCGACGAGCATGCGCACGGTCTCCACGGCATATAGAGGAATACCGTCTGCGCGCCCGATGATCGCCGCCAAGGCTCGTTCGGGCAGGCCGGGCACCAGGCCTGCCAGCAACTCACGCATGTGCTCGTCGGAGAGTGGCTCGAGGTAGATCGAGCTGAAGCTGCGCTTGCCGGCGCCCCAATTCGGTCGTCGGTCGAGCAGCTCAGGGCGCGCGAGCGTGATGACTGTGATCGGCGAGCTGCGGCTCCACTCGAGCACGTGGTCGATGAAGTCGAGCAAGCCTGGGTCGGCGAAGTGGAGGTCCTCGAAGACCATCACAACCGGCTGGACGTCGGCCAGCCGTTCGAAGAATCGGCGCCACGCTCCGAACAGCTCCTGCGGGTCGACGCCCGACTCGAAGCCGAGCAGCACCAGCAGGGAACGCTCGACGGTCGTCCTTTCGGCCTCGTCGGGTACGTGCTGGCGGACGCTGGCGGCCAGCTTGTCCCGAGTCGTCGGCTCATCGTCGGACTCGAGCAGGCCGGCCCGCTCGCGGATCATCTCGCCTAGCGCCCAGAAGGTGATCCCCTCGCCATAGGCGGGACTGCGGCCGTCGTGCCACCAGATCCCCTCCGACAGCCCGTCGATGTACTTGAGGAACTCCCACGCCAGGCGGCTCTTGCCGATGCCGCCCGGTCCGATGACCGACACCAGTCGCGGCCTCTCCTCGCGATTGGTCGCGTGGAAAAGCTCCTTGAGTAGACGCATCTCGTCGTCGCGCCCCACGAAGGGAGCCTCGAGCGAATCGCTGCGGCCGCGACCGCGCCGCTGGGCGACGACCCGCATCGCCCGCCAGGCGGGCACGGGCGCCTGCTTGCCCTTCAGCATCTGCTCGCCGACCGGCTCGAATACGATCGACTCGCTCGCCGCGTGCTGGGTCGTCTCGCCGACCAGCACGGTCCCGGGCTCGGCCACCGACTGGAGGCGGGAACAGGTGTTGACCAGGTCGCCGGCGACAAGGCCCTGGTTGGTCGCGCCGACGGTGACGGCCGCTTCGCCGGTCAGCACCCCGGCGCGCGCCTGGATCGCGGCACCCAGGCTGGGCACGCCGGCGACCAGGTCGAGTGCCGCGCGCACGGCTCGCTCTGCGTCGTCCTCCTGCGCCGTGGGTGCGCCCCAGACGGCCATCACCGCGTCGCCGATGAACTTCTCGACAGTGCCGCCGTAGCGCTCGATGGTCTCGCGCGCAAGGTCGAAGTAACGCGTGAGGGTCTCGCGCACCTCCTCGGCGTCACGCTCCTCGGCGAAGGGGGTGAAGCCGACCAGGTCCGCGAACAGAATGCTGACCAACCGCCGTTCCGCGGCGGCCGCTTCGACCGGTGGCCCGCTGGGCTGGGCGTCGGTCGCCCGGCCGGCTGGCGTCGGTGCGCGCGTGGTCAGGGGCGTCGCGCACTCCGAGCAGAATTTGGCGGCGGGAGGGTTGACGAAGCCGCACGTCGGGCAGCCCGCGGCCAGCGGCGTGGCGCACTCCATGCAGAACTTGGCCCCGGCCAGGTTCTCCGTTCCGCAATTCGTGCAGATCATCACCCCTCCACAGTCACCCTCGCGGGCAGGTTAGCACCGGGCCCCGGCCCGCTCGGCGCTCGGCCGGTTGCGCGAACTACCACAGGGCAACCGGTTTCGGATGCTTGTGCTTCCGAAGACGCTGGTCCTTGGTGATCAGGCGCCAGCCGTTCTCGATCGCCGTGGCATAAATGAGGCGATCGGCCGGATCGCTCGGAAAGGACGCTGGGAGACTCACGGCCGCGGCGGCGATGGCCGGCGTCACGGGTATGGTCCTGACCTGGCGCGCCAGCTGCTGCAGCCATGAGCCCAGCGGGATGGTCAGGACGATCCGTTCATGTCGTGCCAGCCAGGCGAGCTCGAACCACGTGACGTCTGCGACTGCCAGCTCGTCCGCCGCGCTGATGGCTAGGCCGGCGGCAGAGCTGATCCTGTCCGGCTCAGCCGACCACCAGTGAAGTACGTGGCTGTCCAGTACCACGGCGGCGCTCACCGCAGGTTCCAGTTCACCCCTGTCGCGAAAAGGTCTTCCTCCTTGGACGCGGACATCGCGACGGCCGCCAGGGTGCCCTTCAGCGCGTGCGGCCCCACAGCCGGGACCAGGCGCGCCACAGTCCTGCCGTGTCGCGTGATCTCAACCTCCTGCCCAGCTTCCACCTCGTCGAGCAGTGACAGAATTTTCGCCTTCGCTTCGGTAGCGGTCAGCCGAATGGTCATGTGGTCAGTGTAACATCCACCTAACGGCCGACGCGTCGAGAAAGCGCGGGAGGCCGGCCGGAGGCGGCTTAGCGTGGACAGTCGGCCGGCGATGGATTACGTCGCCGCGGTTACGCGGTCGGCGGTTTGTAGACCCGGCGGGCGGTGTCGGCCTGCTTGACGATGGCGGCCTGCTCGTCGTGGTCGAAGATCTGGTGCGTCGCGGTCGCTCCCACGGCTCCTGTCGCGCTGACCGCTACTGCCAGCGCCGCAGCAGTGACACCGTCTGGAAGGTTCGTGATGAGGAAGCCGTCGTGCTTCCCCTGCATCCAGTAGAAGGCCTCTTGCGTCCCGCCGAGCGATTCGACCAGCGCCTTCGCAGCAGCCGATCGGTCGCTGGGGCGTTCGATCATCGCCTTGGCCGACTCGGCCGTGTACGAGAAGAACGTGATGAACCTGGGCACGGGTGTCCCTCCTGTGGGCGCTTGGTGCGCCAGCCCGGAGGGTCGGTCTCGCCGTATGGCTCCCTGCTCCCCTCTGGGGCCGGGCGAGTATGCGCCGTTCAGCAAGGTGGCGGCGGGCGCGTTCGGCGCTCAGGCTGGCGCGTTTTCGACCCATCGCCGCAGGCGCCGCCCCAGCCATGCGAAGCCCACGGTCAGGATGGGCCGCATCACTACAGCGTCGACGAGGCGCCCGATGAGGCCGCCGGGCAGCTGGTACTCTAGGTCATGCGTGACTCGCGTGCCGGCCCTGACTGCGTCGTATCGGGTCGTCGAGCTCCAGGTCCCCACGATGGGCAGCCGACCGATCTCCACCGTCGTCCAGGGAGGAGCGGGGCGCGGGCGCTCAGCAAGGGCGGGTGGGTCGACGCTGACCGTCTCCCAGCGGCTCGACAGACGGACGGGCCCGATGACGATGACCTGGTGGTAGACGTTGCCCATCTGCTCCACGCGACCGGCGGGCTCGGGCACGCGCACCAACGGGTTGAACTCCGGGAAGCGGGCGGGGTCTGCTGCCAGCTCCAGAACGTGCTCGGGCGGCACGCTGAACAGGAACAGGTCCCGCCGCCGGCCAGCCAGCCGAGGCCCATCGTCATGCGACTCGGCATGCACCGCGGCTGAGCTCGTTCGCTCCTGTGTGTCCATCTGCATCCCCTTGCTTACCGTGATTGCCCTTGGTTGCCGCCCTTCCCATCTGAGTCGGCATTCTGAACTGACTTGAGTCGGCTTTGGCGGCGGGGCATAGACCTCCCCTGTTGAGTTGGCTCGGGGACCTCGTCTGAGTCGGCTTTGGCGGCGGGGCATAGACCTCCCCTGTTGAGTCGGCTCCGGGACCTCGTCCTAGTCGGCCATAAGTAGCCCGACTCACAGTAGGTCAGCGAGCCGACTCGGGGGAGAAGGTGCACCCCCCCAACGGCGAGCCCGACTCACAGTAGGTCCGCGAGCCGACTCGGGGGAGAAGGGGCACCCACGCAACGGCGAGCCCGGCTCACAG
>DATKBB010000050.1:0-8040 GCA_035514295.1 Candidatus Limnocylindria bacterium | reverse complement strand
CCCCCGACATAGGCCACCAGCAGGACGGCAACGAATGCCGCCAGCCAGGCTGCGGTGCCGCTCAGTTCGTTCAGCGCCTCGACGCCGGATCCCGCGCGGAACTGCAGCCCGAGCAGTACGCCGAGCCAGCTACCCAGGACGAGGAACGGCATACCGAGCCAGGTGCGCCCGACAGCCCCGGCCAGCAGGCCGACGACAACTGCCCCGGCCAGCCAGAGGAGGAGTGGCTGCGCCACCGGGCCCGACAGCGTCAGCCAGTAGCTGGCGGCGGCCGCCCAGGCGAAGACCAGCGCGTGGCGGAGCACGGGTGAGGCGAGCGAGCCCGGCCGGCGCGAGCGGCGCAGGGTGCGCGAGGAGCGAGCCGCGCGCGTGGCCATCACAGCGGCAGCCGCTGGAGCACGGCCAGCAGCGGCCGAGTATGGGCAGCCGGAGTCTCGCGGACTGGCAGCCGCAGCCAGCCCTCGTCCTGCTGGCCGGGGTGGTAGCGCCCGCTGAGGAGCCGCGCGGAGATCTCGCCGAGGCCCATCGAGGCCAGCGCGTCGGCCAGCGTCAGGCCCTCGCCGCGCAGGCCCCGGCTGACGACGCAGCGTGGGCCGTCGGTCAGCTGGCGGGCGAGCCGCTCGCGGCGCTGCTCGAAGGGCAGGCTCAGCAGCGGGCGGCCGCGCTCGTACAGGAGATCAGAGGCGACTACGGCGGCCTGACCGGGTCCGGCTGCCTGGGCGGCCAGCCTGCCGCGCAGGAGGTCGGTGTCCGGCCGGCCTTCCTCGTCCAGCACCAGCAGCGCGCCCTCGACTATCAACCCGTCGTCGGCGAACTGCCCGCCTATCACCTCCAGCTCGGGGAAGGCGTGCAGGGGATCGGCCAGGTGCTCGACCTCAACGCGCAGGCGCCCGCCGTGGAGATAGAGCAGCACGGAAGCGCCCGGCCACCACGGCTCGAAGAACCAGTCGGGGTCGTCGAAGGGCGCCTCGCCGGTCATGGGCCGCATCGGACGCAGGTTGGGTAGCTGCCCGGCGTGCGTGTCGGAGATCTCGAAGGACAGCTGCTCGCCGCTCCGCCTCGCGGCCATCACGCTCAAGCCGTCTTGCGCCGGCGCTCCGCGCGCTTGGGCTCAGCCACGGCCGCTTCCTCTTGCTTTCTGCCGCGGCCTGCCTTGGCACGCCCGGCCGCGATGGGCTCCGGTTCAGCGGCGGCGCCCTTGCGCTTGCGCTTCGCTTGCGCAGCTTCGGCGGCCTCGCCAGCGTCCACGCCGCCGGTGGCGCGCGACTGCCGCGCGGCGGCCAGGCTGGCCTCCAGCACGCTCATCAGGTCGGTGATGTTGGTCGCCGCCTCGACCTGCTCCTGCCGTTCGACCGGCTGGCCGGCAATCTTGCTCTCGAGGACCGCCATCAGTGCCTGGCGATACTCGTCCTGGTAGTCGTCGGCGCGGAAGTCGCCCTTCATGGCGGCGACCAGCTGCTGGGCCATCTTCTTCTCGGCCGGCTTGAAGTCGAACTCGTCAGCCGGTAGGTCGAGCTCGTCGGTCGAGCGCACCTCGTCCGGCCAGTAGAGCGTGTTGAGCAGCATCGTCTTGGAGTAGGGATTGAGCGAGGCCAGTGCTTCGCGCTCCTTGAGCACGATCTTGCAGACCGCCGACAGGCCCTCGTCGGCCAGGACGGACTGCAGCAGGTAGAACGCCTTGCGGCCGACCGGCTCCGGTTCGAGGTAGTAGGCCTGGCGCACGAAGGTGGTGCCGTGGGCGTCTCGCGCAGCGTCGACGAACAGCTCGATTTCGATGGAGCGTACGGTCTTCAGCGGCACCGACTCGAAGTCGCCCTCATCGATGATCACGTACTGGCCCTTGGAGTACTCGAACCCGCGGACCGTATCGCTACGGCTGATCTCCCCGTGTTCCGGGCAATGGGTCTTCATCTGGATGCGCGTGCCGCACTCGCGGTGGAGCAGGTTGAACGAGAGTCCGCCGCGAGCCTCCGTGGCCAGGTAGAGCTTGACCGGAATGGTCACCAGCCCGAACTGGATCGCGCCGCGCCACATCGCGCGTGCCATGGTCTCTCCTTGTTCGTATTACCGTCCCCGCCTGGCACTAGAGTGGCAGAGGATAAGACGCAGGGCAAATGATGCGCATCGGCGCGGTGAGCCGTTCGCAATGACTCCGAAACAAATCAGCGCTTCTTGCGCCCGCTCCCTGACGGGCGCTCGGCCTACGGTGGTCGCCAATGGCACGCTCGCGTGCCAAGGAGAGAGGTCGGTCAACATGAGCGTTCGAGTCATCACGAACCCGGCCGAGGACGGCGCATTCCGCCGCAGCGCCGAGGGGCTGATGGCGGGGGGCGCCCGCAGCCCCATGGAGCTGCAGGACGGTCTCAGGAGCGACTATCCGGGGGTGCGCGTAGTGTCGGGCATCACCGACCGGGAAACGGAGCGCTGGTACGTCTACCGTGAGGGCCACTGGATCCGAAGGGCCGAGTTCGGGCCGACTAGCTGATCGCAGCGCGCCCTTGCGACACATCTGCAAGTCCGCTCGCGGCGGCGCGCTACCCGCCCTTGCGCCGAGTGGATCAAGATAGACGCGGACGCGACCCGGTCCGGCGAAGCGGATCCGGGTCCACCGTCATCGCGCCGTGCCGCTCAGGCGGAGAAGGAGCAGGAGACATGCAATTGACGATGCCAAACATCGATCTGCCGTGGAGGCGCAAGACCCCCTTGGAGCGCACGCAGGCTGAAATCAGCAAGGTCCAGCACGAAGTAGCGAAGCAGATCGACAAGGTCGAGCTGCCCAAGGTCGAGCTCCCCCAGCTCACCTCGGCCGACATAAGCGCAGCGGTCGACGAGACCAAGCGCGCCGTCAGCAGCGGTGTGGAGCAGGTGGCTGCAGCCGCCGGCCAGCTGGGCCGTAAGGCCGGCCAGGTGGGGCGGCACGCAGGCCGCCGCGGTCGCGAGTTGACGGGCGAGCTGGCCAAGGTGGGCGACGACGTCCGTTCGATGCGCATCACGCGCGAGAAGCGCGGCCCGAACATGATGCCCGGCATCGCGCTGCTGGCAGGGCTGGGCTCGGGGCTGGCCGCCATGTACTTCTTTGATCCCGAGCAGGGCAACCGACGCCGTGCGCTGCTGCGCGACCAGCTGGACAAGTGGACTCGCGTGACGCGCGAGTCTGTCAGCGGTCAGATGGAGGACCTGCGCAACCGCAGCGCCGGCCTGGCCCACGAAGTACGCAAGTCCGTCGCCGGTTCCGATACGGGCAGTGAGGGCTCGGCCGAGATGCCCGATGCCTCCGCGGAACTGGCTGCCACCGACCAGGCGGCCGACCATGCGGAGCCGGTCACCGAGCCGGTCGGCGGCTCCAGCTGGCCGCAGGACGTCAGTCTCGAGACGGAAGGACAGCCTGAGGGCCGCCCTCACTGACCATGCCTTCCGGCACGGCCGTGCCGTGCTAGTCTGACGCCGTTCCTTGCGCACCGGTCCTGAGAGGCCGGCACACGGCGGCCCCTGAGAGGGTCGGCACAGGAGTACGGAGTGGACCTGACACAGCTTGACCACCGCTCGCGCGCGAGCGGTGGTCATTTCATGAGCGGCGGGCTGGCGCTGCCCTTCGACGCGGTGGTCGACCCGCGCATCGGCGCGTGGGGGCCGGCCGTGCTGGCGCTGGAGGACGGCAGCACCTTCCATGGGGTCGCCTTTGGGGCTGCGCTGGCGGGGGGCGGCGACCTCGTCGTCAACACCGGCCAGACGGGCTACCAGGAGATTTGCACTGATCCTTCCTACGCCGGCCAGCTGGTGGTGATGACCTATCCGCTGATCGGCAACTACGGGCGCATCGCCGTCGACGACCAGTCCGAGCGGCCCTGGCTGCGCGGCCTGATCGTGGGCCATGCCACAGCAGCGGTGCTGGGCCCTGCGCAGCAGCTGGTCGCCTTGCTGCAGGAGTGGGGCGTGCCGGCCATCTGTGGCCTCGATACCCGCCGGCTGGCACGCCGCCTGCGTGAAACCGGATCTCAGCGGGCGACCATCAGCGCCCCCCACGAGACCGACGAGGCGGCGGCCGTGGCCCGCGCGCAGGCCGTCACGCGCTGGGAGGAGCAGGACTTCGTCGAGCAGGTCTCCGCCGCCGCCCCCTACGATGTCGGGCCGGAGGGCGGCCCGCTCGTCGCGCTGGTTGACTTCGGGCTCAAGTCGAACATCGTGCGCAACCTGCACGAGCGCGGCGCGCGGGTTCGCGTGCTGCCCCACGATGCGCCGCCGCAGCTCTGTCTCGCGCCGGAGATCGAGGGGGTGGTCCTCAGCCCCGGGCCCGGGGACCCGGCACGCCTGGGCGGCCCGGTCGACCTGGCCCGGGCCGTGATCCAGGACGGCCGGCCGCTGCTGGGCATCTGCCTGGGCCACCAGATCGTCGGCCGCGCCGCCGGGGCGCAGACGCGCCGGCTGCGCTTTGGCCACCACGGCGCCAACCACCCGGTGCAGGACCTGGCCAGCGGCAAGGTGCAGGTAACCGCCCAGAACCACGAGGTGGAGGTCGTGGGCGACAGCCTGCCCCGCGAGTCGGGCTTCGTGGTCAGCCAGCGCAACCTCAACGATGGTTCGGTCGAGGGCCTGCGTCACTCTTCGAAGCCCATCGAGACGGTGCAATACCACCCCGAGGGCTCGCCCGGGCCGCTCGATGCCACGGAGGTGTTCGACCGCTTCCTGGCCCGTGTGGCGGAGTCCGCCGCCCGGTGATTCGGCCGCCCGCCGCCAAGCCGGGCAGCGTACTGATCGTCGGTTCGGGGCCGGTGATCATCGGCCAGGCGGCCGAGTTCGACTACGCCGGCACGCAGGCCTGCCGCGCCCTGCGCGACGAGGGCGTGCGCACGATCCTGCTGAACTCCAACCCGGCCACGATCATGACCGATCCCGGCGTGGCCGACGTCGTCTACCTCGAGCCGATCAGCGTGGCCAGCGTCGAGCGCATCCTGGAGCGGGAGCTCCCGGACGGCATTCTGTGCGGGCTCGGTGGGCAGACAGCGCTCAACCTGGCGCTGGAGCTGTCGCAGGCCAGCGTGCTGGAGCGCCACGGAACGCGCCTGCTGGGCACGCCGCTGGAGGCCATCCAGATGGCCGAGGACCGGCAGCTCTTCCGCCAGCTGCTCGCGCGCATAGGCCAGCCGTTCCCAGCTTCGGAGATCGTGGAGGGCACGGGAGCCGCGCAGCAGCAGGCCGCGGCCGATGCGGCGCTGGCCGGCATCGGCCTGCCGGCCATCGTCCGGCCTGCCTTCACCCTGGGCGGCTCGGGCGGGGGCATCGTGGCAACAGAGGAGGAGTACCGCGAGCGGATCCGTACCGGGCTGCGCGCCAGCCCGATCGGCCAGGTCATCGTCGAGCGCTACCTCGACGGCTGGCAGGAGGTCGAGTACGAGGTCATGCGCGACGCGGACGACACCTGCATCGCGGTCTGCTCGATGGAGAACGTCGACCCGCTGGGCGTGCACACGGGGGATTCGATTGTCGTGGCACCGGTCCAGACGCTGCCCGACCCGGTCCACCAACGACTGCGCTCGGCCGCGCTGGCGATCATCCGGGCGCTGGGCGTGGAGGGCGGCTGCAACGTCCAATTCGCGCTCTCGCCCGACTACACGGAGTACGCGGTCATCGAGGTCAACCCGCGCGTCTCGCGCTCTTCCGCCCTCGCCTCCAAGGCGACGGGCTACCCGATCGCGCGCGTGGCAGCCCAGATCGCGGTCGGGCGGCGGCTGGCCGAGATCCCCAACGCCATCACCGGCACGACCGTGGCCGCCTTCGAGCCGGCGCTCGACTACCTCGTCGTCAAGCTGCCTCGCTTCCCCTTCGACAAGGTCCCCGGCGCCGATCGCTCGCTGGGCTCGCAGATGAAGGCTACCGGCGAGGTGATGGCCATCGAGCGCACCTTCGGTGCTGCGCTCAACAAGGCACTCCGCGGCCTGGAGCAGACCGGCGCCGGCTTCCTCTCCGAGGACCCGGCCTGGGTGCCGGCACTTGACGGGCTGGCCGCAGAGCCGCGCGCGCCCCAGGCCCTGCGCTCCTTCCTGGCACCCTCCGACTCGCGGCTGTGGCGGTTGCTGGCGCTGCTGCGCCGCGGGGTGCCCGGCGCGGAGCTGCAGGCGGCCACCGGCATCTCCGCCTGGTTCGTGTCGGAGATGGAGCGGCTGGTCGGCCTGGAGCGAAGGCTGCGCGAGGCCGGCGAAGGGCTGCCCGACGAACTGCTGGCGGCGGCCAAGCGGGCCTGCTTCGGCGACCGCGACATCTCTACGCTGACGGGCATTCCGCGCGAGGAGATCGCGACGCGACGCGCCCGGATGGGCCTGCGGCCGGGCTTCGCCATGGTCGACACCTCGGCCGCCGAGTTCCCGGCAGAAACGCCCTACTTCTACTCGACGTACGCCGCCGCCGGCTCGCCGCCGGAGGCTCCGCCTGTCGACCGCCCGGCCGCGCTGGTCATCGGCTCGGGGCCGGTGCGCATCGGGCAGGGCATCGAGTTCGACTACTGCGCCGTGCAGGCAGCCGCGGCGCTGCGCGGGCTGGGCTGGCAGGCGCTGATGGTCAACTCCAACCCGGAAACCGTCTCGACCGACTTCGACGCCTCCTCGCGGCTCTACTTCGAGTCGCTCGACGCCGAGAGCGTGCTGGAGGTCCTGCACGCCGAGTCCGTGCCGCCCACAGGTCCGCCCGAGGCCTTCATCCAGTTTGGCGGGCAGACTCCGCTCGGCCTCGCCCAGCCGCTGGCTGACGCCGGCATCCCGCTGCGCGGCCTGACCACCGAAGCAATCGAGTTGACCGAGGAACGGACGCGCTTCGCCGGCCTGGTCGAGCGGCTGGGCATCCCCCAGCCGGAGGGGGGCATGGCCACCTCGGCCGAGGAAGCGCTGGTCGTGGCCGAGCGGCTGGGCTACCCGCTGATCGTGCGGCCCAGCTTCGTCATCGGTGGCCTGGCCGTGGACTTCGCCTACGGTCCGGCCGACCTGGCCCGCCTGGTCGAGCGAGCGGCGGCCATCGACCAGGAGCGGCCGGTCCGCCTGGACGCCTACCTGGAGGGCCTGGAGCTCGACGTCGACGCCATCACGGACGGCGAGCGGGTGCTCATCCCGGGGCTGCTGGAGCACGTCGAGCGGGCGGGCGTCCACTCCGGCGACTCGGTGGGCGTCTACCCGCCGCAGCGCATCGGGGTGATCGAGCAGGAGATGGTGGTTGATGCGCTGACCCGGCTCGCCCTGGCGGTGGGCGTGCGCGGGCTGATCAACGCGCAGTTCATCGTGCGCGAGGACGGCGTCTACCTGCTCGAGGTCAATCCGCGCGCCAGCCGGACGGTACCCTTCATGTCGAAGGTCACCGGCGTGCCAATGATCGAGCTGGCCACCCGCGTGGCGCTGGGCGAGCGGCTGGCGGACATGGGCTGGGATGGCGGCCTGCTGCCGGCTCGGGGGTTGGTGGCGGTCAAGGCGCCGGTCTTCTCGACGACCAAGTTGCGCGGCGTCGATCCATCGCTGGGCCCGGCCATGCAGTCGACGGGCGAGGTCATAGGCCTCCACTCCGACGCGCGCGTGGCGATGGCCAAGGCGCTGCTGGCTGCCTCGCTGAATCCGCCGGTGCCGACAGAGCGCGGCGGGCTGGCGCTGCTCTCCCTGGCCGACCGCGACAAGGGCTCGCTGCCCGAGCTGGCGCGCGACCTGGCGGCGGTGGGCTACCGCTTCTGTGCCACCTCCGGCACGGCCGCTGCGCTGGACGCGCTGGGCTACGAGGTGGAGCGGCTGAGCCGCGTGAGCGAGGAGGGGAGCAGCCGGCGGAGCGTGCTCGACGCGATCGCGTCGGGCGAGGTGTTGCTCGTGGTCAACACGCCCTCGCCCCAGTCCGGCGCGGTGCGCGACGCCGGCGAGATCCGCCTGGCGTCCGTGGCCGAGGGCGTGCTCTGCCTGACAGCCATCGAAACGGCGCTCGCCGCGGCCGCCTCGCTCCTGCCCGAGGTCGTCGCGGGCGTAGCGGACGTGCGGCCGCTGGACGAGTGGCTGGCCGGAGAGGTTGCCGTCGCCTGAG
>DATKBB010000049.1:0-29780 GCA_035514295.1 Candidatus Limnocylindria bacterium | reverse complement strand
ACGATCTCGGCGGGCCCTCGCCCGTACAGGTGCAAGTAACGGCCGGCGAGCCAGTGGGCCCGATTGATGGCCCAGGCCGTGTCGCGCCGTTGCGGGCGGTAGGCATGGCGGGGTGAGTGTGGTCGGCGGGCGTCATCGGCCCTTCGCCATCATCGAGCTGGATGAGGCCACCTGCGAATCGGCGGCCATGATCGCGGAGACGATCGGCGCGCGTACTCTCGATGCGCTCCATCTGGCGGCTGCGCAACGGGTCTCCGCACCTGGGGTTGGCTTCCTGACGTTCGATCTCCGCCAGGCGCAGGCGGCTCGCGCACTGGGCCTGACCGTAGTGACCGCCTGACCCAGCTCGCCCCCGGCGATGAGTTCTGCCGCCTGGCGCCGTCTGCACCAGTGAATCGTGGGGAGAGGAGACTACCGATGGTGCAGGCGTCGCAGGTCGAGATACGGGTCCTGCTGGACGGGTTCGGCATGGGTGAGTCGCCGCGCTGGCACGCAGGTCGACTCTGGTTCTCAGATTGGGGAGCCAACCAGATCGTGGCCGTCGACCTCGACGGGCGACGCGAGGTCATTGGGCCCGGGGGCGGAGAGAGCGGCTGGGCCGTGAACTGGTTGCCCGATGGACGAATGCTGGTCACCGGCCCTGAGCTGAGCCGCGTGGAGCCCGACGGATCACGCGTCCGGCATGCTGACCTGAGTCGTATCGCGCCGTACGGCGTCAGCGAGATCACGGTTGACGGACGAGGCAACGCCTACGTCAACACGATCAACTTCGACTTCGCCGACTTCAACGAGGTCATAGCCAGCGGGCAGGCGCCGGGCAAGATCGTGCTCGTAACGCCGGACGGCGAGGCGCGCGAGGTGGCCGACGGCCTGGCCTTCCCGAACGGCATGACCGTCACGCCGGACAACCGCACCCTCATCGTGGCCGAGTCGTTCGCGCGTCGGCTGACCGCCTTCGACATCGGCGCCGACGGCAGCCTGTCGAACCGGCGGCTGTGGGCGGATGTCACCGGCGACGGCATCTGTCTCGACGCCGAGGGCGCCGTGTGGACCAGCGACGTCCAGCCGGGCGACGGCGGAGTGGTGCAGCGCGTCCGGGAGGGCGGTGAGGTTTTCGAGCGGATCGAGCTCGACCGCCCATGCTACGCCTGCATGCTGGGCGGCGAGGACGGCAGGACGCTCTTCATGGTCGTGGCCAAGTGGTTCGGCCCCGACCGGATGGACGAGCTGATGGAGGCGAAGACGGGTCAGATCCTCACAGCACGCGTCAACGTTCCGCACGCCGGCTGGCCGTAGAACCAGGCAGGGGCCGCGCGACTCAGGACGGCGCAGTGACGGGCCGCGACGGCCGGCCCATGACACGCGCGAACGCCTGTAGCGTTAGCCGGCGGCCTGAGCTGCAGGCGGCGGAGACATGAGGGCGCAGTGCCCGTCACTCACCCGAGCAGTGCGCGTGAGCCAGCTCAGGCGAGCCGCCGGACCGTCTGTCCTCCGACGTGCTGCCGGCTAACGCTACCTGTAGTCGCCAGTGTCAGGGAGCGCAGCCCTCCCGCGGACGGATGGACACTCCCGCCGAGCGAGTGTCGAGCCCGCGTGCCCTAGCATGAAAGTTGATCCCCGCCCAGAGCCGCAGAGGAGGTTCGCCAATGAAGGAAACCCAGAAGTCCGCCAAGTCCGACAGCTCGTCTGGCAAGACAGCCAAGGGATGGACAGACGAAGAGCGCGCCGCGATGAAAGAGCGCGCCAAGGAGTTGAAGGCCGAGGGGCGCCGCGGCCGGCGCGGCAAGGCCGACGGAGAAAGCGACGTGCTGGCCAAGCTGGCCGAGATGCCCGAGGCGGATCGCGCAATCGGTGAGCGGCTCCATTCCATCGTCAAGGAGAGCGCGCCCGACCTCTCGCCCAAGACCTAGTACGGGATGCCCGCCTATGCCAACAAGGAGGGCAAGATCGTCTGTTTCTTCACCGCTGCGTCGAAATTTAACGACAGGTACGCGACGTTCGGCTTCAATTCCGCGGCGAACCTCGATGAAGGCGGCATGTGGCCCACCTCCTGGGCCATTACGAAGTTGACCTCGGCCGACGAGGCCAAGATCGCCGAACTCGTGAAGCAGGCGGTGGGCTGAGCAGGCCCGAGGGAGTACCTAGTGACGGACCGGATCTTTTCCAAGGAGTTCCACGCCGCTGAAGGCGCCGAGGCTTGGCGCGTGCTGCCCGAGGGCGCGTACGCGTTCTTCCGAGCCGACTCCTTTGCCGCCGCCGCGCGGTTCGTCGATGCGCTGAGCGGCCTCGTGGGGGAGGGGGACGCGCCGCACGTCGACATCCGGGCGGACGGCGTGACAGTGCTGCTGCGGGCGTTCAAGGGCGAGAACTTTGGCCTTGTGCAGCGGGAGCTCGACCTGGCCCGGGAGATCGCCAAGAGGGCCCAGGAGTTGGGGCTCAGCCCAAATCCGTCGGCGATCCAAAGCCTGTCCATCATCCCGGGCGCGCTGGAGCGAGGACAGATCATGCCCTTCTGGCAGGCCGTGCTCGGCTACCAGCCCAGGCCGGACAGCCCGGACGAGGACCTCGTCGACAACCACGACCGCCTCGCGCCCTTCTGGTTCGAGGAGCTGGAGCAGCTGCGCGCGGACGGCGCGGGTTCGATCCATCCATGCGTGTGGGTGCCGTGGGACGTGGCCGAGTCGCGCGTGGCGGCCGGACTCGCAGCCGGCGGGCGCCTCGTCCGGCACAACGTCGAGGAGGCGTTCTGGACTTTGGCCGACCCCGCCGGTAACGAGGTCGACGTCGCTACGACGTCGGCGCCGGCGCAGAAACCTTGAGCTGAGGGCTGAAGCTGGGCCGCGGCGGCCCCACTCCGTGTCACTCGGGCGTGCGGACGAGGGCGGCAGCCGCTCAGCGCACGCCCAAATACTCTGCCTGCGAAACCTGCTCAGCCCAATCCGTCTCGGCGCCGGACTCGGGCGCCTCCCACATGGCCAGGTGGGTCATGAAGTGGTCCGGTGCGGCTCCGTGCCAGTGCCACTCGCCGGGCGGCGTACGGATCGTGTCGCCCGCGCTGACCTTCAGGACGGGCCCGCCACGCGACTGAACACGCCCGATGCCCTCCGTCACGTGCAGCGTCTGCCCCAGGGCATGGGCATGCCAGGCATTGCGCGCGCCGGGGGCGAAGCGCACGACGCTGACGCGCATCCGGGAAGGCGGGTCAGCCCTGACGATCACGTCGAGCCAGGCATCGCCGGTGAACGTCTCGGGCGGCGCTTTGGTCGTGGGCGGCTTGGGCTGGATTTCCATCGGTCGACTCCTGAGTGCTTGATCGGACGCCTGCCAATGATCGTGCAGACGTCGCGTGACCGGTCGCGAGCACGGTCCTGGGCCGCGCCGGCTGCTGGATTAACCTGTAGCGAGATCACCACAGCGTGGAGGAGCGGCGATGGAGCGGATGTACTTCATCGGCGTCGACACGTCCGGCTCGCAGATAAGACACCTTTTCCCGCGCTGGGCCCAGATGCTGGGCGTCGAGGCGGAGCTGGTCGGGCTGGACATTCCTCTCGACGCGGAGCCCGGCGCGTTCCGGCGGGCGCTCGAAGAGCTGCGCCAGGACCCGCAGGCGCGGGGAGCCCTGGTCACTACCCACAAGGTCTCCGTCTACCGCCACGCCGGCGCGTCGTTCAGCGCGCTGGACGAGTGGAGCGAGTTGTGTGGCGAGGTCTCTTGCATCGCCAAACGAGGCGACCGACTGCTCGGCTGGGCCAAGGACCCCATTACCTCCTGGCGGGCCTTCGTGGACATCGGCGGCGCCGACTACTTCAGCCGCCACCCGGCTTCGGCCGTGGCCTGCCTCGGCGCGGGCGGCTCGGGCACGGCCTTCAGCGCGCGCCTGCTGCAGCTTGACCAGCCTCCGGCACGAATCGTGGTGACCAACCGCTCAGCGGAGCGGCTGGAAAGCCTGCGCCAGGTGCACGCCCGGCTGGCCCGGGACGTGCCGGTGGAGTACCAGGCCGTGGGCTCGGCCGAGGACAACGACGCGATCGTGAGCTCCCTGCCGGCGCACTCGCTGGTGGTCAACGCCACCGGCCTGGGCAAGGATCGGCCCGGATCACCGATCAGCAACGCGGCCCGCTTCCCGCAGGCGGGTATCGCCTGGGAGTTCAACTACCGAGGCCAGCTCGAGTTCCTGGCCCAGGCGCGACTGCAGGCACGCGAGCAGGATTTGCGCATGGAGGACGGCTGGCGCTACTTCCTGTACGGCTGGACATCGCACATCGCCGAGGTCTTCGAGCTGGAGATGGACGAGCAACGCTTCGATGCGCTGGCCGCCGCCGCCGAACCGCTCAGAGCTGGCAGCGGCTGAAAACGCCGCAACAAGCGGATTGACAGTCGGTCGGATGACATCATAAAGTCATCCTGTAGGGACAAATGCTGCCGACCACACTGCCGTCTGCCCGCATCGACCGCCACTCGCCCGTTCCGTTCTACTTCCAGCTCAGGAAGATTCTCGAGCAGGAAGTGAGAGCAGAGCGATGGCGGCCAGGCGACCGCCTTCCCTCCGAGCCGGAGATATGCCAGCACTTCGACGTCTCGCGCACCACTGTTCGCCAGGCCCTGGCTGAACTGGAGGCGGAAGGCGTCATCCGACGCGAGAAGGGCCGCGGCACCTTCGTGGCCCAGCACGCCCCAGAGCTGTGGTTTCTCCAGTCTTCACAGGGCTTCTTCCAGGAAGCCGCGCGCAAGGGCCACCACGTGCGATCGCGCGTGCTGCGGCGAGAGGTCGAGCCGCTGCCCTCCTTCGCGGCCGAGGCGCTGGGACTCGAGGCCGGCGCCCGCGGCGTCGTCCTGGAACGCCTGCGCTGGGTAGACGAGCGCGCGGTGATGTATGTCGTGAGCTACCTCGTCGAGCGCCTGGCGCCTGCCGTGATGGACGCCGAGCTGGTGGGGGGCTCGCTCTACAGCGCGTTGTCGGACGGTGCCGGACTCAACGTAGCCGGCGGCCGAAGGGTGGTCGAGGCGGTGGTTGCGGAAGGTGAGCTGGCCCAGCTGCTGGAGATGGAAGCCGGAGCGCCGCTGCTCTACGTGGAGTCGGTGGCCTGGGACGACAGCGGCGAGCTGTTCGAGTTCTACAGGGCCTGGCACCGCGCCGACAGGACGAAGATCGAGGTGCAGGTCGTGAATCAGGACCTCGCCGCGCGGGCAGGCGTCGACCGGGGCGTGATCAGGCTGGCCGTATGACGCAGCGGGTAGCGATTGTTACCGGCGCGACCGGCGGCATAGGTCGCGCGACGGCGCTGGCCCTGGGCGACGCCGGCTGGTGGGTGATGGCCGTCGGCCTGGACGAGGAGCGCTGCAATGAGGTCGCAGGCGAGCTGACCGCGCGGGCCGGTGGCGCCTTCGAGCGCTGCGACATCACGAGCGAGGGCGCACCCGAGCGCATCGTGTCGGCCTGCGTCCGGGCCGCCGGCCGGCTCGATTGTCTCGTGAACAACGCCGGTATCCACTTCCTGGCGACGCTCGAGCACATGGACATGGTGGCCTTCGACCGGCTGATGGCCGTCAATCTGCGGGCAGCCGTGGCGCTGGCGCGGGCAGCCCTGCCGGTCATGCTGGACCAGGGGTCCGGCACGATCATCAACGTGGCCAGCGAGGCGGGGATCGTCGCGGTGCCCGGCCAGCCAGCGTACAACGTCTCCAAGGCCGGGCTCATCATGCTCACCCGCTCGATCGCCGCGGACTTCGCGGCGCGCGGTATCCGCGCGGTGTCGGTTTGCCCGGGCACGACCCGCACGCCGCTCGTCGAAAAGGCAATCGCCTCGGCCAGCGACCCAGAGCAGCACGAGCGAATGCTGTCCGAGAGCCGGCCCGCGCGCCGCCTGGGGCGGCCGGAGGAGATCGCCGCCGCGATCGTCTTTGCCGCGTCGGATGCCGTTGGCTACATGAACGGGACCGAGCTAGTCGTCGACGGCGGCTACACGGTCGTCTGAGGCGGGCAACCCGGAGGAGGTGGCAGCTGAGCGAAGAAGCGGAACGCGTCATGAATCCAAGTAAACGTTAGGCAGCGAGGAGGAGAACATGCGCAGACCACTGACATTCGGCCTGGTGCTCGTGCTGGGCGCCGCCGCCTGTACTGCGGCACCGGCCACGCCGGGGCCCGCCACGCCTCCGCCGGCGACGCCGGTGCCGGCGACGCCGCCGCCGGGCGCACCTTCGCCCGCGCCGGCCACTGACCCTGCCGGCGGACGGTGGCAGGAGCCGATCGTCATCGGCTGGACGCCGCCCGATATCACCGGCGTCTTCCAGACCGCCACCGACTTCTTCGAGCGGGCGGCCGCCCAGGCCAATGAGGCCGGCTTCTCGGTGGAGGTCATCAGCCGCTCGCCAACCACGCATACGGCCTTCGCCGATCAGCTGGCGATCATCGAGGACTACATCTCGCAGAACGTCGACGTGATCGCCATCTCGCCGGCCGACACGGAGGCCGTCAAGCCGGGCATCCAGGCCGCCAACCAGGCCGGCATCCCGGTGATCATGGTCAACCTGCTGGAAGAGCAGTCCGACGTCGAGATCGCCTCCTACATCGGCTTCGACAACACGCAAGCGGCGATGGTCTCGGCCTACTCCGTGCTCGACTTCTTCGGCGGTCCCGGCGTGCTGGGCACCGGCGAGCAGGTCGACGCTCCGCCTGACACCTACCTGGACCTCGCCTGGTGGGAGGAGCTGTACGCCGACGTGGACCCGGCCACGATCACCGCGAACGGCGTGATCATCGAGGGCATCGCCGGCACGTTCTTCTCGCAGGCCCGGTTGGACGGCTTCAACGCCGTGATCGCCGACTACCCCGGCATCAACATCCTGGCGGAGCCGTGCGCGGCGGACTGGAACCGCGAGCGGGGCATCGCCTGTGCCGAGGACTTCTACACTCGCTTCGGCGCTGACGAGCTCGACTTCGTCTGGGCGGCATCGAACGAGATGGGCCTGGGGGCCATGCTGACTGCCGAACGCGAGAATCGCCTCAACACCAACGGCTCCGGCGAGCCGATGGAAAACACCGTATCGATCTTCACCAACGACGTGACGCCCGAGTCAGCCGACGCGATCCGCGACGGCAGGCTGATCGCCGAGACTCATCACGGCTTCCCGGAGTGGGGTTGGTTCGGAACGGACTTCGCGGTCCGCCTCGCCTGCGGCCTCGACGTCCCGGAGTTCGAGGACATCCGGCCACGGACCGCCTATCAAGCTAACGCCGACCTGTTCTATCCCGAGCCCTCGCTACCCGAGACGGACTGGGAGGACATCAAGGCGCAGTGCCAGTAGATCCCGCCCGGGCACTGACTGCCAGCGGGATCCGCAAGAGATATCCCGGCGTTCAGGCTCTCGCGGGCGTCGACCTCGAAGTCGACGCCCGCGAGGTCCACGCCCTGCTGGGCGAGAACGGCGCCGGCAAGTCGACTCTGATCAAGGTCATAGCCGGCTCGGTCGTGCCTGATGCGGGCGAGTTGACTGTGGGCGACCAGCCCGTTCGGTTCGGCTCGCCGGAACTGGCCAGCCGGGCGGGCGTGGGCATCGTCTACCAGGAGCTCAGCCTCGTGCCCCCGCTCAGCGTGGCGGAGAACGTGCTGTTGGGCCGCTGGCCGGGCAGGCGCGGGCTGGTCAACTGGACGAAGTTGCGCGGGGAGGCGCGCGGGTATCTCGAGATGGTGGGCCTGGAGGCCTCGCCGGAGGTCAGCGTGCGGCGCCTGACGATGGCCGAGCGCCAGTTGGTTGAGATCGCCAAGGCCCTCTCCCTGAATCCCCGCGTGCTGCTCCTGGACGAGCCCAGCTCCGCTCTCTCCGAGCCGGAGGCGATGCGCCTGTTCGCGATCATTCGCGACCTGTGCGCCTCCGGTGTCGCCGTCATCTATGTCTCTCATCGCTTGGGGGAGATCATGGAAATCGCCGACCGCGTGACGGTCCTGCGCGACGGCCGCGTGGTCGCGCGCCGGGCCACCGGGGAGGTGGACGAGACCGAGCTGGCGCGCCTGATGGTTGGTCGCGACCTGCATGCCGCAGAAGTGGCGCCCACGCCGACCGTGGCCGCGTCAACCAGCCAGCCGCTCCTGCGCGTCCGCGGGCTCTCGCTCCTGCCCAGGCTCCAGGAGGTGGACCTCGACCTCCGCCCGGGTGAGATCGTGGCCGTCTTCGGGCTCGTCGGGTCGGGCCGGGCCGAGTTGGCCCGTGCGCTCTTCGGCCTCGAGCCGACCGACGCCGGCTCGCTCGAGATGAACGGGCGAGCCGTGCGCATCCGCTCGCCGAGGGACGCCATCGCGCTCGGACTGGGCTATGTCGCCCCGGATCGTCGGCTGGGCATCGTGGCGCAGCTGTCGGTGGCCGCCAACCTGAGCCTGGCCTCGCTCGATCGCGTCGCGCGCGGACCGCTCATCGACCAGGGGGCGGAGCTTGCGCTGGCCGGCCGCTACGTGGAAGAGCTGGACATTCGCGTGCGCGGGCCGCAGCAGCTGGCGGGGACCCTGTCGGGCGGCAACCAGCAGAAGGTCGTGCTCGGACGCTGGATGTGCGCGCAGGCGAAGGTGCTGATCCTCGACGATGCCACGCGGGGCATCGACGTGGGCGCCAAGGAGGAGGTCTTCAAGCTGGTGCGCGAGCTGGCCGAGCAGGGCACGGCCATCCTCTACGGAACGTCCGAGATCGTCGAGGCGCGCACGCTGGGCGACCGCATCGTCGTGATGTCCGCCGGTCAGGTCGCGGCGGTCCACGAGCCGAGTGCAAGTGAGGAGGCGATCATGGCAGCAGCAGGTGGCGTCCGTGGCTGAGCTGGACAGCCCAACGACAGCCCCCGCGGCTGGGCCGGGCCCCCTCGCCCGCCTGGCGGGTTACGTCGGAGGCCGCGGTGGCGCCTTTCTGATCCTGCTCCTACTGGTGGTCATCTTCTCGCTGCTCAGCCCGCACTTCCTGACCGACAGGAACCTGCTCAACGTCATGCGCCAGGTGTCGGTGGTGGGCATCCTGGCCATGGCCCAGACGCTGGTCATCATGACCGGTGGCATCGACCTGTCGGTTGCCGCCACGGCCGCCCTGTCAGGCTGCCTGATGGCCGTCGCCTTCGCCCACTGGGGCTGGCCGGAGCCGCTGGCCTGGCTGTTGGGGCTGTCGGCCGGCTTCGTGGTCGGCGCCATCAACGGCTCGGTCATCCGCTTCCTGCACGTGCCGGACATCATCGCCACGCTGGGAGCGTTTGCGGCAGTAAGGGGGGTCGCCCTGCTCGTCACCGACGGCCTGCCCGTGCCCACCTTCGCGCGGGTGGTCGAGGGGCGCCAGCTGCCCGACTCGGTCAGCACGCTGGGGGCAGGCACGCTCGGCCCTCTGCCGCTGATCGGAATCATGTTCGGCCTGATCGCCATCGTGGCCGCCTTCATCGTCGTGCGCACCAAGCTGGGTCGGGCTGCCCTGGCCGTGGGCGGCAATCGCGAGGCGGCCCACGCTTCTGGCATCAACGTGGGCGGCACGAAGTTCTGGGTCTACTCCGTCTCCGGCCTGCTTTCCGGCCTCGGCGGGATACTGCTCGCCGGCCGGCTATCGAGCGCCAACGCGCTGATGGGCGAGGGCATGGAGCTGCAGTCCATTGCGGCGGTGGTGGTGGGCGGCACGAACCTGTTCGGTGGCCAGGGAACGATCAGCGGCACCGTGCTGGGCGTGCTGATCATCGGTGTGCTGGGCAACGGGCTGAGCATCATGGGTATCCCCGAGTTCTGGCAACGGGTTTCGAACGGCCTGATCATCGTCGCCGTCGTGGCGCTCGACCAGTGGCGGCGCCGGGTGACAGGCGAGCGCGTCAGGTGAGCACGCTGGGCGTCCTCGTCGTTGGTGCCGGACGGGCCGGGCTGGTCCATGCCCGCAACCTCGCCGGCGGCATTCCCGGCGCCCGCCTGGTGGGCGTGGCGGATCCGGCCGAGGAGGCGCGCGTTAGGGCAGCCGAGGAGTTGGCCTGCGAGCAGTTCGCCGACCCGCTGGCCGCACTCTCCGACGAGCGCGTAGCGGCGGTGGTGATCGCCACGCCAACCTTCACCCACGCCGAGCTGGCCGTCGCCGCGCTGCGCGAGGGAAAGCACGTGCTGTGCGAGAAGCCGCTGGCCTCGTCGGTCGAGGAGGGGCGGGCCATCGAGCGGGCGCTGGACCAGTCCGGCAACGTCTTCATGATGGCCTTCATGCGCCGGTTCGATGCCGGCTTTCGGCGTGCTCACGAGTTGATCGGGCAGGGCGCCATCGGCCAGCCGCTGTACGTCCGCTCCACCACGCGCGGCCCGGGCCTGCCGCCGCCGTGGGCCTGGGACGTGGCTCGCTCGGGCGGCCTGATCGCCGAGGTCAACTCGCACGACATCGACACCGTGCGTTGGCTGACCGGCTGCGAGTACGTGACCGTACGCGCCCTGGGCAGGGCCGCCAAGCGGCCGGACATCGCCGCCGAGCACCCCGGCTTCGTGGACGTCCTTGCTGTGCAGGCGTCGCTCGACGAGGGGGTCATCGCCCACATCGATGGCGCCTGCCCTGCAGATTACGGCTATGACGCTCGGGCGGAGGTGTACGGCACACAAGGGATGCTGCTCGTGGGCAGTCCCAGCGAAGGACCGCTCGTCGTGACCCGCGAGCACGCCCGGCGAGACACGATCCACGGCTGGGCACACCTCTTCGCGGACGCCTATCGAGCCGAGGACTCCCACTTCGTGGCGGCCTGCCTGGGACGCCAACCGGCACGCACCGACCTGACCGACGGCCTGCGCGCGCTGGAGGTCGTCGCCGCCGTCAATCGCTCGCTCGGCGAGGACCGCGAAGTGCGACTGGCCGAGCTCCGATGAGAGCCATCCAGATTGCGGCCCCCGGGCGCGCCGTGTTGGGTGAGGTTGAGCGGCCCGTGGCGGGGCCGGGTGAAGTCCTGGTCCGTGTGTTACGCGTGGGCCTTTGCCCCACCGACCGGCGCCTGACGGCGACCGCCCCGCGGCCGGGGCTGATCCCCGGCCACGAGATCGGCGGGGTGCTGCCCGACGGCACGGCGGTGGGCGTCCATCCCGACGTGGGCTGCGGCAATTGCAAGGAATGTCAGGCCGGCTTCGAGAACCGCTGCCCTTCGCGCCGCTCGATCGGCGTCGACCGCGACGGGGGCATGGCCGAGTGGGTGGCGGTGCCGCAGGCGCATGTGGTGCCGCTAGACGGCGTCGATGCGCAGCTGGCGCCGCTGCTCGAGCCGCTGGCCTGCTGCCTGCACGCCCTGGCCCTGCTCGAGGCCCAGCCGGGCGATTGCGCCCTGGTGGTAGGGGCAGGGCCGATGGGCCTGCTCCACGTCCTACTCCTCCGCTCGATGGGCATCCCGGTCGTCGTATCCCAGCGCTCGCCGGAACGCCGCCGCCTGGCACTCGAGCTGGGCGCGGATGCGGTCGTGGGGGCCGGCGAAGATGCCCGAGCAGTGCTCTCCGGGGTACCCACCATGGCGATCGTCACTGCGCCGGAGGGAGAAGCCGTCCGTTATGCGATGGAGAGCGTCGACGTCGGCGGGCGCGTGCACGTCTTTGCCGGGCTACGGGGAGACCCGACCGTGGACGGCAACACGATCCACTACCGCCACCTGCGGGTCATCGGCTCGACCGGCTCGCGGCTGTCCGACTATCAGGCGGCGCGCGCGCTGGCCGCCGAGCGGCGCGTCGACCTGTCTCGTCTGCCCCTCCGGTGGGTGCCGTTCGAGTTGCTCGCCGAACTGCTGTCTCGACCGGCCCGCGAAGCAGCGAGGACCGTCGCCGACCTGGAAAGGAGTGATGGAGCATGAGCACAGCCCTCGATCCGTTCACCGTTCTGCTCGACGTGCGCAGTGGCATGCTCGAGCCCGAGCTGTCAGTGACCGAGCGCCGCCTGTCCGACATGCGCGGCCTGTACCTCGACGGCTCGGCGGCGGATCATTTGGCCTATCGGGTGCTGGCGATACCTGTTCCCGAGCTCAACTCGGAGCTCCAGTGCTCCACGACCATCCTGCAACCGGGCCTGGTCGGCGACGAGTACATGATGACCAAGGGTCACTTCCACGCCGTCCGCGATCGCTCCGAGATCTACATCGGCCTGAGTGGAGAGGGACGGCTGGTGATGGCTACCGAGGACGGTCGTCACGCGGTCGAGCCCATCCGCCCGGGCACCGTCAACTACATCCCCGGCGGCTGGGCCCATCGCAGCGTCAACGTCGGCGACGAGCCGCTGATCTTCTTCGCGGCCTACGTCGGCGACGCCGGCCACGACTACGCCACGGTCGAAGAGCGCGGCTTCCCCGTGCTCGTGGTGCGCGGGCCGGACGGGCCCCAGGTCGTGCCCAATCCGCGTTACCAGGGTTAGCCATGGCCGTCTTCGTCGGCTGCGACCTGGGCACGATGGGCACCAAGGCGGCGGTCGTGGACGACGAGGGTCGGATCCTGGGAGAGGCCTTCGAGGAGGTTTCGCTTAGGACGCCTCGGCCCGGCGTCGTCGAGCAGGATCTGGCCGAGATCGAGCAGTCCGCCTACGGCACCATCCGCCGTGCGCTCGACGCCGCCGGCCGGCCCGCGACGGTGGCAGGCGTAGCCTTCTCGGGCCAGATGTCGGGCCTGGGAGGCATCGATGAGAGCCACCGACCGGCAGGCCACTTCGACTCCTGGCTCGACTCCCGTTGCGCCCCCTACATCGCGTCGATGGCAGGCCAGCGGGAGCGAGTCACTCAGCTGGCCGGCTGCCCGCCGACCTACTCACACGGTCCGAAGATCTTGTGGTGGCAGAACGAGCGCCCGGCGGAGCTGGCGCGCATCGCCCGTTTCGTAGTCCCCGGCGCGTACGTGGCAGGCCGCCTTGCCGGCCTCTCCGCGGACGAATCCTTCATCGACCGCACGTATCTTCACTTCACCAACCTCAGCGACACGGAGCGGGCCGAGTGGTCGCCCGAGTTGATCGAGGCGCTGGGCATCGAGCGGCGCGTGCTGCCGCGCATCGTGGCGCCCTTCGACCTGATCGGCGAGGTGACCGGCGAGGGTGCCAGGTCAAGCGGCCTGCCAGCCGGCACGCCGATCGCGGCCGGCGCGGGGGATCAGGCGGCAGCAGCGCTGGGCGCGGCGATCACGGAGCCCGGGCAGGCCTTCGACTCCGCAGGCACCGCCAGCGTCTTCGCACTGTGCGCAGAGCGATTCGCGCCGGATACCCGGCACTACACCTTCATGGCCACGCACTCCGTAGTGCCGGGACGCTTCACCAACCTGGCCTTCATCAACGGCGGCGGGCTGGCCCTGCGCTGGTTCCGCGACGAGGTGGCGCGCTGGACGGACCGGCCGGATGCGTACCAGGCGCTCGATCAGCTGGCCGCCGAGGTCGAGCCGGGTGCCGGTGGGCTGCTGTGGTACCCGCACTTCCAGGGGCGCGTGCTGCCGCCGGACCCGGCAGCGCGGGCCGGCTGGCTGGGGCTATCGGCAGGCCACGGGCAAGCCAGTCTCTACCGCGCTGTGCTCGAGGGCATCGCGCTGCAGTACGCCGACTGGGCAGGCCTGATGGCCGGCACGAGCGGGCAGGGACCGACCACCGCGCGGGTGCTGGGCGGCGGCGCTCGGAGCCGAGTCTGGAACCAGATCAAGGCCGACGTGCTGGGCATCGACTGGCTGCCGGTGGAGCGCGAGGAGTCGGGTGTGCTGGGCGACGCGCTGATCGCTGCCGTCGCGACCGGCCACTTGGCTGTGGCGGATCTGGCCGACACGGCGCGGCACTGGCAGCGCACGGGCGAGCCGGTCCGGCCCGATGCAGCTCGTCACGCCCACTACAGGTCGTTGCTCGCCCGTTACCGCGCGCTGGCTGCGCTGATGGAGGCCGAGCACCGTTCGGTACGGTTGCAGTGACCCGTCTGGCCGTCACGCCACGCTCCTTCCGGGCGGTTCCGGGCCGGCACCTGCAGCTGCTGTCGGCGGGGCCACTCGAGGTCCGCTACCCGGCCGTCGATCGACCGCTCGACGAGGACGAGATGATCGCGTTCGTGGCGGGCTGCGCCGCGCTGGTCGTGGGGCTGGATCCGGTCAGCAGGAGAGTGCTCGAATCGGGCCCGCTGCGCGTCGTGGTGAAGTACGGCAGCGGCCTGGACAACATCGACCTGGACGCCGCCGCCGAGCTGGGCGTCCAGGTTCGCGCTACGCCGGGGGCCAACAGCCAGGGCGTGGCGGAGTTGACCATCGGCCTGCTATTCGCACTGGCCCGCCACATCATCGAGCACCACAAGGCCGCGGCGGAGGGCAGTTGGGAGCGCCGCCTGGGCCGCGAGCTGGCCGGTGCCCGGCTCGGGCTCGTGGGCTACGGCCAGGTCGGTCGGCGGGTAGCGGCCATGGCGCTCGGCCTGGGCATGGAGGTCGTCGCCAACGATCCGTTGGTGCGGACGGCGGAAGTACCGCTCATCGAGCTGGACGAGCTGACTGGTTCGTGTGATGCCGTCTCCCTCCATCTGCCGCTGACGGCGGATACACGCGGCCTCGTCGACCGAGCCTTCCTGCGCCGCATGCGCCGGGGCGCGTGGCTCGTCAACACTGCGCGCGGCGGACTGGTCGACTTCGAGGCGCTGCTGGAGGCTCTGCGCGAGGGGCAGCTGGGCGGGGCTGCCGTCGACGACTTCGAGACGCGTCCGTTGCCTGACTCGGAGCTCTGGGCACTGCCCAACTTCATCGCCAGCCCGCACGCGGGGGCGGGCACTTACGAGGCAGCCGAGCGCACCGGCGTCGCCGCCGTGGAGGCCGTCCTCGAACTGATCGGCGCGCGGCTGGCGAACGAGACCGAACAGGAGGAGTGAGCTGATGCGGGTGAGCATCTTCAGTGATGCCGACGGAGCAACTGTCGCCGACGTTCTGGCAGACCCGGACCTCGGGCTGCTGGCCGACTGGCAGGGCCAGCCGTTGTCCCTGGTCCGAATGGCCAGCATCCTGCGTTCGGGGGACATCGAGGTTCAGGTTGTCCAGATTGCGGCGGGTGGTCACTTCGTGATGCACTCCAGTCCGCAGGTGGCGTTCTGCCAGGTCGTGCGTGGTCGCGGGCAGCTGGGCCTGCCCGACGGCACGTCGATCCCGTACAGCGGGCCGGAGCTGTACGTGTTCCTGCCCAACTCGCTGCACGACTGGCACGACATCAGCGAGGACACGCTTCTGTCGGTCTGCCTGGTGGCGACTAAGACGCCTAATCCCTCGCCGCAATGACGATGCCGGGCGGTGAGACCCGCCCGGCATCGTAAGGCTCCGGGTTCAGCCGAGGATCAGCACCAGGGCCAAAGCTCGGGGTTGGTCAGGTGCAGCCGCAGCACAGTCGACAGCGGCAGGATCTCACTCGAGGTGGGATCGATCAGCGAGACGGGCACGCCGTTGCGCGCGAAGAACGAGATGCCCCCGTTCGCCTGCAGCACGGCGATGCCGCTGCGCAGGCAGTCGGTGTCGCGTGGGCCCGGGGCCGCTGCCGCGGGTCCTGCAATGAGAGCGCTGGCGAGCAATGCGCCGGCCAGCCCGAACCGCAACTTCTTCATGGTCTTGCCCTTTCGTGTATGCCACTGGTCTGGGTGCCAGTAGGCTTTGTAGAGTGTGTGTCTAGGGTATGTGCAAAGTGTTGTCAAGCGCCCCGAAGTTCGGGCCCGTGCTGGAGCCGCCTGTCACCATCTGGCCCTGGAGGGAACGACAGAGGGAGGTACGGGAATGCGCTTCTTCAGTCGAGGGAAGCCGAGACAGGGCGACGAGCCGGTGGAAGCAGGGCCGGCAGCAGAGACGACCGGCCAGAGTCCCATCACTGCTCAGGCCGAGGCGTTCGTCGGCATCATGGCCGACATGGCGCCTGGACTCCGGCTCGACTACAGCCCCGCCGGCCTGGCCGGACTGGACGGCTTCATCACCGCCACCTTCGAAACGCCGGGAAGCGGTCCGGCTCCAGATTCATTTCAGGCCGATGTCGGCGCCTATGTGGGCGAGGTCATCCGACGCTCCCTGGGTGGCACCTGGGCAGCGGACGGCAGCCTGCACGACGTGGGCGGTGAGATCAGCCAGTTTCACCCGCTCAGAAGGCGCGCAAGCGCTTCGCCAACGGGACGCATGACTCGCTCGCCTGGTTCTACGAGGTCGTCAGCCGCCACGCCCGGCCGAGGTAGGCTGCCCGCGCCTGTCGCCGGCGGAACACGCTGTGCTTCGCTGCCGTCACCGTACCGTGATCCAGTACGTACCCCTCTTGATCTTGTTCGTCGTCGCCGGTTGCAGCGTCCTGCCGCCTGCCGGCGCATCGCCGACTCCGGAGGCAACGCCCGCCCTGGGCGGACGGACGTTCCTTTCTACCTCCGTAACGCTGGACGGCGCCGGAGTCGCGCTCGTGCCGGGCACGCGCATCCGGCTCAGCTTCGAGCCGGCGGATCTGGGCGCGGACGCCGGCTGCAACCTGCTGGGCGGCCGTTATGCCGTGGTCGACGGCGTCCTGGAGGTCGGCCAGATGCACACGACGGAGATGGGCTGCGACGCGGCCCGCCACGCGCAGGACGAGTGGCTGGCGGAGTTCCTTGGCTCGCGGCCGCTCGTCGTCCTGGACGGGAATGAGCTGCGCCTCGAGAGCGGCAGCAGCGTCGTGAACCTGCTCGACCGCGAAATGGCTGAGCCGGATCGCCCGCTCCTGGGCACGACCTGGGTGCTCGACTCGATCATCAGCGGCGATGCGGTGAGCAGCCTGCCGGCAGGCGTGCGGGCCAGCCTGAGCATCGCCCAGGACGGGCAGGTTGCCCTGGAGGCGGGCTGCAACCAGGGCACGGCGCGGGCCGAGGTGGGCGAGGCGACCATCGAGTTCGGGCCCATCGGCCTGACCAGGATGGCCTGCCCGGGTTCGCGCGACGAGGTCGAGCGGCGGGTGCTGGCCGTCCTCTCGGCCGGTCCGCTGAGCTACGAGATCGAGGCGGGGTCGCTGACGCTGAGTGCCGCTGAGGTGGGCCTGATCTTTCGCGCCGGCAACTAGCCACCGGCGGTCTGCGGCCGCCGTGCCCATACTGCCGCAGTGATCGATGTACGTGACCTGCGCCGGCGGTTCGGCGCGATCGAGGCTGTGCAGGGCGTCACGTTCGACGTTGAGGCCGGCGAGCTGTTCGGCTTCCTGGGCCCGAACGGGGCGGGCAAGACGACGACTATCAACGTGCTCTGCACGCTGCTGCGCCCGAGCGCCGGCAGCGCGACTGTCAACGGCTTTGACGTGGTGCGGGAGCGGAGCGGGGTGCGTCGCTCGATCGGGCTTGTCTTCCAGGCGCCCACGCTCGACGAGTACCTCAGCGCCGAGCAGAACATGCGCTTCCACGCCTACGCCTACGGCGTGCCGGCCGACGTGCGTGAAACGCGCATCCGCGAACTGTTGACCATGGTCGAGCTGTGGGACCGCCGGCGGGGCAGCGTGCGCACCTTTTCGGGCGGCATGAAGCGGCGCCTGGAAATCGCCCGCGGCCTGCTCCACCGGCCGCGCGTGCTGTTCCTCGACGAGCCCACGCTGGGCCTCGATCCGCAGACTCGGCGGCACATCTGGGACTACCTGCGCCGGCTGCGCGAAGGGGAGGGGTTGACCATCTTCCTGACCACGCAGTACCTCGACGAGGCCGAGTACTGCGCGCGCATCGCGATCATCGACCGCGGCCGGATCGTGGCCCTCGACTCCCCCGACGGGCTGAAACGATCCGTGGGCGGTGATCTGATCACCTTCTCCACGGCCGACAACGAGCGGGCCGCCGAAGAAGTGCGCCGACGATATTCCAGCGAAGCCACGGTGGCCGACGGCGTCGTGCGCTTCCACGCCCCCAACGGCGAGCGTTTCCTGCCCGAGTTCGTGCGCGGCTTCCCGCTGCCGCTGACCTCCGTCAGCCTGCGCCGGCCCAGCCTGGACGACGTCTTCCTGAAGCTGACCGGCCACGACATGCGGGACGCCGAGCTGGACGAGCGCCAGCAGCTGCTGCAGACAGGCATGCCCGTGCGCCGGCGCTTCGGCTGAGCGATGGCCGAGATTTGGCGCGGCACCTGGGTAGTGGCCTATCGCGAGCTGCTGCGTTTCGTCAACGAGCGCTCGCGTATCGTCTCCGCCTTCGCCTTCCCGATCGCTTTCCTGATCATCTTTGGGGCCGGCCTCGGGCGGGTCATCGGTTCAGTCTCGCCGGGCGTCGACTTCATCCAGTTCATGTATCCGGGCATCGTGGCCATGACTGTCCTGACCAGCTCACTCTTCGCGGGCGTGTCGGTGGTGTGGGACCGCGAGTATGGTTTCCTGCGCGAGATCCTCGTGGCGCCAATCGGCCGCACGGGCATCGTGCTGGGCAAGGCCGCCGGGGCGACGCTGACGGCCCTGCTGCAGGTCGGCCTGATGCTGCTGCTGGCGCCGTTGGTCGGCGTGAGCCTGACACCCGCCATCGTGCTCGGGCTGGTGCCCATCGTGGCGCTGCTGGCCATGGGCCTGTCCGGGCTGGGCCTGCTCATCGCCTCGTTCATGACCAGCCAGCAGGGTTTCCAGCTAATCATCCAGCTGCTCATCTTTCCGCTTATCTTCCTGGCCGGCGTGTTCTTTCCGGTCAACCAGGTCCCGCTCTGGCTGGAGATCGTCTCGAAGGTCAACCCGCTGACCTACGGCGTGGATGCCATCAGGCAGGTCTTCCTGGGCAGCGACCCCGCCCTGGGCGTGACGGTGTTCGGGCACACCTTGACGCTGCTGGAGGACGTGCTCATCGTCGGCCTGCTGGGCGGGATCATGCTGGGTGCCGCCGTGCTGGCATTCAACCGCCAAAACTAGCCCCAGGACGCGAGGGACGGCGTTTAGCCGACGTTGCGCACGACGTAGCGCACCTCGCCTCGCGGCAGGCGCACGCTGACCTCGTCATCCACCCGCCGGCCGAGCAGAGCCTGGCCAACGGGCGAGGCGTAGGAGATGCGGCCGGCCGCAGGATCGGCCTCGCTCGAGCCAACGAGCTCGAACGTGTGCTCTTCGCCATCCTGGACGACCGTCACCGTAGAACCTATGACGACGGTGTCGCCGGCGGGCGTGTCGCGGACCAGGACGGTCGACTTGATCAGCTGCTCGAGTGCCTGGATGCGGCCCTCCACGAAGGACTGCTCTTTGCGGGCCGACTCGTACTCCGAGTTCTCGCGAAGGTCCCCCAGCTCGCGGGCTGCCTTGACGCGCGCGATGACGCCCGGGCGGACGGCGCTGCGCAGTTGCTCGAGCTCCGCCTCGAGGCGCTGCAGGCCGTCTGCCGACAGGTAGGTTGGCTCGGGGGCGGCGGGCCCGTGCGCACGGGCCGATGCCGCGCGCGTCGCCGTTCGGGGGCGGGCCGTCGCCGAACGGGCCTTGGCGACGGCCCTGGAACCGGCCGGTCGCCGCCCGGCCTTCGTCGGGGGTGCCGGCGCAGGGCCGCTCGGTTCGCCGGCCCGCAACGAGCGCTCCAGGCCATGGGCCTTCGGCCGTCCCGAGCTGTCGGTCAGGTTGCCGAACGGCAGCACCGGGGAGTCCGCCGACCAGCCCGATAGCGTGTCCGGCGGCTGGCGCTGCGCAATCTCTTCGAGCAGCGCGTCCTCGTATTCCTCGTGCGCATCGGTCAGGGCCCACCAGACGCGCCACGAGCTGTTGCCGGCCAAAGCTTTGAGCCAATGCCCGGCGGCGGTTGGCCGCGCATCGCCCAGGGGAGTGGCGTAGATGGCCGCCAGACGCGCGGCGATCGAGCGTGGTGAGCGGCCCACGTAGAGCACCGGCTCGGTGGGCAACCAGAAGCTTTCCAGCCGCCGAGCGAGCTCCGCCGCGCTGGGCTGCTCACCGTCGAGCAGCAGCTCCGGCACCCGCTCCAGCCAGCGCCGGAGGGCGTTATGGTCGAGTAACGCCTGCGCCTGGCCGCCGGGCAGCTCGATGATCAAGATGCCCGGCCCCGCTCCGCGTGGCGGGTCGCCCCAGCGTGCCGGCCCGTCGACCAGCAGGCCGAGCGAGCGCAGCAGCTGGCTGGCGCCGGGGGTGGTGGCACCGGCGTCGCTCAAACGACTGGCTCCTTGGCGTCGTTGCGTGCCAGCGCCAGCCGGGCGAAGGTGGCCATGTCAGGCACGCTCAGGTCCGCTCGCGCGCTCGACGGCGGGGTCGCCCCGAAGCCCTCGACTCCCTGCCGCCGATCGATCCAGGCGGTCGCCAGGCCCAGCTCGTGGGCCGGGGCGTGGTCGTGGAAGAGGCTCTGGGCAACGTGCAGGATCCTGGCCGGCGGCCGGTCGATGAGCTGCAGGGCAAGCTCGAAGTTCCGGCGAGCGGGTTTGTACGAGCGGGCGCGTTGGGCCGTGACCACGTAGTCGAAGCTGATGCCCAGCCGGCGGCGCGAGGCCTCGAAGAGGTCGTCGTCGCAGTTGGTGATGACACCCAGCCGGTAGCGCTGGGCAAGGGCCGCCAGGGCGGCGGCAGAGTCTGGGAAGGCCGGCCAGTCGGCTACCGAGAGGGCGAATGCCTCCGTCCGCCGGGCGTTGGGCATCGTTGCGGAACCCATGTCGGCGGCTACGTCGTGCAGCGTGCGGGACAGGACCTGGCGGTAGGGGATGTACTCACCGGCTTCCCAGCGCGTCTCGTGTCGCGCATGGGCCTCCAGCAGCCGGTCGCCGACGGGCTCGAGCGGCCCGAGCGCCTGTCGATAGGCGGCCAGCAGGCCGCTCTCCCAGTCGATCAGCGTGCCGTAGCAGTCGAAGGTCAGGACATCGAAGCCGTCGAGGTCCAGGCCGAGTTTGTCCATTCGCTCCTTGCCGGGGGCGCCATGTGCACGTTTCTTGTAATGCGCCCGACGCCTAACCGGGATTGCCCTGTGCCGTCGTCTGAGTGCACCGTAGCGGACACGCGGCCACGGCGCTGCGCGTGGGGGACGTCAGCGGGGGGCACGGAGGAAATATGACCTACGAGAATGAGCGCGTCGTAACCCATACGGACGAGCAAGTGGCCGGGCCGCAGGGCCACAGCGTGACCGAGAGCACGGTCACCCGCCGGGCCAGCCCGGTGGCCACGGTGGAGCGGTTGATCATCTTCATCTTTGGGCTGATCCAGGCCCTGCTGGTGATGCGCATCGTGCTGTTGCTGCTGGCGGCACGCGAGGCCAATCCCATCGTCAGCTTCGTCTACGACGTCAGCGAGATCTTCGTCGCTCCCTTCAGGGGCATGTTCGCGATGGACAGCGTGCCCGCCGGCCAGGCGGCGCTGGACGTAGCCGCCATCGTGGCCCTGATCGGCTGGACGCTGCTCGAGCTGGTGATCCTGGCTCTCGTGCGGGTCTTCCGACCGTCTGCGACGGCCTGACCGCGGTCTGGTCTCCCTGGGGCGGGTCCGCCGGCGTGACATAATCGGCTCTTCCCGAGCCCCGCGGAGGAGACGATGACCGCCACCGGCCTGTCGGCCACGCCCCAGGAATATCGCCAGCGGCTGGACGAGCAGCCCGACGAGCGCATCGACGCGTGGGTCGCCGAGTTGATGCGCGACCGGTCCATCCGGCGTGGCGTGCGCCAGGTGCTACACGACTTCCGACAGGCCAGCGGCTTCGGTGATCAGGACCTGGAGCGGCTGTACGCCGCCGGCGGGGGACCGCCGGCGGCCGTCGGCCGAACCGCCGCCGGAGAGCTGATGGTGCCGGCCACGTCGCTCCACTACCTGGCCAGCGGCAGCCGGGCGCTCGTGCCGGAGGCGCGCTCGATGCTCATCCGCTACCTCGTCGACAGCTTCCACGAGATCGTCTTCATCTAGCGTGCCGACGCGTGGCGCAGCGCGCCCGCGCCGCCTGCGCCCGGGAGCGCTGCGGCTGGTTCACCCCTTCCCGTCCGTACTCAACGCCCTGCTCGTCCTGGGGTTAGCGCTGCTGGCCGGGGCATCGCCGGCGATCGCCGGCGTGCTGGCGCTGGCCATGCTGGCCCTGCAGTTCAGCATCGGCGCGTCCAACGACTACTTCGATGCCGACCTGGACGCGCGCAGCAAACCGGCCAAGCCCATCCCGGCCGGGCTGGTGGCGCGGCGGACCGCAGTCGCCGTGGCCTTGGCCTGCGGCGCCCTGGCGCTGCTGACTGCAGCCGCCTTGGGTCCGGTCGTGCTGCTCATGGCAGCGGTCATGCTGGGTGCGGGCCTGGCCTACGACGCCTTCCTGAAGGGTGGGCCGTGGGCCTGGACGGCCTACGCGGTGGCGTTCCCCATCCTGCCGCTCTACGCCTGGTATGGAGCCAGCGCGGAGTGGCCGCCGCGCTCGGAACTGCTGCTGCCGCTGGCCGCACTGGCCGGGCCGGCGCTGCACCTGGCCAACGGGCTGGTGGACGTCGAGAGTGATCGAGCGGCAGGCTTGCGCACGCTGGCCGCGGTGCTCGGGCGGCGCGTAGGGCTGGCCGCCATGGCTGTCGTGCTTGCCGGCATTCACGGGCTGGCCTGGTTGACGCTCGTGCTGGGCGGGGGGACTAGTAGCGCCGGCATGGCGCTCGTCGGCCTGGCGACGCTCCTGGCGGCGGCGGGCCTGCGCCTATCGGCGGCGGTATCGCCACCCGCTCGCGAGCGCGGCTGGCAGGCTCAGGCGCTGAGCATCTGTCTGCTTGCCCTGGGCTGGCTGGCCAGCGCAGTCGGCGAGCGCGCCGGACCGGGCGCCGCCTAGCCGGTCAGTTTCGCGAGCCGTCGCCCGTGCGCACGACCGCGATGACGTTCTCCAGGCGGATCTTGGCGATGGTCAGGTACTTGGCGAGGTTGGCGCGGTCGGTTGCGCCAATTTCGGCCATCACCTCGCGCGAGCCGAGCAGAGCCGCCAGTTCATCGAGCGCGTCGGCCAGTGAGTGCTTGGCACTGATCAACGAGTCCTCGCGCGGCGGGGCGCTCAATTGGGGAACGTAGGAGTCGGCACTCAGCTCGTCGTCACCGCCCTGCTGGGCCTCCGGCTCGGGCTCGGCCCGCGGGACACGCGGACGTCCCTCGATCTTCTCGCGCAGCTTGAGCAGGCTGAGCTCGCCACTGGCCACCTGCTCAGCCAGCTTGCGGCGCCGCTTGGGATCCTCGATCTTGAGCAGCTCGTAGGCGTGGGAAAGGGTGTCTTTGCGCAAAGACACCAGCTGCTTGATCTCAGTCGGGGCGTCGGCCAGGCGCAGCCGGTTCTCGATGTAGCCCTTGTCCTTGCCAATCTTCTGGGCCAGCCGCCGGACACTGTAGCCGTGCTCGCGCGTCATGCGCTCGTACATCAGCGCCTCTTCCAAAGGCGAGAAGTCCTCGCGCTGCAGGTTCTCGATGATCGCGATCTCGAGCGCCGTGTCGTCGTCGATCTCCTCGATCAGCGCCGGGATGTCACGCAACTCCGCCTTCTGCGCCGCGCGCCAGCGACGCTCGCCGGCGACGAGCTGGTACCGCTGCGGCTCTGCCGCCGGACGCAGCAGGACGGGCTGGAGCACGCCGTGCTCGCGAATGGAGGCGGCCAGTTCGTTAAGGGATTCCTCGTCAAAGGTCATCCGCGGCTGATCGGGATTGGGCGAGATGCGATCCAGCGGCACATTGCGGATGCCGGCAGGCCGGTCCTTTGATTCTGTCGAGAGCAGACTGACAATTGCCGGCGAAGTGTCGCGCTCTTCAGCGAGGCGACGCGCTGCCGTGCCTCGGAAATCAGGTCTAGCCAAGTTCGATTACCTCCCGCGCCAGGCCGCGATAAGTCCGGGCCGCCTCTGAGTTGGTCGCATAGGCCGTCACCGGCCGGCCGACCAGCGGCGCCTCCCCCAAACGAACGGTCTGCTTGATCATGTTCTCGAAGATGTGGTGATCGCTCAGTTCGCGCATCTCGGCCAGCATGTCCCTGCCGAGGAGCGTGCGCGCGTCAAAGAACGTGGGCAGGATGCCCAGGATACGCAGGTTGGAGTTGAGCCCCTTGCCGCGGATCTGATTGATGACGTTGACCAGCGCGGTGAAGCCCTTCAGCGCGTAGTACTGCGTCTGCACCGGGATGATCACGCCCGCCGCCGCGACCAGTCCGTTGATGGTCAGCAGCCCGAGAGTGGGCGGGCAGTCGATGATCACGTAGTCGTAGTGCTGCATGGCCCAGCCCTGCAACACGTCGCGCAACGCTGACTCGCGACCGATGCTGCTGAACAGCACGTTCTCGCTGGCCGACAGGTCGATCGTGGAAGGGGCCACGTCTATACCGCTGGTCTGCGTGGGAAGGACGATGTCCTCCAGGGACACGTCGGCCTCGGTCAGCGCCTCCGCCATGGAGCGCTCGACGGTGCGCAGGTTGATGCCGAGGCCGACGGTCAGGTTCGCCTGCGGGTCCATGTCGACGCAGAGCACGCGATAGCCCTGCTCGGCCAGTGAGCCGGCCAGGTTGATCGCAGTGGTGGTCTTGCCGACGCCGCCCTTCTGATTGGCGATGGCGATTACTTTGGCCAAGCCCGGTCCCTCCTCGGCGCGGCAGTAGTGGCGCTGGGGCGCGCTGACGTAGAGAGAATCTAGCAAGAAAGGAGGCTCAGCCACACTCGGTTATCCACAGGATGGGCCAGTTGTTCACCGAATCTGTGGACATCTCCGGGCGCCGCGTGCTTGCTACGATAGCCGCGGCCCGTCGTACACCGCATCATTTCGGGGCCGCGTAGGGAGGTACCGCGTGGGCTCGAAGCAGGAAGAGATCGATCGGCTGCTCGCGCTGCGCCAGCAGGCTCGGCTGGGCGGCGGTGAGCAGCGCATCGCTCAGCAGCACGAGCGAGGCAAGCTGACAGCGCGCGAACGTCTGGAACTGCTGCTGGACGCCGACTCATTCGTCGAGTTCGACGCCTTTGTGACTCATCGCGCCACCGACTTCGGATTGGACCAGCAGCGTTACCTGGGTGACGGCGTGGTGACCGGCCACGGCACCATCGACGGTCGGCTGGTCTTCGTCTACAGCCAGGACTTCACCGTCTTCGGGGGCTCGCTGTCCGAGGCCCACGCCGAAAAGATCTGCAAGATCATGGACCTGGCTGTGCGTGTTGGCGCGCCAATCATCGGGCTCAACGATTCGGGCGGCGCGCGCATCCAGGAGGGCGTCGCGTCGCTGGGCGGCTACGCCGACATCTTCCTGCGCAATACCCTGACATCCGGCGTCGTGCCGCAGATCTCGTTGATCATGGGACCCTGCGCCGGCGGAGCCGTTTACTCGCCGGCCATCACCGACGTCACGATCATGGTCGAAGGCACGAGCTATATGTTCGTCACCGGCCCGGAGGTCGTTCGCGCCGTGACGCACGAAGACGTCGACCGCGAGCAGTTGGGTGGCGCGTCGGTGCACACGGAGATCAGCGGCGTGGCCCATCTCGCCGCGCCGGACGAGGCCCAAGCCCTGGCGCTGGCCCGGCGAGTTCTGGGCCATCTGCCGCAGAACAACCTGAGCGAGGCGCCGGCGCGGGAAACGGCTGACCCGGCCGACAGGCGCGACCAGGCGCTCGACGATGTCGTGCCGGAGTCACCGAGCCAGCCCTACGACATGCACGACGTAATAACGCGCATCGTCGACGACGACGACTTCCTGGAGTTGCAGCCGGCCTGGGCGGCCAACATCATCGTCGGCTTCTGCCGGCTGGCCGGACGCAGCGTCGGCGTGGTCGCCCAGCAACCGGCGGTGCTGGCCGGCGCGCTGGACATCGATGCCTCGGACAAGGCGGCGCGTTTCGTCCGCACTTGCGACGCATTCAATGTGCCGCTGCTGACGCTGGTCGACGTGCCCGGCTTCCTACCCGGTGTCGCCCAGGAGCATGGCGGCATCATCCGCCACGGCGCCAAGCTGCTGTATGCCTACGCCGAGGCGACGGTGCCCAAGGTGACCGTCATCACGCGCAAGGCCTATGGCGGCGCCTACGACGTCATGAGCAGCCGCCACATCCGCGGAGATGTCAACCTGGCCTGGCCCAGTGCGCGCGTGGCGGTGATGGGCATCGAGGGCGCAGTCAACATCATCTTCCGCGACCGATTGGCAGCGGCGGACGATCCCGAAGCGGAACGCAAGGTCCTGGCCCGGGAGTACGAGGAGCGCTTCGCAAATCCGTACATCGCGGCGGCGCGCGGATACGTGGACGACGTGATTCTTCCATCCGAGACCAGGCCGCGCGTAATCTCGGCATTCGACATGCTATCCGGCAAGCGCCAGCGGAACCTGCCTCGCAAACACGGCAACATTCCTCTGTGACCACCCGCGCCGCCTCATCGCCGGGGGTGTCTTTGCGCAAAGACAGTGCCCGCCGCGGTGCGCCGTTCGCGCGCGTTCTGATCGCCAACCGGGGCGAGATAGCCCTGCGAATCATCCGCGCCTGCCACGAGCTGGGCAGTGAAGCGGTGGCGGTGTACAGCGACGCTGATGCGCAGAGCCTTCATGTGCGAGCGGCTGACGAGGCGGTCCGCATCGGGCCGGCGTCCCCAACGGCCAGCTACCTGCGCGTCGACGCCATAGTCGCCGCGGCGCTCAAGAGCGGCGCCCAGGCGGTCCATCCCGGCTACGGCTTTCTGTCCGAGCGCGCAGAGTTGGCCGAGGCCTGCCAGGAGGCCGGGCTCGTCTTCGTCGGTCCGGATCCGGCCGCCCTCCGCGGCCTGGGCGACAAGCTGGCCGCTCGCGCGACAGCGAGCGCAGCCGGAGTGCCGGTCGTGCCGGGCACTCTCGAGCCTCTTCGCCTGGAACAGGATGGCTCGCCTCCGCCGGCTGTGCTGGAGGATGCCGAACGCATCGGCTGGCCGCTGCTGGTCAAGGCCGCCGGCGGTGGGGGAGGGCGCGGAATGCGCCGGGTCGAATCGGCGCGCGCGCTGCCCGAGGCCGTCGCCTCGGCGGCCCGCGAGGCATCGGCCGCCTTTGGCGACGCGACGGTCTACCTGGAGCGCTACGTCGAGGGAGCGCGTCATGTCGAGGTACAGTTGCTGGGCGACGCGCGAGGCACGATCGTCGCGCTGGGCGAGCGCGACTGCTCGGTCCAACGGCGTCACCAGAAGCTGGTGGAGGAGGCGCCGGCGCCGGGGCTGTCGGAGGAGCAGCGCGTCAGGTTGCACGAGCTGGCTGTCCGCGTCGCGCGGGGAGCTGGATTGAGCAATGCCGCCACGGCCGAGTTCCTGCTCAGCCCGGCCGGAGACTTCTGGTTCCTGGAGGTGAACGCGCGCCTGCAGGTCGAGCACGGCGTGACCGAGCTCGTGGCGGACGTCGACCTGGTTCACGAGCAGCTCTGGCTGGCAGCCGGGCAGCCGCTGGGCGCTCAGGTGCTGGCAGCAGCAGAACGTGCGGCGCGGCCGGAGCGTCATGCCATCGAGGTGCGGCTGAGCGCAGAGGACCCCGCCAACGATTTTGGCCCTGCGCCCGGCACGATCAACCGCTGGCGCGCGCCGGCCGGCCCGGCAGTGCGGGTGGACGCCGGCGTCGAGCTGGGCAGCCGGGTCAGCGCCGACTATGACCCGCTGCTGGCCAAGCTGATGGTGGTCGGCCATGACCGGCCAGCAGCGCTGGCCCGCCTGGCTCGGGCGCTGGCCGAGTTCGAGATCGGCGGCATTCAAACAACGCTGCCCTTCCACCGCTGGCTCGTCGGGCAGCCCGACTTCGCCACGGGCGAAGGGCTGGCGACCGACCTGGTGGACCGGCTCTGGCATCCAAGGGAACTGGTGTCCCGGGCGAGCCTGAGGGCGGCCGAGCTGGCCGCTCTCGCCGCTTCCGCGTCTCCGGCCGTCTATCCCCGGCCGGCTGTGCCGGGTGGCGGGCAGGCAGACGACGCTGCCGCGCGCTGGTGGCAGCAGGGCATCAGCGAGGCCCTGGAGGACCGCCGGTGAGCAGCGCCGGGCGTCTGCGAGTGACCGTGCTGGGCGCCGCCGGCACGACCATCCAGCGTACCGCCGCCGGCCGGCAGGGTTTCCCGCCTGCCGGCCGCGGAGAACTGGTGATCGAGCAGCCGGCCGGTCCAGATGAGGCTGGCCTGAGTCTTCGGCGGTTCGAGGTGGTGACCCATGGCTGGCGGTTCGAGGTCGTCGTCGAGCCCGCCGCGCGGGCGGAGCTGCGCGAGAAGGCAGCCCGCGCCGCCGATAGTCACTCCTCACAGGCCGACGTCACCCTCCGCGCCCAAATCCCCGGCCGAGTCGTCCGACTGTGGGTCAGTGAGGGCGAGCAGGTGGAGCAGGGTCAGCGCCTGTTGGCCGTCGAAGCGATGAAGATGGAGAACGAGGTCCGGGCGCCGCATGGTGGAGTGGTCCGCGGCCTCCGCGTCACGCTGGAGCAGACGGTCGAGCGGGGAGACGAGTTGCTCCGCATCGGCTGACCTGCGGCCCGTACACTCAGCGCGTGACACGCGAAGAGTGGCGCAGGACGACGCGGGCCAGGGCCCTGGCGGAGCAGGCCGAGCGTCGCGAGCGCTTCGCCACCAGCAGCGACATCGAGATCGCAGACCTCTACGCCCCGGAAGACCTGGCCGGCTGGGATGCGCAGGAGGGGCTCGGTTTCCCCGGCGAGTACCCCTTCACGCGTGGCGTCCAGCCCACGATGTACCGCGGCCGGCTCTGGACGATGCGCCAGTACGCCGGCTTCGCCTCGGCCGCCGAGACGAATCGGCGCTTCAAGTACCTGCTGGAGCACGGTCAGACCGGTCTGAGCGTGGCCTTTGATCTGCCCACGCAGATGGGCTATGACCCGGACGCGCCGCAGGCGGCGGGCGAGGTGGGCCGGGTGGGCGTGACGATCAGCTCTATCGAGGACATGGAGATCCTGCTCAACGGGCTGCCGCTGGGTGAGATCACCACTTCCATGACGATCAACTCGACGGCGGCCATTCTGCTCGCCTTCTACGTCGCGGTGGCCGACCGCCGAGGCATCCCGCGGGCAAATTTGGGTGGCACCGTGCAGAACGACATTCTCAAGGAGTACATCGCGCGAGGTACCTATATCTACCCCACCGGGGCCTCCATGCGGCTGGTGACCGATGTCTTCGAGTTCTGCGCGCATGAGCTGCCCCGCTGGAACACGATCTCGATCAGCGGCTATCACATGCGCGAGGCGGGCGCGACGGCCGCGCAGGAGCTGGCCTTCACCCTCGCCGACGGTATCTGTTACGTAGAGGCGGCACGCTCGCGTGGGCTGGATGTCGACCGCTTCGCAGGCCGGCTGTCGTTCTTCTTTGCCGCCTGGAGCGAGCTCTTCGAAGAAGTGGCCAAGTTCCGTGCCGCCCGGCGCATGTGGGCGCGCATCATGCGCGAGCGCTTCGGGGCTCAGAACCCGCGCTCGCTGATGTGCCGCTTCCACGTCCAGACCGCCGGCTCCAGCCTGACCGCCCAGTCGGTCGATAACAACGTCGTGCGCACGACGATCCAGGCGCTGTCGGCGGTGCTGGGTGGCGCGCAGAGCCTGCACACCAACGCCCGCGACGAGGCGCTGGCCCTGCCCTCCGAGGGTGCCGCCCGACTCGCGCTGCGGACACAGCAGATCATCGCCCACGAAGCGGGGGTGACAGAGACGCCGGACCCGCTGGCCGGCTCGTACTTCGTCGAGACGCTCACCAACCGGTTGGAGGCCGCCGCGCAGGACTACCTGGCCCAGATTGAGGCACTGGGCGGGGCGCTTAAGGCGATCGAGGCCGGCTACCAGCAGCGCCAGATCCAGGAGGCGGCCTACCGGGTACAACGCGAGATCGAGACGGAGGAGCGGGTCGTCGTCGGTGTCAACCGCTTCCGTGACGATCCGGTGCCCTCACCGGAGCTGCAGCGCATCGATCCGGACGGGGAGCGCGGGCAGGTCGAGCGCGTGCGCCGGCTGCGGGAAGAACGGGATGAAGCCGAGTGGTCGG
>DATKBB010000048.1:0-4331 GCA_035514295.1 Candidatus Limnocylindria bacterium | reverse complement strand
GCCGGTTTGCCGGCGGTGCCGGTTTGCCTGCGATGCCGGTTTGCCGGCGGTGCACCAACTCACCCACGCGCCGCCGCACGGGGCCGGGGACCGGCTGTTCCTTTCATCCCCTGCAGCAATCTGCCGAGTCGGTCACCGGTTGAAACAGGTCACCGGCGTGGGCCACCAGGCGACCGCTCCGCCGGCAACTTCGTTCACCGAGTGCAAGAGTGGGGGGATTGGTTCACCGGCTGCACGGGCCTGCCGGCGCACTGCGCTGAACCCGTGCCCGCCCGGCGACTTGGTTCACCACGTGAACGCGCGGTCAGGCGAGGGCAGCGAGGTCGGCCGGCGTGTCAATGTCGGGGTTCGTCCCGGGCACGTCCACGTAACGGACCCGCTCCGGCCGTGCGGCGAACAGCTGCGACACGCCCCGATCGCCCGATAGCTCGCCCGTCAACGGCCAGGCCGCTCGCTCGAGAAGCACCGGGTTGCCCGGCTGCCCGTCGGAGTAGCGCGGCACGACGATGGGCCGGGCAGGGTCCGCCGGCACGGCCAGTAACAGCTCGAGCTGAGCCACGGCCAGGCGCGGCTGGTCGCCCAGCAGGACCACAGCCCGTAACGGCTGCGGCACGCGCTGGGCCAGTGCCTCCAGGCCGATCGCCACGGAGCTGGACAAGCCACGCTCCGGCTCGGTGTTGAGCACGCGCTGCTCGGCGCGCCAGCGGAGCCGCTGTTCCAGGGAAGCGGCGGAGCGGCCCAGCACTACGACGACCGGCTCCAGCGCAGCCTCGGTGGCCAGGTCCAGGACGTGCTGGAGCAACGGCCGGCCATCGAGCATCACCGACAGCTTGTTTCCACCGAAGCGCAGGCCGTCACCGGCGGCCAGGATGAGCCCGGCAGCAGGCCGCCTCATCGGGCGCCTGCTGCAGCCCCGCTCAAGGGCGCAGCACTCGCACCGTGGCGCGCCGCCAGGACCTCGGCCATGATCGCTAGCGCCACCTCAGCGGGTTCACGCCCGCCCAGCGCCAGGCCGATCGGACCGCGCACGCCGGAGATCTCCTCCTCGCTCAGCCCGGCCGCACGCAAGCGCTCACGCCGCCGGGCCTGTGTCCGCCGGCTGCCGATGGCCCCCACGTAGCGGCAGCCTGCCCGAATTGCCGCCACGATTGCCGGCTCATCCAGCTTGGGATCGTGGCTCAAGACGGCCACCGAATCGGACGCCTCCAGGCGCAGGCTGCCGGCCACTTCGTCCGGCCAGCCAACGAGCAGCTCGTTGGCCTGTGGAAAGCGCTCCCGCGTGGCGAACGCGGATCGGGCGTCGACGACGGCCACCCGCCAGTCGAGCTCGCGCGCGAAACGAACCAGGGGCATCGCCTCCTGCACTGCCCCGAACACCACCAGCCGGGGCGGCACGGGAAAGACCTCGATGAAGTATTGCTCGCCCTCGCTCTCGGCCACGACCGACCTTCCGGCCGCAAGCGCCTCGGCGGCCACCACCCTGAGGGGCTGCGGCAGGTCGGCCACCGGCGCTGCGGGCAGCGCCGAGGCAGGCTCGTGGGCTCCATCGCGCGGGCCGGGCGAGTTGGCCGGCAGCGGCGTCACGACGACCTCGCCGCCCGGCCCGCCTGCCGCGGCTTCGAGCTCCGGCCGCAGCTCGGGCTGGATGAGCACGTCGATGGTGCTGCCGCAGGCCAGCCCGACGTCCCAGGCCTGCTCGTCGCTGATCCCGAAGCGGACGACGCGTGCCTCACCGTTGCGCCGCGCGCGAAGCACCTCCTCGACGCAGGCCCCCTCGACGCAGCCGCCGCTGACCGAGCCGGCCAGCCGTCCGTCGTCGGCCACCAGAAGCGTCGCGCCGGCTGGCCGCGGCGCAGGGCCGAAGGCGCGCAGCAGCACTGCCCGGCCGAAGCCCACACCCTCGCCTCGCCAGGTCCGGATCGTGGGCAGCAACTCCTTCACTCTGGCCCATCCGTCATGAACGGGATGCTACACACGAGGCCCGGCAGAACGCACCGAGAGAAGGGCAAGGCGTCGCGCGACTCGCTCGGTGTACATACTGGACGCGTCTTGGCGGCTTCACTATCCGACAGCACCGACGATGGCCGTCTGCGCCGGCGAGCGGAGCGCTGCGCCGCTTTCGCAGCCCTCGAGCAGGAGCTCGTTCTGCGCGACGACGGTCGCTACCTGATCTACTTCAGCCTGCCGGGCGCCGAGTCGGACGACTCCCCACCCGACGGAGCGCCGGGCGGCCCGCCTGCCCAGCAGCCCAAGGCGCCGGACCGGGAGCCTGATGTCTGAGCTGCGCTGGAATCCGCAGCTGCGCGAGTGGGTGATGACCGCCACCCACCGGCAGGAGCGCACGTTCCTGCCGTCGCGCGGCTTTTGCCCGCTCTGTCCGGCCGGCCGCAGCGAGGTGCCGATCGAGATCGACCGACCCGACTTCCAGGTGGCCGTCTTCGAGAACCGCTTCCCCACGTTACGCCGCGATCCGCCCGAACCGGCGGTCGAAGGCACCGAGTTGACGCCCGTGCGGCCCTCACTCGGCGCCTGCGAAGTCGTGGTCTACACGCCAGAGCACGACGCCACGGCGGCCGACCTGGGCCTGCGCCAGCTGGAGCTGCTGATCGCCGTCTGGGCACAGCGCACGCTCGAGCTGGGCAGCCGGCCGGAGGTCGACTACGTCTTCGCCTTCGAGAACAAGGGCGAGTCGATCGGGGTCACGCTGCATCACCCCCACGGCCAGATCTACGCCTACCCGTTCGTCCCGCCGCTGATCCAGCGCGAGGTGGCCGCCGCGCGCGAGCACAGCGCGTCGGCGGGAGCCTGTCTGTGGTGCGGCCTGCTCGAGCAGGAGCTGGCCGACGGTCGGCGGATCGTCGCCCGGACCGAGCGCTGGCTGGCTTGCGTGCCCTTCTTCGCCCACTGGCCCTACGAGATCCACCTGACGCCCCGCCGCCACATCGGCTGGCTGCACGAGCTCGACGACGCGGAGCTGGCCGAGCTGGCCCGCCTGCTCAAGACGGTGCTGCTCAAGTACGACCGACTCTTCGGCTTCAGCCTGCCCTACATCATGGCCATTCACCAGCGCCCCACCGACGGTGGCCAGCACGACGGCTACCACCTGCACTTCGAGTTCTACCCACCCAATCGAACGGAGAGCAAGGTCAAGTACCTGGCCGGCTCGGAGGCTGGGGCGGGCGCGTTCATCAACGACACGCTGCCCGAGGAGACTGCCGAGCGCCTGCGCAAGCTCGACCCGCGCACGCCGGCCGACCTGCCCTGAGCACGGTGGACGGGATGCACGGCGGACGGGCGGAGCGGTTGCGACACGAACTGGCTGCGCGCGAGCCGGCCGCCACAGCCGCCGGCGCCGACGTGCGGATGGTCCGTGCTCCGGGCCGCGTGAACCTGATCGGCGAGCACACCGACTACAACCTGGGTTTCGTGATGCCCGCCGCCATCACCCTCGAGACGTGGATCGCAGCGGTTGCCCTGGCCGAACCGGTGGTGCGCCTGACCAGCCTGGAGAACACAGAGACGCGTGAGTTCGCGCTGCCCGATCCAGGCCCGCGGCAGGGCGAGTGGATCGACTACCCTGCCGGCGTCGCCTGGGCGCTGGGCCAGCTTGGCGTGCCGCTGCGCGGCGTCGCGGGGGTGATCGACTCGACCATCCCGTTGGGCTCGGGGCTGTCCTCCAGCGCTGCCCTCGAGCTGGCCGCGGCCTGGACGCTCAGCGCGGCCAGCCCTCCCCCGCTGGCGCCCATGGAGCTGGCCCGCGCCGCGCAGCGCGGCGAAAACGTCTACGTCGGGGTCAACTGCGGGCTGATGGACCAGTTCGCCTCGGTCTTCGGCCGTGCCGGCGAGGCGTTGCTGCTCGATTGCCGCTCGCTCGAGCATCGTTCCGTGGCGCTGCCTGCCGGGCACGTACTGGTCGCCCTTGACACCCGCTCGCCGCACCGCCTTGAAGCCTCGCAGTACAACGCGCGGCGGGCGCAGTGCGAGGCAGCGGTCGCGGCCCTGGCCGCATGCCAGCCGGGCGTCCATTCGCTGCGCGACGTGGACGAGCCCGGCCTTGACCGCCTGGCCCAGCTGGTGGACGAAGAAACGCTGCGCCGCTGCACGCACGTCGTGCGCGAGAACGAGCGCGTGCTGGCCACTCTCGCCGCACTGGAGTCCGGGGACCTCGAGCAGCTGGGGCGGCTGTTCGCCGAGTCGCACGCGTCGCTGCGCGACCTCTACGAGGTCAGCTCGCCGGAGCTCGACGCACTGGTCGCGATCGCGGTTTCTGTCCCCGGCGTGGTGGGCGCGCGCATGACGGGGGCCGGCTTCGGCGGCTGCACGGTCAACCT
>DATKBB010000047.1:0-50006 GCA_035514295.1 Candidatus Limnocylindria bacterium | reverse complement strand
CGAGTTCGCCGCATCAGGCGACAACGGCAGGAGATTGCGCTTGCACACGCCGCAGGCAACTTGGACGACGCCGAGTATCTGGCGGCTGTCGCGCGCCTGCGCGATCAAGAACGGGCGGCGCCTGCCCCGCCACCCCGCGTGGAGCCGCGCGCCGTGGTCCGAAGACTGCGCGATTTCAGCGCGCTCTGGGCATCTCGATCCGAGGCGCAACGCGCCGAGATGATCCGCTCGGTCTACGCACGCGTGGACGTGGAGGGTCCAAGGTTCGTGGCCGCGCATCTAACACCGGACGCCCGAGAACTTGGGCTCACGGTGGCGCTGCCCGAAGAGTTTGTTATGGCGTCCCCGGCAGGATTCGAACCTGCGACCCGCTGCTTAGAAGGCAGCCGCTCTAGTCCGCTGAGCTACGGGGACGCGTTATCTGCTCAGTCTACGCACGAAAGAGGTGACTTGACCGGCTGACCCCTACCGCTACAGTTAGCACGCCGCTCGACTGAGCAGCTAACTGTAGTGAGGGGATAAGCCTCATGCCAACCTCCACCTACGCGCCTGATGCGCTGACCAGTCTACGAGACTCGTTTGCGCTGCACCTGGACGCGACCCGCGCACCGGCCACGCGGCGCGTCTACCTGTCGGCGCTCGACGGGCTGATCGGGCATCTACAGGCCCAGGGCATGCCCACCGCGGCGCGAGCCGTCAAGCGCGAGCATGTCGAGTCCTACCTGGCCGACCGGCGCGACAAGATCAAGCCGGCCTCCCTCTCGATTGCCTTCCGCGCCCTGCAGCAGTTCTGGAAGTGGGCGCTCGAGGAGGAGGAGATCGAGCGCTCACCGATGGAGCGTATCAAGGCGCCGCGCGTGCCCGATTCCCCTGTTCCGGTGGTCGACCCGGCCGACTTCCGCAAGCTGCTGAAGGCCGTCGAGGGGCGCGACTTTCGCCACCGCCGCGACGCGGCCCTGCTGCTGACCCTCTTTGATACCGGCATCCGGGCGGGCGAGCTGGTGGGCATGCGCCTGGAGGACATCGACCTGCGCGACCGGCTGGCCTACGTCACCGGCAAGGGCGGCCACACCCGCGCGGTCCGCTTCGGCACAAAGACGGCCGTGGCCATCGACCGCTATCTCCGACTCCGCCGCGCCCATCGCCTGGCGGCCTCTGAGGCATTGTGGATCGGCCAGGACGGGCCGATCACCACATCGGGGCTGGCCCAGGTACTCGCCAAGGCCTGCGCCAAGGCTGGACTGCCTCGACTGCATCCGCACCAGATGCGGCACACCTTCGCCCACCAGTACCTGGCGGACGGCGGGCAGGAAGGCGACTTGCAGAGGTTGGCCGGCTGGAAGTCGCCGCAGATGCTCCGCCGCTACGGGGCGAGCCTGGCCGACGAACGCGCCCGCGCGGCCTACCGCAGCCCGGCGGACCGGCTGTGAGCCGCCACCGCGGCCGATTGAATGCCCGGCTGAGCGCTGACGGCTTGGACGTGTTGTGCGGGGCATGCGGGCAGCGGCTTGCCGCCCGCCGTCAGGGCACGTCGTTGCTGCTCCAGACTCCCGACGATCCGTCTTATGTCGCCTTTGACGTGCGTGGGTGGGAAGTCGGCCGGGATGGCTGGCATGTCCCTCTCGAGGAGCGTCGGGACTTTTTCCTGGGCCGCAAGCCGCGCATCAAGCACTACTCGGCCCGTTTTCCGCGACTGCCCGTGCGGGCCGAGTGTCCGCGCTGCACCGCGCGGCAGTGGCTACGCCCGGGCGAGCTGAACGTGACGGCGAACGAGAAGAACGGGACTGTGAGAGTGCGCGCGTTCCGGCAGCTGTCGGCTATCGAGAACCCCGCTTGGTGCGCCGTGCACGGAGTGCCTTCTGACGGACACGGCAAGCACGACGTACAAGCGCCGTGCTAGACTCCGCTTTACCAACTTAGAGCTGGCTCAGCGCGTGAAGCGGCCCTTCTAGGCTGCTCCTCTTGGTCCCTTCGGGTTGATCGAGCGGAGAGGCAGAGAGGAGCCGCTCTTTGCTATCTCCGACCGAAAGGACGCTCCGCGCCCGAGCAGCCGCCCACGCGATGCATGCCCAGGGTGGCACGAACACCCGCGCCGGCACGGCCGCGTTCATGCGCCGGTTCGAGGTCCAGGTCGACCCTGACGGACAGCTAGACGAGGCCGAGCGCGCCCGCCGCGCAACCCACGCTCGCAAGAGCTACATGGCCGTGCTCGCCCTGAAGGCCCAGCGGGCCAAGCGTCGGCATGCATCCACCCCCGAAGCCGCCTAGGCCCACCAAATGAGTGGAGCCGGCGGCTGACTGGGCCGACCGGCTCCTGCGAAGGAGTCACCGATGTCGCAATCCTCCTCCGCCGAAAGGCAATCGTACCCTGACAGGCCACCGCTCGGCACCCCCGCCCGCTACGCCTTCGGAGGCGAGGTGACCGACGTGCGCTTCCTGGGACTGCACCGCGCCGAGCCCATCGTCATCTTCCCGGACGGCAGGATCGAAGTCGTGCCACGGGCCAGGGTCCGGCTGCTGAGCAGGGCCGAGCTGCCATGACGGCGGACATCATTGACGATCTGGGCCCGCTGTCCTGGGTCAAGCCGCGCCTGCCGCTGGTCAATGGCGCCGAGAAGGCATCGCTGCCAGTCCGCTCGGTGCCAACCGTCCTGCCGAAGCTGCGCAGCGTCACGGCGGCCAGTCTGCTGGCCGAACCCGAACCGGCCTTCGATTGGCTGGCCGAGGGCATCATCCCGGCAACCGGCGTCGTGGTCCTGGCCGGCGATCCTAAGAGCTTCAAGACGCTGAAGGCGCTCCAGTTGGCCGTCGTGGTCGGCGGCGCCGCTCGAGACTTCCTGGGCCGGACGGTCCGCCACGGGCCGGTGGTTTTCGTGGAGGAAGAGGGCAGCCGCCACAAGCTGCGCGAGCGCATCAGGCTCATGTCTGACGGGCTGGGACTGTCCGACACGCCCGAGATCCACTTCGCACTGCACGAAGGCGTCAGGCTCGATCAGGGGAGCTCTGTGGCGCTGCTGGGGGGCCTGGTGGCAGAGGTGTCCCCCCGCCTGGTAGTGCTGGACCCGCTGGTGATGCTGCACTCGGGCGACGAGAACAAGGCCTCCGAGATGAGCCGGGTCATGCGCGCGCTCATCAGCCTGGCCGCCGAGCATGACTGCTGCGTGGTGGTGGTTCACCACGTCAACAAGCCGCAGGCCGAGCGCAAGCCTACCCGCTCGGCTCAGCGGCTTCGGGGCAGCTCTGCCTTCGCCGGGGCGACCGACGCCAACCTCATCCTGGACCGGGACGGCGACTACACGGCGCGACTCCGGGGCGAGTACCGGGACGCTGAGCCGGTTGACCTGTACCTAGAGCTCGACCCGGCCACCCTGCTGCTCACGCCTACCGACCCGCCGGAGTCCCTGCGGAAGGTGACCCGGCCGGACCTGCTGGCCTACGTCCGGGAGCGTGGCCGCGTCGGGGTCAAGCTGGTGGCCGACCACTTCGGGGTGACCCGCAACACGGCCCGTACCGCCCTGAGCGAGGCCGTCGCCGCAGGCGCCCTGGACGAGGCGCTCGACGGCCGCGCGACGGTCTACTTCGGAGCTAACGTCTGATGGTCAATCGGCCGACTGACAAGTCGTTGACCATTGACCAGTCGAATGGTCAGTCAATGCTTCCTTTAGGAAGAGCATTGACCATTGACCATCGAGCGTTCGCAGCGATTGACCATTGCCCGCCGCGGCCCGGTCGAAATCTCCAGCCGTTAGTCGCCTCAGAACCCCTGGCAACCGCGCTCGCCTTGCGTCTGAGTCTGGGACTTTGCAGACTTCGCGATCCACGCTGCCCCCAGGCCGGACCGCAATCTCTACAGGTTCGCGCTCCGGGAACCCCTTGCATCCAAACCGCGAGAGAAAGCGACGCTCGGCGGGAGGCGTCGAGAGTGACCGCTGACCGCCCTAGAACGCGCTCAGAGGCCGTCAGAGGCGTAATCAGGCAGCTCGACAGCCGTAGGTGCCTGCACTGCGGCGCCTCGCTGGCCGACAAGCGTGCAGATGCGCGGTTCTGCTCCGCCAGTCACCGGGCCATGCACTGGGCGCGCCCGAAGCCTGAGCCTCGCGCCGCCCGCTGGACCGAGGCCGAGCACAACGAGCGCACCGGCCGCCTGTATGACCCGCTGGGCCACTGGACCGACATCTCAGGAGGTGACGAATCGTGAAGGCAACAAGCGCCGGCTTCTCGACGCTCCGCAACGCGCCCGAGCAGCCCGACTGGATCACTGGACCGACAGAGAAGGCGGCGCCGCTGCCGCCCCAGGCATCGCGCACCGACCTGCTCGGCGACGTCATCCGCCGGGGCATCGTTGACGAGGCCGAAGACAAGTCGCTGGCCGACCCGCTGCTCCACTGGCGGGTGATCCGATGAAGCTGGCCACCTTCGACGGGACACCGTTCGCCGAGTCGCTGCGCTCGCTGCTCGGGTCACTGCTGGCGGGCCATCCCGACAGCCAGGCGATCCTCGATAGCGTCACCGCCGGCCGCCTGAGACTGCGCATCGTCATCGACCAGGCCGCCAACGTCGTGACCATCGGAGCCACCACCGAAGCGGGCGAGCAGAGGCTGCTGGCCACCGTGGACATGGCCGCCGGCTCAGCCGCCTGGCGCGTGCTGTACGCCGACCAGCAGGCGCCACCGCCCGAATTAGATGCAGTCTTGCACTGATCTGGCCGAACGCTTACCATGCGCTGGACGCAAGTCGCGGGTGGCCACCTGCGACCTGGCATCGGTAGCCGCGCCGGATTCCCTCCACTCGGCTCACCGATGGCGACGCACCGATGGAGCCGGCTCCCAGCCACTCCCCGGCAGGCGGTCGCAGCGGACGAGCAGTCTGAGAGGCACTCGCTCGCGGTTCAGAGGAATGCGGAGCTGCGCTTCTGCGCGCCCCTTTTCTGAAACCGTGAATAGGAGTCCGATCCGATGACTACCGACCCGCGCGAGCAGCGCGCCAACGCCTGGGCCGAGATGCAGGACCTCATGGCCCAGACGCGCGGCCGCTCGCTGAACGAGGCCGAGCAGGCCCGTTTCGACCAGCTCGAACGTGACATCCGCTCGGCTACTTCCCAGCTCACCTTCGGCGAGCTGGGGGACGGCTTCTCAGCCGTCCGTGACCAGCCCACCTCCGTCGTGGAGGGTGGCGCCTATCGGTCAGGCGATGACTCCGTGCGCATCCTGAAGGCCGAAGAGCGCATGGCCAGCGTCGTGCCAGCCGGTGCGCCCGCCGGCTTCACGATGCGTGACTACATGCGCGGCATCGTGACCGGCGAATGGGGCGACATTCCCCATGAAGCGCGGGCCATGTCCGTGGGCACGGATGGTGCCGGCGGCTTCCTTGTGCCCGAGCCGCTGAGCGCCCGCGTCATCGACAAGGCGCGCAATCAGGCGCGCATCTTCCAGGCCGGCGCGCTCACCGTGCCGATGGCCAGCTCGACCATGAAGCTGGCCCGCGTGGCCGGCGATCCGACTGCCGCCTGGAAGTTGGAGAATGCGGCCGCGACTGTCAGCGACATGACGCTCGAGCAGGTGGAGCTCACCGCCCGCACGCTCATCGGTTACGTCAAGTCGTCAGTCGAGCTGATCGAGGACTCCGCGCCGGGCGTGGACGACATCATCGAGAACGCGCTGGCCAGCGCCCTGGCGCTGGAACTGGACCGGGCCGCACTCCGGGGCAGCGGTACGCCGCCCGAGCCGCAGGGCGTCCGCAATGCGACCGGCGTGACGCTCCAGAGCCAGGGCACCAACGGCGCCGCCCTGACGAGCTATGACGCGCTCAGCACGGCCGTCCAGACGGTCCAGGCCAACAACTTCGAGCCGAACGCGGTCATCTACAGCCCGCGCACGGCGGGCACGCTCGACCGGCTGAAGGACACGACGAACCAGCCGCTACGGCCGCCGCCCAGCTTCGAGGAGCTGCGCAAGTTCGTTACCAAGCAGATCCCCGAAGACCTGACCCACGGCACGGCGACGAACGCCTCCGAGGCCTACGTCGCGCAGTGGAACCAGCTGCTCATCGGCATGCGCCAGCGGTTGAGGATCGAAGCCTCACGCGAAGCGGCAGACGCCACCGATTCGGCCTTCCGCCAGCTCCAGGTGCACATCCGGGCCTACCTGCGGGCAGACGTGGCCGTGGCCCAGCCGCCGGCCTTCGTGGTCGTCACCGGCATCATTCCCTGATGCCTGACAAGCGACTGCCCAAGGAGCGCGTATTCACGCCGCAGGACGTGGCCCGCGCCCGCGCCGAGGGCAAGGTGTACGACGCCACGGTGGTGGACTTCGTACCGCTGGAGGTGCCAGCCGACGAGGCCGAGCTGCTCGTGGCGGCGGGCTGGCAGCCGCCGTCTGCCAAGAAGGCGCGCAAGCGCTGACCATATAAGCCATCGGCTCGCCGGTGGCTATTGGAACCGGGGTTAGTCACGTGCCCCCGGCGTCCAGTCGGCAACCCCCGCCGGAATACCCACCGGCGGGGGTTTCTATCCCCCACACGGGCGTATCATGCCGCGTGGAGCGCGCCGAGCATCGAAGGAGGTAAAGGCAATGCCACACCACCACTCACCAGGGGCACACCGGATAATGGCGCAGGCCATGTCAGACGGTCGGGGGATCGCCGCCCGAGCCATGGCCCATGGCCGCAAGGTGGCCGCGGCGTCCATGGCCCACGCCCGCGCCAAGGCGCGTGCGTACCGCGCCAGTGGCCGTCGCTATCGCGCGTAAGTGGAGCGCGCCGAATACTTAGAGGGAGCCCTGAGCCTGCCCAGGTTGGGCGCTGGCCACGTCATCCGCCACGCCATCGGCCCTACGGCCGTCCTGGGCCGTCCTGCGGGCGGAATGAGCAACAGGAGGCGGGGCGGTGCAACGGGGTGACGTAGGAAGAAAAGGGCCGACCCTTCGGCCGGTGCGTTACCGCAGCCGTCCGCCAACGAAAGGACCGGCCGAGAGGCCGGTCCTTTTCTCCCCGTATGAGCCCGCCGTCCCCCGGTTGTTCAGCTCGCGCGCTCAGGGCGCCAACTCCTTACAGGATCGGGCCTCCGGGCGGAGGGGCAAGACACAGTTTGATGAACTTGTTCCACACGCCGAGGTTCGGGATTTCCTCATTGAATAGCTGCTCTGCCAAGTCACGCCTCTCGACCGGCGTCAGGCCGTGGCCGCCGTGGACGGGACTGTGGCTTGCGCCATGGCTAACCCTCTGGCCGTGGCAGTTTGGCTCGCTGGCATCTCCAACGGGATGTGCAGTGACAGGCAGCGCGAACGCCAGGGTTAGTGCCCCAACGCTGATCGCAAGTGCCATGGTCCTCGTCACTCTGGCAACAGTCATCGGCTCCTCCTTGGAACTATGGACTGGGGAGCGGGCATAAAGCGGGCATAACCCCATCTTCCTGTAATCGTCAAACCGGCCACTCCCGCGGCTTGGTTTTCAGGCGCTACCCGGCTCTTTGCCGGCGTAGAGGCTGACATTCGCGCCACGGCGGACATTCATCGTGGAAAGCAAGCTGCCGGGCGCTGCCGCTACACATCACCATAAGGGCTAGCTAAGCGGCGACGCCCTAGCTCCTACTGCCCCGCTCCGCGTCCGGGCCTGCGATCCCGTCCAGGCGGCCGTGGGCAATGTGCCAGTGCTGCAACAGGTAGCTGGAGTCCAGTGAGCGACAAAGAGGCCGCCTGGGCGCGAGATGGCCCGCTGCCTGCGCGAGATTGCCCGCGGGGGAGAGTACCTTGCTAGTTCAACGACGCGTGCGCCGTTGCGTTCGCTGGCTACGACCACGCGATCGATCTCATCGGGGTTCGCCCGGCCGTACGATCCACGTCCGGCGTAGAGTCGTTCCATGGCACCCACCATCCGGCCGCTCCAGGATGGAGATGCCCCGCAGGTCGCCGAGGTGCTCCACACCTGCTTCGGCGAGATGGAGCGGTGGGACGAGGAGCGCGTCCGCGAGCTGATGGGCCAGTCGGGTCCACAGGCATCGACCTGGTGGCTGGCCGCCGACGGGTCGCGAGTCGCAGGCTGCATCCGCGTCCACGCGCTGGCTCGTCCCGACGCCTACGTCATCCGCGAGCTGGCCGTTCGGCGCCGCGAGTCCGCCATCCTCGACCCGCTGCTGGGCGCCGCCCTCGAGTATCTGGCCGAGGCGCGCGCCACGCTCGTCCGCGCGTCGACGCCGGACGTCCCGCCCTACCCGGAAGCCTACCGCCGCCGGGGCCTCGTCCCAGTGCGGCGCGCGGTGACCCTGGCCTGGGACCTTTCCGCGTCGGCACGGCAAGCGCCGACGCCCGCCAACGTCGCCGTCGTCGACGCCGCGCGTCACCCGTCGGCGATCCTCGCCGAACTCTACGTCGAGGGCATGCGGCCGTACTGGGACTGGTACATCGAGGAGCGCGGCGGCGCGGCCGCCTTGAAACGGCGTGTGGCGGATCACTTTGCATCGGGACCCGGCGACGACGAGCTGTGGCTGGTGGCCAAGCACGATGGCGAGCCGGTCGGGTTGGCGGGCGCCTCGGAGCTGGACCAGGACGAGGCCGTGCTCGAAGGCGTCTATGTGCTGCCGGAGCATCGGGGCCGAGGCATCGGCTCGGCGCTGATGTACGCGACTCTGGCGGGTGTCAGCGAGCGGGCGAGACAGCTGGTGGTGCTCGAGACGGTCACGTTTCTGGAGGGTGACACACCATCGGTGCGGCTGTACCGTCGGTCGGGCGCGACGCTGCGTGCCGAGTACGTGCACCTGCAGGCAGAACTGAAAAGGAGCCGGGGTGACCTTCGGGGCCGAGCGGCCCTGCGACGATTGCCCGTTACGGTGGCGTCACGAACAGCAAGAGGGTGGACGGTGCAACGGCTAGCGCGTAGCCGCTACGCTGGGCGTCGCAACGCTTCAGCGACGGAGTGCGTCATTTGGGTGATTGCCGGCAGTACCAGGGGCGCGCATAGTGGCGCGCAAGCAGTGGGTGAACTACATCACCCACTCGCTCCGGCTCGACGCCTCAATCGAGTACGACAAGGGCAACCTAGAGAGCTTCTCATTTCAACTGTGCGGCGAGGACGAAGGGCAATGGGTAGAACTTGTCCGCTATGACAACGCTCACGGCGGCGTTCCCCACAGGCACATCAGCTATCCGGATGGCCCTGAGGAGTCCAAGACGTTTGTGGCGGCGCTGCCAGTGACCCTCACGGGCTGGATACAAGAGGACCTTAACTACAAAAGCAGAGGACTACTTCGAAGAGTGGAAGCGGCGAAAGTCGAATAGGCGGAGGGGCAAGCGGTGACGCCTGAAGAGCGAGAGATGGCGCGGCGGAATATCGAGCTGGCATTGAGCGTTGCGCGGGAGGCGATGGAAGACGAGGAGATGGCCGACCAACTGACGGCCTACTCAGTGGAGGGCGGCCTCGTTCTCAGCGATGCATCGGACCCCGAGCAATCCGCCGCCAGTGACGAACTAGCCGAGACGCTTGAGCAGCGCGGGTACCCGGTCACTAGGGTGGAGGTACGGCGGCACGTATCCATCGGCAAGTTGGCGCTCTAGCCGACTGGCATAAAGAAAGAGGGCCGACCCTCTCGTTGCCCTGAGGCTCTCGTTGGCCGCTCTGGCGGCGGAGGATGCCGCAGGAGCCGACGCCTGCTCGACGCGGAGCAGGGCGCCTCGGACGCTACGTCGGCCGACTTATTGGAGGGCGCTGATTACCAGCCTGCCTCGTACCCTATCGCGGCTCGGCCGTCGAATGTCTCTAGTCCGTAGACGCTGACGGTTCTCGGTTCGATGAGATCGTGAGCAGATCGCCGCCGATGCTCCGCACGTGCTGCGCTTCGACGGTCGTCGTCCTCTTTCCGGCTATGCCGAGCACGCCGCCTGTCTCCGCTACCAGCCGTTCCACGCGGCCGCTGTCCGGATCGAAGTCCAGGGTCTTGACGGTCCCGACATACCCGCCGGTGTCGTCGACCACCTTGAGCTTCTGAAGATCCGAGAGGCTCCGTAGCTGGTTCGACGGCTGCGGCGAATGCTCGCTCACGTCAGCCGTCTCGACCATCACCGCGTCGGAGCCGAAGCTGCTCACCCGGTCAAACGGAACGATCGACTCGCCAGACTCATCGCCGGCCAGCAGCGCCGCCACGCGCAGCGGATCGGTATCGAACAGGACTTCCCTGACTCTTCCGAGGCGGGCCGCGCCCTCCACCGATACGATCGCTACACCCTTGAGGGTCCCGGGGTCCATAGCTTGTCCTCGATTCTGCTTGGTTGGCGGTCGGCGTGAGGGTGGTGTACCCGGCTACTGCTCTACTAGCGCAGGCTGCCGACCAGACGCAGCATCGCGCGAGTCGCGGGCCCGTGTCAAACGCTGTGCGTGGGCCGGACGAGCAACCTTTCCAGAGGTCTGGGCGGGCCAGCCCGTCGTCGAGGAACGCTGGAGGCGGATGCACCGTCGGGATAGTCGGTCGCAAACAGAAAGAGGGCCGGCCCTTCGGCCGACCCTCTCAGGTATCAAGTTCCGCCGCGGGACTTGATCAGGCGGGCAGCCTCGCACTCCCGCGCGTACTCGGCCGGGTCCGCGGACAGGCCCGCTGCGCGCCTCAGCTTTGCCCAAAGGGGATAGACCTCGCGGCGAAGCGCCTCTCGGAACGCCACGATGACCGGATCATCGTCGGGTCGGGTCGGTGCGCTCACGCGGGCACCTTCCTCGACCGCATGAGAGACCGGCGCATGATGATGCGCGCCTCCCGGCTCGGCTCGGGCGGTAGTTCTAGGCCGCGCCGCTGTAGCGTGCGCAGCCTGGCGGCGTGGTAGATCGTGTGGGCAAACTGCGCGTCGATATCTTCCAGCACTACAGGGTCCGTGACTCGGCGACTCATGCGGGCACCTTCTCGCGCGCTCGTGGCGCGTCGGGGTATTCGGCTGCGAACTGGACGCCGGCCGCTGTCAGCTCATCCACGATGATCGCCTGGCAACGGCTGAGGGCGCGGTCCCGCGCCTCGCCTACCAGTTGGTGCAGCCGAACGGCCTGAGACGGCCGTATATCCCACCACAGGACGTCCCACTCCGGGGCCGGCTCAACGAACGGCTCGTCGGCGTCTACGCCGCCGTGCCACGCTGCTTCCCCCACGGGTAGCGAAGCCTCGGCGAACGCTTCCGCCAGCTTGTCGCGCAGGTGCTTGCGCCCTTCGATTGCCTCTCGGACTTCCTGCTCTGTTGCGCTCATGGCGCCCTCCTAGATAGCCGAACGCCCCGCGGCCGGTGGGATAAGCACCAGACGCGAGGCGTGAGACAGTCTATGTGGTTCGGCCTGCTTATCCCAGGCGAAGGCACCGTAGAGCGCTGGAATCCCCGTGTCAACTGCAACTGAGCAGCTACCTGAGCCCATTTCGCACGGTACGCCACGCTCAGGAGCACGTCGTACTGACGGGAGGGCTTAGAAGGCAGCCGCTCTAGTCCGCTGAGCTACGGGGACGCCAGATCATGTTAACCGGCTCAGCAGCAGCCGCCGCCGCAGCAGCCGCCGCACTCGGGTCCGCACTCGCAGTACCTCAGCATCGCTCATCACCTCCTTCACAGCAGATTTGCGCTTTCTCCCCGCTGCCGCCCAGGGCGGCCTCGAGGTTGCCGAGCTCATGCTCGAGATGGTCGAGCTCGGCCCGGGCAGCCGCGACGGCGACGCGACGATCGCGCACGCGTTCGAGCAGCTGCGTGCTCATCTCGTCGCAGCGGTCGGCAGCGCACAGTGTCGCCAGCCGACCGCTCTCATCGAGCGGTAGGCCGAGGCCACGCAGCGAAACGAGGACGCGAGTCCGACACAGGTCGGACTCGTCGTACTGGCGGTAGCCGTTGGGCGCGCGCGGCGGTACCGGCAGAACGCCCTCGGCCTCGTAGAAACGGATCGCTTTGGCGGACGTTCCGGCACGCCGAGCAAGCTCAGAGACCTTCATGACCGCGCAGGATAAACCTTCCAGTTACTGGAATGTCAAGCGTCGCGCGGATGAGTTGCCTCAGAAGGGGTCGCGGTCCGCCGGGGGTTCGGCCGGCAGTACCGGGCCGCCTCCGACGCCCCGCGCTCTATCCATTGCACCTCACCTGCCAGCTCGGCCGAGTTGCGGTTCGTGGCCCACGCCCGTGCCGACCCCCGGCATCCGGACTCTCGGCATCCGGACACTCGGCATCCCATGCGCTTGATGATCTTCACCTTTCGGCTTCCTCGGCGTCGGACGCGACCACTCGCACGCCCCGTACGGCCAGTGGCTTCACGCTGCCCATAGGCTCGGCGTGGCGACGCACCAGACGGCGAGCGGGCCAACCGGCGACTCGACTGGACAGACTCGGCAGCGACCTGATCAGGTCCCGCACAACCGACGCGCCGGAGAAGCCTGTCGCGCGAGCCGGCTTTCGCGCGAGCCGCGACAAGGCCGCTCTATCAGCTTCGGCTGTCCACTCCTCTGCCTTCTCCCGGGCGAGTCTCTCAAGGAAGTGGTCGTTCATCGACGGCGGCCTCAGTCCCAGTCCAGGCGGTCAAGGCTTCTCGATATGGATCGATTCGAAGATGTGGCGCAGTTCAGCTCGGTCCTGATCCGATGTCCCGGGGGAGTCAACGACTTCGATCACAAGCCGGACGCCGTCCACGTCGAGGATCCACAACTGGTGGTGGTCGCTGGGATTGGGGGCTCTGGTGATCTCGCCGGTCTGCCACATCTCGAAGGAGCCGTTACGGCACGTTCCGATATCATCAGGGACAGTGAACTCCAGCCGTTTCCCTTCGTGCCCGTTGAGCGTCACATCGGTTGGGCCTGTGATATCGGGCTCGGGCCAACCGGCGATTGCGGTGACCAGATCGTCGACCGCCGGCCCGACCGGCGGATCCAACATCCACGACGCCTGGCATGGATCGGCGGAGACCATGCCAACGACCCAGAACATGATGCTGGTGCCGTAGGCAACTCCCGAACCCGGCTTCCAGACTCCCGCTGCCGTTGCCCACGGGCTCGTCTCAAACCCATGCCACCCGTCCCAGCCTTTGGGCACGGAGAACGTGATCCGGAGCGGGAACGGGCGGTCGATGGTGTACGAGCCTGCCTCGAGGCTGCCATTCCGTAGAGCCGCGGATGTTGGCTCGGCTGTGGACTCGGACGTCGCTGTCGGAGTTGGCGGCAGCGTCTGCACCGCCGTGGGAGTCCGATCGGGTGATGCACTGGGCGCCGGCCCGACAACCCCGCCCGGTTGACCCAAGAACAGACCGAGTACCACAGCGACTACCACCGCAGCGGCAGTCACCGTCGCAAACCTGAGTATGTAGCTCATCGGACGGTCTTTGGTTCCGCCGGTGACCCCCATCCTATCGGCGAGCTGCGCGCTGACCTCATCGACCGGCAGCGCGGCGGCACCGATCTCGGTGGCGCGAGCGTCCAGCAGTTCGCGCAGGGCGGCGTCGAGGCGCTCGTCGCTCCACTGCATGGTCATGACGTCACCTCGACCATCTCGCGGCGCAATCGTTGGCGTGCGGCCCGCAGCCGCGAGCGGACGGTGTCATGCGGCACGCCCAGCAGCCCCGCCGTCTCGGCCACCGAGTAGCCGGCGTGCAGGTGGAGGGCGATGACCGCCCGATGGTCGGCGCTGAGATGGGAGTAGGCCAGCCTGAGCGCCACAACATCGGCCGGGCCGGGCTGATGCTGGCCCGGCTCGATCTCGGTCACCTGCCGCTGGGCACCGAAGAGTCGCCCGAGCAGGCTGCTCCGCCGCTGCCCGAGGCGAATGGCTTCGCGCACCACGATGCGGTCGAGCCACGGCTTCAAGCGACTGTGGTCCTCCAGCGAACTGCGGCCGCGCCAGGCGCGCTCCAGGGCGGCCTGCACCGCGTCCTGTGCCTCGTCCACGTCATGCGTGATCAAGCCGGCCAAGCGGATCAGCCGCGGGTAATGGTGGGTGACGAAGGCTTCGAGGGCGACCATCTCGTCATCGGCCGGGGCATCGCGCGCAAGGGCTCGTTCCCCGCCTACCACCGGGAGCCCGTCGCCTCGTTCATAACCCATAGACCACCGCGGATGGCCGGACGGACCAGTCGGAGCCGAATGTCCGCCACCCCTCGAAGCTGCCAGCCTACTCCGCCAGCGTGAGGATCCAGACCCATGCGACGAGGCGGTGACCAGGGTGGGCCACCGCCATGTCGCGTGTCTGGGTTAAGGGAGGCGCGGGACCTACGGCTCGATCACGCAATCGGTGGGTGGCGTTACTCCCTCGGTAATGGCGAGCGGCCCGGTCGCGGGAGCCTGGTAGAAGAGCGCATAGAAGATCACATCATCCGTGCTGGTGCTGCGGTTGAAGGCCGTGTGGACGTGGCCATGACCGACATCGACAAAGGCGTCTCCAGCCACGTAAGGACGCTCCAGGCAGTCGTCGGAACTGACAAAGACCAGCTCGCCCTGCGCTACGCTGACGACCACCGGTCCGGCGTGAGTGTGCCAGGGGAACACCGCGCCTGGCTGTACGGTGCCTCTGGCGATCACGATCAGCGAGGGGTCCTTCATGTTGATGACCTGGGTGGCTTTGCCATCCAGCTTGACCTTGATCTGGCCGGTGACGGCGTCGGTAAACTGGCTTCTTGGCGTCAGCAACTCGAGCGTTATCGTCGGCTAGGCGAGCGAGGGCACGACCGCCACTGCGCCCAGCAGTCCGAGGGCGAGGACCAGCCCCGCCACGATGGGTGTCCGTTTGCTGCCCAGGCTCCAGATCGCCATCCGGCAGTGGCAGCGCTACCCTGGGCGATGGACTGGGAGCAGGCGGCCCGACGCCACCCGGCTGGTTAAAGTACAGACCGATGCCTATGACGGCGACCATGAGCGCCGCAGCGCCGGCCAGCGCGATCCTGAATGTGTGTTGGTCACGAGAAAGTTCCTCCACGCCTGCCACCTGTGGCGGCGCTGGGGAGTCGCGCGGAGCTGATCGAGAACGCTGTCCAGGACACGGTCCGGGAGAACGTTCCTGCCATCCTCCAGCCACGACCGGACGATGCGCGTGGTTTCGCGATCGGCGCTCATTGGGCTGCCTCCCGCACCGCCGGTCGCGCGTCGGCATCCAGGGACGCGCGCAGGCCGCGCATCGCGATAGTGAAGTCTGGATCTGACGGTCCCGACGGGGACGCCCAGAGTCTGGGCGACCTCGTCGAGACTCAAGTCGAGGTAGTGGTGCAGAACCACCACCGCGCGGTGGTCAATGGAGAGGCGCCGGAAGCCACGCTCGAGCTGGTCGCGATCGACGACCGAGCTCAGGCCCTCGCCCGCCGACGGCTCGTCAGCCTCCAGCAGGATGAGGTTAGCCACCTCGCGCCGGGTTCTCCGGCCCTCGGCGTAGCAGGCGCGCACGAGGAGCCGGTACGACCAGGCCTCGAAGCGGGCCGGGTCGCGAAGTTGGGGAAGGTCTCGCCAGACGCTGAGCAGCGCTTGCTGCGTGGCGTCCTCGGCGAGATCGATGTCGCGCAGGATCCTGTGCGCCACGGCATGGAGCCGGTTACCCAGAGGAACGGCCAGGCTCGCGAAGGCCTGCTCGTCTCCTTGCTGCGCCCGTACCACGAGAGTGGTATCCATGCCTCTTCCGCCATCGGTGCCCGAACAAGCCGGGCACTCATAAGGTATGGGGCCGGTCGAGAGTGCAGAGACTCAAAGTTCAGGGCATGACGGTCACGACGCCGGTCATGCCATAGACCTCGTGCTGCGGCAGGTGGCAGACGAACCGCAATTGGCCCGCCTCGTCGAAGGTCACGGTCGTTCGCCGGCTCTCGAGGGCGGGTACGAAGACTTCCGTGGGCAGGTCGCCGTGGAGGTGCGTGCCGACGCGGTGGATCTCGTGCAGCTCGGCGTCGCCCACGATCCACTCGTGATCGATGGGGTCCTCGTTGCGCAACACAAAGGTCACCGGCACGCCGGCCGGAACCGTAATCTGCACCGGCTCGAAGCGCGAGTAACGCATCTGGATCTCGATCGTCGTCGTGCTCGCGCAGCCACCTACCGCGGCCAGCATCAGCGCGGCGGCGAGGAGCCGCCTCATGTCCTCAGCGCTTCGCCTCGCCCCTGCCGCCGACCGAGTTCGAGCAGGCCCAGCCCACCGACGATCGCAGTCAGTACGAGGAGCGCCTGGGTCAGCAGCGCTGCCCACGGCAGGGAGTCGATCGGCAACGCGAGACCCGCCGCGACCCAAGACGGTGTGCCCTGGCCGCTGGCGTCGACTGCGAGGTCGAACGTGTACTGGTCAGCCGCGCCATCGAGTGCGATCTTGGTCAGCCAGCCGTTGGCCGGCACCCACTCCATGCCGTGATCGGAGCGCAGGTCGGAGAGCAGCGCGGCGGTGGCGGGAGCGCTGTGCTGGAGGGCCATGCCGTTGTCGCCGGTAGGTAGGGGCAGCAGGGCCGGCTGGCGGTCGGTCAGGAGGTAGACGTCAGCCTCGACGCGCTCTTCGCCGGTATTGCCCAGCGCCAGGATCCGCAGAGGTACCCACGGATTCGTCGTCGGGATGGTGACGTGAACGGGCGTACCGTCACCGATCGCCTGCCCCCGCTCGGCGGCTGCATCGGCGTCAAAGACTGCGGCCAGGAAGATGGGACTTCGGTTGGCGTAGAAGTCGAGCAGCTCGGGAGCATCGGGCGGCAGACGGAAGCCGTTTCTGGTTGCCCACCGGCCGACCTCGGCCGCCCCACCCTTCAAAACTGTCACGTCGAGGGCGTCGATGCGCACCTCCATCAGCACCTCAGCTTCGCCGGAAGCGGGCAGGGCCAACGCATCCACCCTGAACGCCGATTCGAGGACCGGGTCTGTCTCGAGCAGCAGCCGCTGGAGCGTCCAGTCGCCGCCCTTCTCTACACTCGTCGGGACGCCGGGCAGCGGCGTGAGAGAGCCGAAGGCGCCACCCCCGCCGGCGAACTGGAAGGCAGTCACATAGTGCTCGACGCCGGCGTGGTAGCCGGCGAACGTCGTCGTGCGCAACAGGTTGACCGCACCGTTTGGGCCGATCAGCCCGCCACAGGCCAGGACCGGGCCGACCGTCAGGAGTCCGGCCGTCGTTGCGGCCGCCAGAGCCGCCATAACTCGTCGGCGCATCGCGCCACCTCCGCGGCTGGGCCGGTCCATGACGGACCGGACGCATGCCCAGCCAGACGATGCCCGCAAGGTGCGGGTTCCTTCCGGCCGGCGGTCGAGCCGCGGCGCGCAGCTGGCTATACTCGGCCGCGATGCCGATGAAGCAGATGTACCACCCGGACGACCTGGCGGCCATGGATCCGCTGGTCCTCATGCGCAATCTCGATCACGTGCGCATGACCAGCAGGCGCCTCTCCTACATCCTTCAGCAGCAGGTGCACCTGTACACGCCTGAGGCGAACAAGGTGCGCGAGGAGATCGACGCCTACGTCGAGGCCGAGCGCCAGATCGAGTGGGAGATGGCCCGCCGCCAGCTGCGGGCCTGAGGAAACGCGCCGGGGAAGAGTCAGCCGCGGGCTGGAATCAACGACAGCCGGCCGGCGCGCTCATCGCTCGGCTCGTCACGCCGCTCGACGCGTGGCTCGGCAGTGTTCCGCTCCTCGAGCATGACCTGCTCCGTCAGTGCCGCCAGGCGCGGCAGGTCGGGCAGGCTGAAGCAGATGCCGCGCTCGGCCAGCTCGGCGAAGCCCAGGCCCCTGAACGTGCCGCGTGCCGCGACAGCGGCCATCTCGTCGTACAGAGAGGGCCAAGTGACGCGCCGCCTGCGGTAGCAGAAGCGGACGAACTCGAGGCACTCGCCGGCAGGCCTGTCGGCCGCGGCTGGCACACCCTCGTCAGGCTGGATGGTGATGGCCACATGCTGGCCTGGCGCTTGGCGGACAGGCGCAAACGCCTGACCGACGTGCTCGGTCGACAACCCTCTCCTCACTCCCTGCGCCGGCGCGCGAAACAGCAGCCCACCGACGCGCGGCACACGTGGTGCCGCCCCTTACCAATCGAGTCTCTGCCTCGGGATGGGGGCCCTTCGGCAGGTGCCCTGCATTGTATTGGCGGCCACGTCGCGGCGAAAGTACCTTCGTCCACCAGATTGTCCACCACCTTTTCCACACGCCCCGTCCGGCCTCTCGAGCGCCTCTTGATGGCCGCTCGATCGCCGCTTCGAAACGCCCTCAGACGGCCGCTTAGACCGCGCTGGGCCGGCGGGTCAGGCCAAGGCCAACGCCGGCCGGCTGCCGCCAATGACAGTCCTCGCCCAGCTCCAGGCCCGCGAAGGGATCGTCGGCCAGCAACAGGTTGCCGTCCAGGTCCAGCCACTCGGCCAGGCCGCCGACTGCCAGCGCAGCCCGCACCCCGACGCTGGTCTCGACCATGCAGCCAAGCATCGTGCGCAGGCCCAGCTCACGCGCCCGCAACAGCATGCGCCGGGCAGGCCCGATGCCGCCGCACTTGGCCAGCTTGACGTTGACGCCGCCCACCACGCCCACCAACGCGTCGAGATCGTCGACGGTCACCGCGCTCTCGTCGGCCACGATGGGCAGCGGGCTGCGCTCCTGCAGCCAACGGAGCTGGGCCAGCTGTCGCGCCGGGAAGGGCTGCTCCACGAACTCCACGCCCAGCGCCTGCAGGTCGGGCAGCAGGGCCAGCGCCTCGTCCGGCTGCCAGCCGGTATTGGCGTCGACACGCAGGGCGCCGTCGTAGACCTCGCGAACTGCGCGCAGCGTGGCCAGGTCGTGCACCCCGCCGACCTTGATCTTGAGCGCCGGGAAGTGCGCCACCTGGCGGGCGCGCTCGGCCACCGCCAGCGGGCTGTCCAGGCCCAGTGAGAAGTCGGTCGCCGGCGCGGGCTCGCGCACGCCGACCAGCTCGTGCAGCGGCAGTCCCAGGCGCTGGGCGCAGATGTCGTGCAGCGCGATGTCGATGCCGCACTTTGCCCCGCCGTTGTGGCCCAGGGCGGCCTCCATCAATTCCGCCGCGCGCGCCAGCCAGTCGAGAGCTGCCTCGCGCTCGGTAGGTGGCTCGCCCAGTTCGTCAAGCCGGGCGACAAGGTACGGCACGACCTGCTCGACGGTGCCGGCGGTCTCGCCGTAGTAGGCCACCGGAAAGGCCTCGCCCACGCCCCGCAGGCCAGCCAGCTCGAGCGAGACGATGACCGTCGTGGAGAGGCTAGGGTGCTCCTCGCGCGCGATGCGGAACGGGTCGCGCAGGGGCAACCTGAGGACCTCGGTCGAGACCCTCATGTGAAGAAGTCACGCAGGGCGTCGAGCAGGCGCTCCGCCCCGAACCGCACGGGATCGTCGGCGGGCAGGCCGGTCTCCTGCTCGGCCGCCGCAATGGCGCGCCGCGCCGCCCCTTCGTCGAGCGCGCTGGTGTTGAGCGCCAGCGCAACCACGCGGCCCGGCGAGACCAGGGCGGCCACCTGTTCGTGGATGCGCACCAGCTCGGGCAGCGGCTTGACCCGCGAGCGGCTCTCCCAGCCGTGGTGGAACTCGCGCCCCGGCTCGTGCACCAGCACCATCGCCCGTGGCCGCGAGCCGTGCAGCAGCCCCAGCGTGACCGAGCTGTAGGCGGGATGATCGAGCGAACCCTGGCCCTCGACGAAGATCCACTCGCCGCGCTGTTCGGCCTGCTCTACCAGCCACTCGACGCTGCCCTGCACGAAGTCGCTGATCACGCGATCCACGGCTATGCCCCAGCCCTCGATCATGATGCCGGTCTGGCCGGTGGGCACGAAGGTGGCCGGCAGCCCCTGCCGGACGGCCACCTTGCGCAGCTCGAGAGCGACGCTCATCTTGCCGATTGCGCAGTCGCTGCCCACCGTCAGCACGACCTTCGACTCCGGCCGATGAGCGCGGGCACTGGCCACGGACAGCTGCTCGGGTGGCCGGCGATGGTCGATGATGGCGACGCCACGGCCCGCCGCCGCGGCGGCCAGCTCGGGATCGTCGCCCAGGAACTCGTGCAGGCCGGAAACGACGTCGAGGCCGGCGTGTATTGCGCCCAGGATCGTCGCGCGCCAGTCGGGCGGCACGCGGCCGCCGGGCGGGGCTATGCCGATCAGCAGGCTGTCCGGCCGGTGGGCGAGAGCCTGCTCGAGCGAGGCGACAACGGGGATGTCGATCGGCTCGCCGAGCCATTCGCGCACGTTGCGGCCGGCGCGGGTCGAGTCGATGACCGCGACCACCGCGTCGCGGCCGTAACGGATGACGCCGATGGCCGTCTTGGAAGGAAGCTCTCCGAAGTAGCCCTCGGCCAGGACCGCGTAGCGCCGCACCCGGCCGAGTCTAAGACAGCGAGACGCCCCCGGGGCGCGGTCCGGGGGCGTCGGGTTGTTCGTCTGGTACCGCATACCGGATTCGAACCGGTGATCTCCGCCTTGAGAGGGCGGTGTCCTAGGCCTCTAGACGAATGCGGCGAGGCCCATAGTCTAGCAAGCGCCTCGCCGAGCGGGCAAGGCGGCCCTCGGCCGGCGGCTACAGGCGGTGCGCCTCGAGGAACGAGCGCAGAGCGTCGGCGACCTGCTCGAAACTCTCCTCCCCGATGATCAGGCCGTAGTGCGAGTGCGCGCCGAAGGGTAGGTATTCGGCGCCCAGCCAGTCGGCGAGGCGCTTGCTGTCGCTCTCCGGAAAGAGCCGATCAAGCCCGCCGCCGATGACCAGCCGCGGTACGTCGGGCAGGGCCTCCAGGGTAACCTCCAGCCCCTCCAGCATCTGCCGCCGAGCGGCGCCCGCTTCCACGCCCATCATGTGCTGCACGCGCATGACGTCGGCCAGGCTCAAATCGGGGTTTTGGCGCTGGATCTGCTCCGCCGCCCCGCCCCAGTCCAGCAGCTCGCGGCGGTATTGGCGGGGCAGCAGGCGGACCAGGTGCTCGGGCGGCGGCGGCAGCAGGGCGGCAGGCAGCGCTGAGCCGATGAGCACCAGCGCCGAGACGGGTGCCTCCTGCGCAACGCGCATGGCCAGCAGCCCGCCCATGCCGTGCCCCACCACGATCGGCGGGCGGGGCATGAACGCAGCCCCGGCCAGGGCGTCCTGCACGTAGCTGTCGAGGTCGAGCTCGGCAAAGTCAGCGATCTCGGACCAGTAATGAGCGCGCAGGTTGAGCGCGTGGCCCTCCCAGCCGCGGGGCGCGAAGTAGCCCAGGTAGCGGTGCCATAGCCACGATCCGCCCAACTCACCATGGAGCAGGTACAGCGGCCGGCGCCGCGAGCGGCGCTCAGGCAGCCATGACTCGACGTACAGGCCGCGCTCGGCGATGACCCGCTCGTCCTTGCGGATGGGCTTGGCCGGACGCTCCTCGATTGCTCTGAGCTGCGCGTCAGCGTCGGTCGGCTGGTTGCCGTTCTGCTCGTTCACTCGGCCAGCGCGTTGAAGACCAGGCCGGTGGCCGGCTTGGGCTCGAAGTAGGTGGACTTGTGGGGCATCTGCTCTCCTGCGGCGGCAACCTCGAGCACTGCCCGGACGGGCGTGGCGGGCAACAGGAAGGCAGCGCCGTCCGCCTCTCCCGCTCGCGAGATTGCCTCATTGGCGTCCTTCACGTAGTGCAGCCGCCCGGAGTCGAGCAGCGCCTGGGTCTCCTCGCCGACCAGCCGCGGCAGGGCGGCGCTGAGCGCGCTCACGTCCAGTTGTCGCAGAGCGTCCGTGCCCGCCGGCAAGAGCGACGCCAGCGCCTCCGGCAGCGGCTCGAGCAACACCCCGCGCTCCGCCGTCCAGAGGCCCAGCCGGCCGGGCCGATCGAGGGCCGCCAAGAGGGCCTGCCGATCCTCCACCGGCGTCAGCCGAAAGAGCTCCTGCGCGGCGAACAGGAGGCGCTGGGCTCCATCGGCAACCTCCTCCACCAACCGATGCGTGGGCAGCACGCTCAGTCCGCCGCTAACCGCCTCGACGAGCAGCACCATCAGCCACTCGGCCGGACCGGCGTCTTGCGCGCCGGCACGCCGCTCGTCGCGATAGCGGAGCGCTGTCTCGTAGCGGTGATGACCGTCGGCGATCGTCAGCGGACAGGCGGCCGCAAGCTCCAGCAGGCTGGCCGCGGCAGCATCCACTGCCGGGTCGGCAGTCCACAGGCGGTGCGCCCCCTCGCCCGCACTGTCCGCACCGTCCGCACCGTCCGCACCGTCCGCCTCCAGCGCCGGCCGGCCGTTCATCAGCCTGGCCAGGGCGCTAGCTGCGGCGGCGCCATCGTTCCCCGACTCGTAGAGCAGCACGACCGGGCTGAGGTTGGCCTCCACGGCGCGCAGCAGCCGGTAGCGATCCTCCTTGGGCCCGGCCATGGTGTGCTCGTGCCGCCGCACTCCCCCACCGGGCGCCAGGTCCTCCAGGCGAAGCAGGCAGTAAAAGCCGCGTGCGGCCAGCGGACCTCCTCGAGCGGCCGAGTAGACCTGCTCGTAGGCATAGACCAGCGGCCGGTCGTCGCGGCAGAGCACGCCCCCGGCGCGCCAGCTGGCGAAGAGCGCGGCCGCATGCTCATACGGATCCCGGCCTTCCGCGCCAACGGGCAGCTCGACATGGACCGCGTTGCGCGGGTCCAGCGCAGCCAGCCGGGCGCGCTCGCCGGCGGAGATGACGTCGTACGGCGGGCAGAGCAGGGCGGCCGCGTCCGGACGGAAACGCGGGTCGTAGCGCAGGCCGCGGAACGGGCGCAACTGGGGCACGAGCGGCAATGGTACCCGGCCGTGGCGCAGGCGCACTCAAGCTGGGCCGGATGCCCGTGCAACTTTCACTCGGCACCGGACGTCTTGGCCCATGCACCACGCAAGTACTGTCGGCCCACGGGCTGCCATCACGTAGCATCCGCCAGACAGAACCCGAGGCAAGATTGGACGCTCCACTGGCCCGTCACCCGCACTCCGCCGCCGGTCGGCCGCTGCGCCTGGCGGCAGCCGTCTTCGTGGCGCTGGCCGCCCTTCTGCCGCTCGCCCAGCCCACGCTGGCCAACGATCTGACGCTCGAAGCGCGGGCGTTGCTGGGCGAGAACGTGCGGCCCGGCTCCTGGGCGGCGGTCAGCGTCCGCCTGAGCAACGACGGTCCATCCCTGAGCGGGGAGCTGCGCATCCGCAGCTCCCAGTCCGGGCGCTCCCAGTACGGCCTGGCCGTGGAGTTGCCCAGCGGCGCGCGACAGGAGCACGTGGTGTACGCCCAGCCACCGGTCTTCGGCAGCCGGCTCCACGTCGATCTGATCAGCGGCGGCCAGGCGGTGGCCACCCAGGAGGTGCGCATCCGCTCGCACGACACGTGGTCGCCGATCATCGCCATCGTCGCCGAGCGGCCGGAGGGCATTCAGCCCGGCGTGGCCGACGTGGCGCGCAACCCGCAGGGCCAGTCGGCCAATGTCGTCGTCCTCTCACCGGCCGACCTGCCGCCGCGCGTCGAGGCCTGGTCGGCCATCGACCGGCTGGTCTGGCAGGACGTCGACGCCGGCCTGCTGACGGCCGAGCAGCAGGCTGCGCTGCGTGGCTGGTTGGGCGCCGGCGGCCGGCTGGTCATTGTCGGCGGCACGGCCGGCGTGGCACCCCTGCGCGGCTTCCCCGAGGACCTGCTGCCCTACCGCCCGATCGAAACGATTACCGTCCAGCCGGCCGACCTGCTCTCCGTCTTCGGCCAGCTGCCGACCGATGCGGCTGCCGTCCCGGCGATCAGCGGGCTGCTCAACGAAGGCGCCTCGATGCTGGCCCAGGGTGCCGCCGGCCAGGTGATCGGCGCGCAGTCCAGTTGGGGACAGGGCAGCGTCACGCTGCTGGGTATCAACCCGGCCGAGAGCTGGCTGTCCGACAGCGCTGCCGGCCGCGGGCTGTGGCGCCGTTTGCTGCCGCTGGGTGCCGGGCCGTTCATCAACCCGCTGGCCCTTCCCGAAGATTCGATGCTCGTGCAGGCGCTCAACAACCTGCCGGCCGTCGCCCTGCCGCCCATCGGCCAGCTGTTCCTGCTGTTGTTCGCCTACGTGGCGCTGATCGGCCCGGTCAACTATCTCGTCCTGCGCCGCCTGGACAAGCGCGAGTGGGCCTGGTTCACCATGCCAGTGCTGGTGGCCATCTTCACGGTCGTCAGCTACGGCCTGGGGGCAACTCTCAAGGGCAGCGACGTGATCGTCAACCAGCTGGCCATCGTGCGCGCCGGGCAGGGCACGGGCGAGGGCCTGGGGCAGGTCTACGTGGGCGTCTTCTCGCCCAGCCGGCGGACCTTCGAGGTGCACGTGCCGGGCGGAGCGCTGCTGTCCAATGCCGCCAGCCAGATGCAGTTCGGCCAGACGGAGCAAGCGCTCGATATCCTATTCGGGGACCCGTCACGCCTGCGCAACTTCGAGGTGGGCTTTGGCGTTCTGCGCGGCTTCCGGGCCGAAGCCAGCACGCCGGCGCCACGGGTCGGCAGCGACTTGCGCCTGGTCAGCGGCCGGCTGGAGGGGACGGTCACCAACCTGTCGGACGTCACGCTGGAGAACGTGGCGGTGGTCTTCGCCGGTGGCGCGGCCATCCTGTCCGAGATGGGCCCCGGCGAGACGCGCACGCTGGCCCTCGATACGTCCAGCGGCACGTTCATGGGCTTCGCCCTGTCGGAGCGCATCTTTGGCTCCTCGTTCCCGCGCGATCCGGGCGAGGCGCGGGTCATCCAGACGCGTCGAATGGTGATCGACCAGCTGACCGGCCACGGCCCCACGCCGACGGGCATCAACGCAAATCGTCCTGTCCTGCTGGCCTGGGAGCGCGGGCCGGTACTTGATGTCGAGCTGCCCGGTGAGCGTCCCAACCAGGTTGGCGACAGCCTGTTCATGCTGCCGCTGGCCGTGAGCGTTGACAGCCAGGCGGTCTTTGGCGACGCGCTGCTGGCCAAGACCGTCGTCGAGAGCAGCGGCGAAGCGTGGGGCGACGGCTCGGGCTTCTCGCTCGCTCGCGGGACGATCGTGGTCGAGGTGCGCCCTCGTGCGCTAGAGGGCTCGTTCGAGGTGAGCGCGCTGGAGCTGGCCATGACCCAGGGCGAGATGCGCAACCTGACCGGCAACGGCACGCGCATCGACCCGCTGCCGGGCCATCTGCAACCGAACGCCGACGACCCGCTGGGCGAGCCGCCCGACCCGCTCGAGCCGCCGCGCTTCGAGGACCTGCCCGACCTGCAGCTCTTCGACGTGGTGACCGGCCGCTGGCTGGAATTCCCGCGGCCGCAGACCTCGCGCAGCTACCTGATCAACGAGCCCCGACGATACGTGGACGACGGCGGCCGGCTGCTGGCACGCTTCGTCAACCGGGGTGGCATCCAGGACCACAAGTGGTTCACCCTGGTAGTGCGCATGGAGGGCAGCATCCGGTGACTCCCGCGGTACGGGCCCAGCAGTTGACCAAGCGCTACGGCAGCAGCCTGGCCGTTGCCGGCGTGGACCTGGAAGTGGCGCCGGGCGAGATCTTCGGCCTGGTGGGGCCCAACGGCGCGGGCAAGACGACGATGCTCAAGATGCTGGCCACGCTGCTCGTGCCTTCGGCCGGTGACGCGCAGGTGGCCGGCCGCTCGGTCCGCCGGGAACCGGATGCCGTGCGCAGCGTCATCGGCTACATGCCCGACACCTTCGGCGTCTACGACGACATGCGCGTGTGGGAGTACCTCGACTTCTTCGGCCGCTGTTACGGCCTTTCGGCCGCGCGCCGGCGGCAGATGATCGGCGACCTGCTCGAGCTGGTCGACCTGGCCCACAAGCGGCAGGCGTATGTGCAGGAGCTGAGCCGGGGCATGCAGCAGCGCCTGTGCCTGGCCCACGCGCTGGTCCACGACCCGCAGGTGCTGCTCCTCGACGAGCCGGCCTCCGGCCTGGATCCCCGCGCCCGGGTCGAGCTGCGCGAGTTGCTGCGCGAGCTGCGTACGCTGGGCAAGGCCATCATCATCAGCAGCCACATCCTGCCCGAGCTGGAGGAGCTGTGCAGCTCGGTGGCGATCATCGATCACGGCCGGCTGCTGGCCAGCGGCCGGGTGGAGGACATCCAGCAGCGCTTCCGCTCAGGCGGCGTGTACCGCGCCCGCGTGCTGGGCCCAGACGACGAACTGGGCCGCGCCGAGAGCCTCTTCGCGGAGCAGAGCTCGGTCGCCTCCGTCGTGCGCCGGCCGGACGGCGAGCTGGAGCTGGCTCTCCGCGGCGATGACGACGCGGCCGCCGCGGTGCTGGCCGCTGCCGTTCAGGCCGGCGTCAGGCTGGCCAGCTACGCCCCGGCGGCGAGCGATCTCGAGGAGCTGTTCCTGCAGATCACCGAGGTCGAGCACGCTCCCGTCCAGCAGACCGCGGCCGACGCATGAGCACGCGCATGGGCGCCATCTCGCGCCGCTCCGGCCGGCTTGGGCGAGCGGTGGGACGCTTCTTCTCAGGGATCAATGCCGTGAGCATCAAGGAGCTGCGTGGCCGCATGCGCGGGCGCCGCGCCTTCGTGGTCGTGACGGTCTACCTGCTCCTGCTGAGCGGCTTCGCCTTCGCCATCTACCAGTACCTGCGCCAGCAGGCGGCCACGACCGGCCAGGGGAATTTCGGCTTCGCGCCCGACATGGGCTTCTTCCCGGGTGTCGTGTCGAACGGCGGCACTGCCCTGTCGGCCAGCATCGGGCACGGCATCTTCGGCGGGCTGCTTCTCGTCGAGACGCTGCTCGTGCTGGTCCTGGCACCGGCCTTCACGACTGGTGCGATCTCGATGGAGCGCGAGAAGCAGACGCTGGACATGCTGGTCACGACACCCTTGAGCACGCTGGGGATGGTCATCGGCAAGCTGTTCTCGGCGCTGAGCTACGTCTTCCTGCTGATAGTCGCCTCCATCCCGCTGGCCAGCCTGGTCTTCGTCTTCGGCGGCGTGGGGCCGGAGGACCTGATCCGCGGCTACGTGCTCCTGTTCGCACTGGCCTTCGGCATGGGCGCCATCGGGCTGTTCATTTCCGCCCTGGTCAAGCGCACCCAGACGGCGACCGTGATCACCTATGTCACGGTGCTCGTGCTGGCCATCGGCACCGTGGGGCTGCACCAGTTCCTGACCGTCGTCACCCGCCCGGAATCGAGCAGCCGGCTGGTCATCAGCCAGCCGCACCGGGCCCCCGAGGCGATCCTCTGGCTGAACCCGTTCGTGGCCAACCTTGACCTCATCTGCACCACCAACCCCGGCTCGTACCACGAGTCGTGCGTGTACATCAGCAGCGTCACCCGGCGTCCGTACTTCGCCACGACGGCGCCCTCGATCGACTTCCCGGCCCGCCCCCAGTTCGAGCCGGGCATGCCCATTGACGATTTCGACGTCATGCCACCCCAGCCGCAGCAGCTCACCGGTTCGCTGGGCTTCCCGCGTGACACGTTCTGGCCCAAGAGCGCCGCAGCTTTCGTCGGCGTGGGCCTGCTGCTGACCCTGCTCGCCACTCAACTCGTCGCACCTACGCGGCGCCTGCGCCTGCTTGGACCCAGGGCAGCGCGCCCCGTACAGGAGACCGTTTTCGAGGAGGCAGCGGAATGAGGCTCGATCCGCAACTGCTGGCACTGACTCGCGACCTGGGTCGCTTCCGCCGCCGGCTCTGGCTGCGCCGCCTGGTGCGCGACGGCCTGCTCATCGTCGCCGCGCTGCTGGCCGGCCAGCTGGCCCTCGCCGTCGTCGCCCGCCTGCTGCCCTTCGAGCACCACGCCCTGGCGGCGGCCGCCCTGGTCGCGCTCGCCATGGTCGCCCTGCTGGTCGACGCCGTGCGCGTGCGCCCGTCGCTGGCCGAGACCGCCCTGGCGATCGACTCGGAGAGCGGCCTACACGACCGCGTCTCGACGGCGCTGGCACTGGCCGCCTCGTCGCCGGCGCTGGCCGCCGACCCGGCCGGCCTCGATGCGACCGGCGAGCCGGCCGACAGCGATTCCGCGCGCTACGCGGCGATGGTCCGCCTGCAGCGAGGTGACGCACTGCGGACGTTGGCGGTCGCGGATCCACGAGCGCTGGGTCCGCGCCTCTCGCGGCGGCCGGCCGCCGGCTCGCTGGCCTTCTCGCTGCTGCTCGTCCCGGCGCTGCTGCTTCCCAACATCCAGAACGACGTGCTCGCCGAGCGCGAGCAGCGGCGCGACGCCGCCGAGCAGCAGGCACAACGGCTGGAGGCAACGGCCGATCGGCTGGACGCCGGCCGCCCCGCGCCGGATCCGCGGCTCGACGTGGCCGAGGAGCTGCGCCGGCTGGTGCGCGAGCTGCGCGACCGGCCGGAGGACCTCGACCGCGCGCTGGCCCGCCTGGGCTCGCTGGAGGACGCTCTGCGCGCCCGACTGGACCCCTCCAACGAGCAGCGCGGCGCGGCGATCACCTCGCTCTCGCGCTCTCTGAGCCGCCTCTCCACCGGCAGCGACAGCAATCCCGCGGGTGACCCCGAACAGACCCGGCGCGACCTGGAGCAACTGCGCGAACGGGCCGGCTCGTTGACAGACGCAGAGCGCGAGGAGCTCGCCCGCCAGCTGAGCGAGCTGGACGGTGTCGCCCGCCAGGCCGGCGCCGAGGCCCAGGCCGCGCTGGGTGCCGCTGCACGAGCCCTGCGCTCGACAGACGGCGCAGCGCTGGGTGAGGCGCTGGATCGGCTCGGCGAAGCGCTGGAACGCGGCGAGCAACAGGTCGACGTCAATCGCGACGTGGCCTCCGCCGCCAACGACCTGCAGGCCGCCCGAAGGCAACTGGCGCAGGCCGGCCAGCGCGGTCAGCAGGGGCAGCAGGGGCAGCAGGGGCAGCAGGGGCAGCAAGGCAACGGCAACCAGGGCCAACAGGGTCAAGGTCAGGGTCAGGGTCAGGGCCAAGGGCAAGGCCAGGGTCAGGGCCAGGGGCAAGGGCAGGGCCAGGGGCAAGGGCAGGGCCAGGGGCAGGGCCAGGGGCAGGGTCAGGGCCAGGGGCAGGGGCAGGGGCAGGGCCAAGGGCAAGGCCAGGGCCAGGGTCAGCTGGGCGGCGGCGGCTCGGGTGCCCGACACCTGGGCAGCGGCAGCGGCGCAGGCAGCTTCAACGGTCCGACGGCCGGCAACCGACAATGGTCGACAGGTGACTTCGACAACATCTTCGCGCCCTTCGACCGGCTCGGACGGCCGGGCGACCCGTCCTACATCGCCGGCAGCGGCGGGGACGGACAGAGCCAGCAGGGCCAGGGCCAGGGCCAGGGCACCAACAACCAGTCCCTCGTCCCCTGGACGGACGCCTTGCAGGACTTCTATGACTACGCCAGCACGGCCCTCGACCGCAGCTATGTGCCGCTGGACGTCAAGGACTACGTGCGCGACTACTTCTCGTCCTTCGAGCAGAACCCGTAGGAGGGGGACATGACACAGCCAGCCCTGGAGCGCGAGCGGTCCGACCCGCTTTCGCCGGAGGAGTTCGCCGACCGCGCGCGCGCCATCGAGCGAGAGATCAAGCAGGTCATCGTGGGCCAGGACCAGCTCGTGCGGCAGACCCTCATCTGCCTCATCGCCAACGCGCACGCGCTGCTCGAGGGTGTACCCGGCCTGGGCAAGACCATGCTGGTGCGCACGATCGCCGACGTCATCGACTGCAGCTTCAACCGCATCCAGTTCACGCCCGACCTGATGCCGGCGGACATCGTGGGCACGAACGTGCTGATCGAGCAGGACGGGCGGCGCGAGTTCCGCTTCCAGCCGGGACCGGTCTTCTCCAACCTGCTGCTGGCCGACGAGATCAACCGCGCCACGCCCAAGACACAGTCGGCGCTGCTGGAGGCGATGCAGGAGCAGCAGGTCTCTGTCGCTCGCGAGCGGCACCGCCTGGAGCCGCCCTTCTTCGTCCTGGCCACCCAGAACCCGCTGGAGATGGAGGGCACCTATCCCCTGCCCGAGGCCCAGCTCGACCGCTTCATGTTCAAGCTGTGGGTGCCCTTCCCGTCGGAGGAGGACCTGGTGGCGATCATGGAGCGCACCACCGGCACGGAGCCGCCGCGCGCCCAGAAGGCGGCCGACGCTCGCCAGGTGGTGGCCATGCAGCGCCTGGCCCGCAGCGTCCCCATCGCGCCGCACGTGACGGCCTACGCCGTCAGCGTGCTGGCGGCCACCCATCCCGACGGCCAGCGCGCGCCCGGCCTCGTGCGCGAGTACGTCCGCTACGGTGGCTCGCCGCGCGGTGCTCAGGCGCTCGTGCTGGCGGGCAAGATTCAGGCCCTGCTGGACGGACGCTTCAACGTGTCGGTCGACGACATTCGGTCCGTCGCGCTACCCGCTCTGCGCCATCGCGTGATCCGCAACTTCGAGGGAGAGGCCGAGGGCATCACCAGCGACGCGGTCGTGCGCGCGGTGATCGAGGCGGTGCCGGCGCCGTCGGTCGACTGACGGGCCGCCACTGATGGCCCAGGAGCAAGCCGGGACAGGGGCGGGCCGGCCGGGCCAGCGCCCGCTGCTGCCCTCCTCGGTCGACCCGACCGTCTTCGACGAGGCCTTTCTGCGCCAGCTCGAACGGCTGACGCTGCTCACGCGCAAGGCCGTCCACGGCGGCATCAAGGGCGTCCGGCGCAGCGTCAAGCGCGGCCAGTCGGTCGAGTTCACCGATTACCGCGATTACGCCCTGGGTGACGACCTGCGCGCGCTCGACTGGAACGTCTACGCCCGACTCGAGCGCCTGTTCATCAAGCTCTTCGTGGAGGAGGAAGACGTCACGGTCCACATCCTGCTCGACGGCTCGGCCTCGATGGCCAGCGGCGCGCCCGACAAGCTGCTCTTCGGCAAGCGCGCCGCCGCCGCCCTGGCCTACGTCGGACTGGCCTCCTACGACCGGGTGAGCATGGCCGTGCTGCAGCGCCGCGCGGCCCGACGCTTCCCTGCCGTGCGCGGCACCGGCCGCGTCTTCCAGGTCCTCTCCGATCTGTCCGGCGTGCAGCCGGCCGCGGGGCCCACCGACCTGGCCGCGGCCGTACGGCATTACGCGGCGCAGATCACCCAGCGCGGCCCGCTGGTCCTGATCAGCGACCTGTTCGACGCCAATGCCGAGCGGGCCATCAGCGAGCTGGCCGGCACCCGTTGCGACGTGGCCGTGCTGCACACGCTCAGCAGCGACGAGCTGGACCCGCCGCTGGAGGGCGACCTGCGCCTGGTCGACAGCGAGACAGGCGCCTCCGTCGACATAACCGCCGACCTGTTCACGCTGGACGCCTACAAGCGCCGGCTGGCGGAGTGGCAGGCTCAGCTCGAGGCGGCCTCGACAAAGCGCCGGGTTGCCTACCTGCCCACCCCAACGACCCTGCCGCTCGCCGATCTCGTCTTCGCCGAGCTGCGCCGCCGCCGTGTCGTGGCAGCCTGAACGATGGGCCTCGTCGCGCCGCTGGCGCTCCTCGGGCTGCTCGCCGTCCCGCTCATCGTCGCGTTCTACATGCTGCGCCTGCGGCGGCCGCAGCGGCCGGTCAGCAGCACCTTACTGTGGCAGGAGCTGGTGCGCGACGTGGAGGCCAACGCCCCCTGGCAGAGGCTGCGCCGCTCGCTGCTGCTGGCCCTCCAGCTGCTCCTGGCCGTGTTCCTCGCCGTGCTCGTCTCGCGGCCGTTCCTGGAGCGGCCGGCCGGGCTGGCCCGCGACCTCGTGCTGGTCGTCGATGCCTCGGCCAGTATGGCCGCCACGGACGTCTTCCCCGACCGACTGACGGCCGCCAAGCGGCTGGCCATCGAGGCGCTGGCCGACGTACCGGCCGACGGGCGAGTCAGCGTCGTAGCGGCCGGCGAGACCGCGCGGGTGATGGCCAACGAAGCAACTGACAGGGGCCGCGTCGCGCGGGCCATCGAGGGCATCGAGCAGTCCACAGCGGCGGGCGACCTGACCGATGCGCTGCAGCTGGCCGGCCGGCTGGCCGAGCGGGCACGCGGCGCGGAGATCCTGGTGGTGACCGACGACGCCGCCTCGTCCGTGCCGGCGGTCAGCCTGGATGTGCCCGTGCGCGCCATGAGCGTTGGCCGCGAGCGCGACAACCAGGCCATCGCCGCGCTGGCCGTGCGCGCCGACCCAAGCGGCTTGAAGCAGACCGTCTTCATCAGCGTGGCCAACTACTCCAGCGCCGAGGTCGTACGCCGGCTCCAGCTACTGGCCGACGGCACGCTCTACGACTCGCGCGACGTCACCCTGCGCCCGCTCAGCCGCGCCGACGTGGTCATCGAGCAGTTGCCCTCCGGCACACGCACCGTCGAGGCCCGCATCGCCGCGCCGGTCGAGAACGGCGGCGCGATGGCCGGCCCAAGCGACCGTCTGGCGCTGGACGACGCGGCGTGGGCGATCGTGCCGCCCACGGACACGCGCTTCATCCTCTTGGTCGGTCCGGGCAACGTGTATCTCCAGAACGCGCTGGCGCTGCTGCCCAACGTGGAGCTGTACGGCACGACGGCGGAGAACTACGCTGCCACGGCCGCCAGCCCGGAGTTCGCCGAGTACGATTTGGTCGTCTTCGACGGCTTCCTGCCGCCCAGCCTGCCCGACAAGGCCATCCTCGCCTTCGCGCCGCCCAGCACGAGCGAGCTGGGAGTCGTCGCCGGAACGCTCGACGAGGACTTCGGGCTGGGCCAGCTGCCGCTCGACGAGCCGCTACTGCGCGGCGTGGACCTGAGCCGGCTGCACATCGCTCGAACGCAGCAGATGGATCTCCCCGAGTGGGCCCGTCCGATCATCCCGGGCACGGACGGACCGCTGCTCTACAGCGGCCTGCGCGAGGGGCTGCCCACCACCGTCTTCGCCTTCGACTCGCGCCACAGCGACCTGCCCCTGCAGGTGGCCTGGCCGATCCTGCTCTCGAACGTGGCTGGTGAGCTGCTGGGCATCGGGCCGGTGGCGCCCGAGGCGCTGGCGCCGGCCCAGCCGATCGAGCTGCCGCTGGCGCCCGGCGCGCTGGGCGTGCGCGTCACGCTGCCCGACGGCAGCGTCGAGGAGCTGGCCCCCGGCGCGACCGGGGCAGGCAGCCTGACCTTCGTCTCGACACGCCAGCTGGGCGTCTACCGCGCCGAGCTCATCCCCGATCCGGCTGCCTCGCCCGAACCGAGCGCGCCGCCGACAGTCAGCCCGCAGCCCGGCGCCACGCCGTCGGCGGACCCGTCAGGCGGGCCGTCCGTAGCGCCCGGCACGGCAGACGAGCTGCTGCTCTTCGCAGTCAACCTCTTCTCGCACGACGAGTCGAACATCCAGCCCGGCGACGGAGCGCGCCTCGAGACGCTGGGCGGCCAAGACGGTGGCGATGAGGTCGAGGCCGGCCTGGCGCGCGACGAGTTCTGGCCCTGGCTGGTCCTGCTGGTGCTGGGCTTCCTCGTCGCCGAGTGGCTCGTCTACGAGCGCGACGGCGCACGTCGCATCGCCGGCTGGCTGCGCGGCGGCCTGGCCGGCCTGCGCGCGCGGAGAACGGCCTAGATGCTGCCCGTCGCCCTGACTCGGCCGGAGATGCTGCTCCTTGGCGCGGCGCTGCTGGGAGTGACGCTGCTGCTGAGTGCGGCCGCCCGCCACCACCTGGCACGGGGCCGCCGGCGCGTCTCGCTCATCCTGCGCAGCGCCATCCTGTCGCTGCTGGTGCTGGCCCTGGCCGGCTTGCAGCTGGTCGCACCGGTCGAGCGGCTGACGACCGTCTTCGTCGTCGATCTGTCCGACTCGGTCGGGGCGGCCGGCCATGAATCGGCGCTGGCCTTCGTGCGCGAGGCTTTGGAGGAGCGACCCAGCGGTGATCGTGCGGCGGTCGTCGCCTTCGGCGGCGAAGCCCTCGTCGAGCGCCTGCCGGCCGAGCTGGAGGACATCGACCGCATCGCATCGGTGCCCATCCGCTCCTCAACCGACGTGGGCGGCGCGTTGCGCCTGGCTGCGGCACTGTTCCCCGACGATACGCAGAAGCGCATCGTGCTGGTCAGCGACGGCAACGACACCACCGGGCGAGGCCAGTCCGAAGCGTCCCTGGCGGCCGCTCGCGGCGTGCAGATCGAGACCTTCGTGGTAGGCCTGGGCGCAGCCGACGAGGTCATCGTCCAGCGCCTCAGCTCACCCACCACGGCTCGCGTCGGCGAGCTGATCGAGATCGAGGTCACGATCACGTCCACCGTCGCCCAGCCGGCCGGCGTGCGCCTGTTCGGTGATGGCGCCCAGATCGGCTTCGAGGAGGTGGAGCTAGAAGCGGGCACCAACCGGGTGCGCTTCACGACGCGGGCGAGCGAGGCCGGCTTCCACACCTTCCGGGCCGTGGTCGAGGCAGAGCACGATACGTTCGCCCAGAACAACCGCGGCGACTCGCACACCATCGTCAAGGGCGAGCCGCGCATCCTGCTCGTGGCCGGCAGCGCCGCCGCCGGCGCCAACCTCCGCGCGGCATTGGAGGCCGAGCAGCAGGACGTCACCGAGGTCACCCCCGAGCAGGTGCCCACGACGCTCGACGGGCTGGCCACCTACGACGCCGTCGTGCTGGCCGACGTGCCGGCCGCCCGGCTGGGGCTCCAGCGAATGACCGCCCTGCAGATCTACACGCGCGACCTGGGCCGGGGCCTGGTGATGGTCGGCGGCCCGCAGTCGTACGGTGCCGGCGGCTACGCGCGCACTCCGTTGGAGGAGAGCCTGCCGGTCGACATGGACGTGCGCGACCGAGAACGCCAGCCGGATGTGGCGCTGGTGGTGGTCATCGACCGCTCCGGCTCGATGGACGCCTGCCACTGCAACAACGCGCAGCAGGACGTCGGCGTGCCCATCGGCGGCATCCCCAAGGTCGACATCGGCAAGGAGGCGATCATGCGCGCCGTGTCGGCCCTCACCCAGCGCGACGAGTTCGGGGTGGTGGCGTTCAATGAGAACGCCGATTGGGTCATCCGCACGGCACCACTCGGGCAGGTGGGTGACGTGGAAGGGCAGATCGCCGGCGTGCGGGCGGACGGCCAGACGAACATCTTCGCCGGCCTGTCGGAGGCCGTCACCTCGCTCGAAGGCACCACCGCCACGCGCCGCCACATCGTGCTGCTGACCGACGGCTGGTCGAGCAGCGGCGCCTACGATGCGCTGCTCGAGCGGATGGCCGCCGCCGGCATCACGCTGTCGGCGGTGGGCGCCGGCGGGGGCGGCGCGGACGCCTTCCTGACCGACCTTGCCCGGCGCGGTGGCGGGCGCTACTACCCGGCCGTCAACCCGGCCTCCATCCCGGACATCTTCCTGAAGGAGACGCAGCAGGTCTCCGGCCAGCAGATCGTCGAGGAGACGTTCTTCCCCATCCAGACCAGCGCCTCGCCCATCCTGCGCGGCCTGGAAGAGGGCCTGCCCCAGCTGCTGGGCTACAACGGCACGACCGCCAAGCAGACGGCCCAGACCGTACTGGTCTCCTCGCGCGACGATCCTGTCCTGGCCCAGTGGCAGTACGGACTGGGCCGGGCCGTGGCCTGGACGAGCGACGCCACCGGCCGCTGGGCCACCAGCTGGGTTGCCTGGCCGGGCTTCAACCAGTTCTTCTCGCAGCTCGTCTCGTGGACCTTCCCCGGCGACGAGTCGGAGGGCATGGAGGCCGAGTTCGTCGCCGACGGCGACGAGGCGCGCCTGCGGCTGCGCTCAGTGCAGGCCGACGGCACTCCGCGCAACTTCTTCGACACGGTCGCCGGCGTGACGGACCCGCTGTTCGCCACGCGCGAGCTGCGCCTGGAGCAGGTCGCGCCGGGCGTCTACGAAACGGAGCTGGGCAGGCTCACGCCGGGCGCCTACGCCATGCGCATCGTCCAGACGCGGCCCGGCGAATCACCGCTCGCGCGCACGATGGTGCTGGTCGCGCCCACGCCGGCCGAGTACCGCCTGCTGGGCACGAACGAGCGGCTGCTGTCCGCCCTGCGCGGCGCCACCGGCGGTCGACCCCTGGAGGCCGGCGCGGAGGCCTGGCGGCACGACCTTGGCGCGACCACGGCGGCGACCGACCTGTGGCCGCTGCTGCTGCTCGTCGCGCTGCTGCTCTGGCCGCTGGACGTGGCCGTCCGGCGCGTGTCGGTCGCTCGAACGGACCTTGCTCTCGCGCGCGCGTGGGTGGGGCAGCGCTGGCGGGTCTCGCGCGGACCGGCGCGGCGGACGAAGCAGGTGGGCGAGATGCTGGCCGCCAAGCAGCGGGCGGGCGGGCGGCAGGCCAGGGCCGCGCTGTTCAGCAGCAGCCCAGCCGAAACCGCCCGCGCACAGCCACCACGGCCAGCTGCGGCTCCCGACACGAAGTTGTCGGCCGAGCCTGCCGCGCCGGCGGTGCCCGCCGCTCCGCCGGCCGCCGAGGAGCCCGACACACTGGCGCGACTACGCGAGGCCAAGCGCCGCGCCCGCGAGGGACGCCGGGCAGGCGAGTAGCGGCTCGACAACAAGAAGTCAGAGCCCGATGTCCCGCGGAGCCCGTTCAGGCCGGTTGCCGTTCACTGATCCTGCAAAGGACGGGCGATCGCGGCAATGATGGGCGCGTGGTCCTGACTTCTCGTCGAGCCCCGCTGCTCCTGCTCGTCGCGCTGCTGGTCGCCGGCTGTGGCGGAAGCACGGCGCTGCCCAGCCCGACGGCGCGCTCGGTGGTCAACGTGCTGGAGGGCCTGGCTTTGCGCGGCGCGACCATCCGCCAGGCCGTGGCCGGCGACGCCGGCTGCCCGGGCGTGCCGCTGCACGGCAACGCCGTGCGCCTGAGCGTCACGCTCGACGACGCTGTCGAGCAGCACGAGGTCTACCTGTTTCGCTGGCGCAGGCTGGGCCAGTACGACGATGCGGCCCAGCAGTTCGCCGACTGCGTGGAGGAATACACCGACCGCACGGGTGCCCCACCCGACGTGGTGGAGCTGGCGCCCTGGCGTGCCTACGGGCCCGGCTGGCCGGCCGACCTGCGCCAGCGCGTCGAGGAGTCGTTGCGCGCCGCCGGCGGGCGCTAGGGTCGCCTGCCGCTCAGATCGAGCGGTGAACGGCCCGCCCGTCCACGAGGGTGAGGCGAACCTGAGTACCCACGATCGCAGAGTCTCCCTCGCCCAGCAGGTCGCGGTCGAGAACGACCAGGTCGGCCCGGCTGCCCGCCGCCAGCTTCCCGCGCTCGTGCTCGGCGTGCTCGGCATAGGCGCTGCCCCAGGTGTAGGCATGCATTGCCTGCTCAAGGCTGACTCCCTCGTCGGGCAGCCAGCCGCCTTCCGGGGAGCCGTCGGCTGACTGGCGCCTGACGGCCGCCTGCAGCTCGAGGAATGGATCGAAGGGCACCACCGGCCAGTCGCTGCCGAGCGCGAGCACGGCGCCGCCGGCCAGCAGGCTGCGCAGTGGCCAGCCGCTCGCCGCCACGGCGGGCTCCAATGCCGCCTGCCAGGCGTCGGTCTCAGCCTCCTCCGGCAGGGCGTGGAGCGGCTGCATGCTGGCCACCACGCCCAGCGGGGCGAAGCGCGGCAGGTCGGCCGGGGCGAGCGTCTCGATGTGCTCCACGCGGTGCCTGCGCCGGGCGGCCTCACCCGCACCCAGCGCCTCATACGCGTCCAGCGCCTGGCGCACGGCGGCGTCGCCCACGGCGTGCAGCTCCAGCTGCCAGCCTCGCCGGTGGGCCTCCGCCACGGCCCGGCGCAGCCCCTCGTCCGACCAGCGAGGCTCGCCCCGAGCCGGCGTGTCGCGGTACGGGCGGAGCATGTAGGCCGTGCGCGCCTCGATCACCCCGTCCAGGAACGACTTGAGGATCCCGCCGCGCAGTTGATCCTGGGTCTCGCCCGACCCCTTCGCCACGTCGAAGGCCTCGAGCTGGCCCAGCAGGTCGTCGTCCGGGCGGAGCTCGAGCCCGACGCGCAGCCTGATCGGCAGCCCGTCACTGTCGTGCAGCGCACGGAGGAAGCCCAGGTCCTCCGGCGTCGCCCAGGCATCCTGGGCGCTGGCTATGCCCGCGGCCGCCAGTGCCGTCAGCGCACGCAGGGTGAGACGCCTCATCGTCGTTTCGTCGACCGCCGGCAGCTGTTCCGCGATCAGCTCAGTGGCGCGCTCCTTCAACGCGCCCGTCGGTTGCCCGCTTGCGTCGCGGACGATGTGGCCGTGGGGCGGGTCGGGCGTCTCGGCCGTGATCCCGGCCGCTTCGAGCGCCCGACTGTTGGCCCAGCCCGAGTGACTGTCGAAGCAGGCGAAATAGGCGGGCCGGTCGGGCACGACCGCGTCCAGCAGGTGCCGGTCGGGCAGACCGCCACCGAACGCGCCGTACATCCAGCCGCGGCCGAGCAGCCACTCGTCGTCCGGCCGCTGGGCTGAAAAGCGGGCCACGGCCGCCAGGATGACGGCCACGTCGCTCATTCCGAACAGGTCCAGCTGATCGAGGGCCAGCGCGCCGTGGCGCAGGTGCATGTGCGCGTCGCCGAAGGCAGGCATGATCGTTCCACCGCCGGCGTCGATCACCTCCGTCTGCGGACCGCGCCACTGCGCCGCGTCACCCTCATCGCCCAGACCCAGGATGCGGCCTCCGGCCACTGCCACCACGCTCGCCCCAGCGGCCTGCGCCTGGCCGCCCATCACGAAGGCGCGGCCGTTGACGATCAGCAGCTCGGCTGGTGCGGCTCTCACGTCGCGCAGCATGACCGATCCGGGCATCGCGAAACTCCGGCACGGCGGGCCGTTTAGCATTCAGGCCGATGAAGGACGAGTGGCCGCGCTTCGGCCGAGACGTGCCCGATGCAGCCTGGCGCCCGGCTGCCGACGCCGCTGCGACGACCCGCCTGGGCCGCTTCCTGCGCGCCGCCGGTGAACAGGACCTGGAGTCGCTCCAGCGCCACGCCGAGCGCGACCCGGCCTGGTTCTGGGGCGCCGCGGTCGAGGACCTGGGCCTGGCCTGGCAACGCCGCCCGCGGCAGGTGCTGGACGTGTCGGACGGCGTGGAGTGGTCGCGCTGGTGGGGCGGTGGAGCGTTCAATTATGCGGCGGCGGCCGTGGATCCGCGCGCGGCCGCCCTACCTGAGGGTGCCGCGCTGAGCTGGGAAGGCGAGGACGGTGACGTCCGTCGCCTGACCAACGCGCAGCTGAAGTCGGAAGTGGACGCGGCGGCGGTCATGCTGTCCCGCCTGGGCGTGGGCGAGGGCGACCGGGTGGGCATCTTCATGCCGCTCCTGCCCGAGACCGTCGTAGCCGTCCTGGCCCTGGGGCGGCTGCGCGCCATCTACACGCCCATCTTTTCGGGCTATGCCGCGCCGGCCGTGGCCAGCCGTCTGAGCGACTGCAAGGCCAAGCTGCTCATTACCGCCGACGGCACGCTGCGTCGCGGCGCGACGGTGAACCTGAAGCAAACGGCCGACGAGGCCGCCGACGCCTCTGTCTCAGTCGAGAGGGTGCTGGTCGTCCGCCGGCTGGGAAGCCAGCGGCTGGAAGTCGGCTGGCGGGAAGGTCGGGACTTGTGGTGGCATGACGAGATCGCGCGATCGGCCGATGAGCCGCCGCCCGACAGCCCGCTAACGGATCCGGAAACGCCCTACATGATCATCTACACCTCGGGCACGACCGGCCGACCGAAGGGCGCCGTCCACGTCCACGGCGGCTTTCCCGTCAAGGGCGCGCAGGACCTGGCCCACTGCTTCGATCTGGGCGCGGGCGACCGGCTCTTCTGGTTCACCGACCTGGGCTGGATGATGGGTCCGTGGGCGATCAGCGGCGCGCTGCTGCTGGGCGCGGAGCTGGTCCTTTATGAGGGGGCGCCCGACCATCCCGGACCGGACCGGCTGTGGTCGGTGGTGGCTCGGCATGGCGTCACGCACCTGGGCCTCTCCCCCACCGTCATCCGAGCGCTGATGGCCCACGGGGTCGAAAGTGTGCGCGCGCACGATCTCTCCTCGCTGCGCGTGCTGGGCTCGACCGGCGAGCCCTGGAACCCGGAATCGTGGTGGTGGTTCTTCCGCGAGGTGGGCGGCGGGCGGCTTCCGCTGATCAACTACAGCGGCGGTACGGAGGTCAGCGGCGGCATCGTCAGCGGCAACCCGCTGACGCCCATCAAGCCGTGCTCGTTTGGCGGACCGAGCGTCGGCACGGCCGCAGACGTGCTGGGGCCGGATGGCGAGAGCGTCCGAGGCTCGGTGGGCGAACTGGCCGTGCGCCAGCCGCTGCCGGGCATGACCCGCGGCTTCTGGAACGACCCCGAGCGGTACCTGGAGACTTACTGGTCCCGCGTCCCCGGAACGTGGCTTCACGGCGACTGGGCGCTCATCGACGAGGACGGCTACTGGTTCATCCAGGGCCGCTCGGACGACACGCTGAAAGTTGCCGGCAAACGCATCGGGCCGGCCGAGGTCGAGAGCGCGGCGGTCAGCCACCCGGCCGTCCTGGAGGCAGCGGCCGTCGGCGTGCCCCACGCCGTCAAGGGCGAGGCGATCGTCGTCTTCTGCGTGCTCCGCCCGGGCGAGTCCGACGACGACGACCTGCGCAAGTCCGTGTCGGACAAGATCGTCGGTCAGCTGGGCAAGGCTCTACGCCCGGAGGCGGTCCACGTGGTCGGGCAGCTGCCGCGTACTCGGTCGGGCAAGGTCATGCGCCGCGTGGCGCGAGCCGCCTACCTCGGCGCAGACCCGGGCGACCTGTCAGCGCTCGAGAACCCGCTGGCCGTGGAGGCCGTGCGCGAGGTCGCACGGCGGATGTAGGGAAACGCCCGATGAACGGCCCGCCTTGGCCAGCGAGCCTGTAGGAGGTGGGCACGACAGTCGCACGCCGCCTCGGCGCCGCGTTTGGGCGGCGCGGCAGATCGGAGCGGCGTTGGCACCTTGGGGGACCCTTGCCCCCAGCTGCGACTAGCCCCACGAGTGGCCGCCGTCAACTCAACCGTTCGTCAGCCGGCCGGCCAACACGGCCGGCACGATCCGCACGCTCTCCACACAGGCTGACGAAGGCCTGCCGGCAGCGCGGACGAGGACCATGGTTCGTAGGGAAATCCCCGATGTAGAGGCTCCGGGTGAACGTCATCATCGCACCATGCGAACGTCAGGCTCGTCTTGGCCTCCTGACCGGTGAGAATAACCCCTGGCGCTGGCTGGTCGCCAGTAGCGCACGGCGGCATGCTCCAACGGATCGCGCCGTTCGTAATGGCCGCGATTCTCGGTGGGTGCGTATCGGTCGGACCATCTGGCGAATCGGCCACCCCATCCTCACCCGAGCCGTTCCGTTTGCCGTCGGGCCTCCCCGCGGAGGCGCCCGACTTCGAGCCGCCCACGGCGGACTCCGCCACGGCTCGAGCCGTCGGCTCTCTGGGTGATGACGGCCTGCTAGAGAAGGATGCCGCTCTTCGACTCTTCGCGAGTTCGTTCGGGGATCTGCCGGGAGTTGACGCCCAGCGCGACGACCGGACGGGTCGATCGGGATCTTTCGCTATCCGGTCCGTTCTCGGCCACTGGGACGAGCTGACGGCGGAGCAACAGGCGGCGATTGAGTCGACCCTAGCGTTGCCTCCCGACGCGGTCGTCCTGGAGATCCCCGCGGACGACGAGAGCGTTGTGCCGCCCGCCTACTTCGCTGCGGTTGGCGTCGCCGATCATCCCTACACCCAAGAGCTTCAGGAGGCGATTCGCAGCGCCGGCCGAACGATCCGGCAGATGATCGCAACACGCATGGGTTCGGATGTTCCCGACCCGCTCAACATCGCGATTGCGTCATGCGAACCGTATCTGGGCTGTGCGAACTCCCTCTGGGCGTCACCGGCGGGCCCCAGCCTGAGCGGGTCCGGCGCATATGCCGGCTGCAACGTCCGAATAACGCGCAGGGCCCTGGCCGGCGGCGCGCCCTGGATCGTCAGCACCCTTGCGCACGAGATCTTTCACTGCTTTCAGGGCCACGGCTATGGATCTCTCGAGAGGGCCGCGCGCGCTCCAGCGTGGGTCATCGAGGGAGGCGCCGAGTGGGTTCAGAACGACATCACCGGCGACCTGAGCCCGACGGACTTTCTCATGCAAGATTGGTTCCTGTCACCGGGAACTTCACTCATGAAGCGCGCTTACGACGCGGCGGGCTTCTGGGCCCACCTCGCCGAGACCGGCACAAATCCCTACGACGTCTTTCCGTTCGTGTTCCTGACAGGCGACGGCCCGAGTGCCTTCCGCGGATCGGGCGCCGCCGACAACCAGCACTTCCTCAATTCATGGGCGTCCAGCATCACGCTGAAAGAAGAGTTCGGCCGCGACTGGGAGATGGTGACGCCGGGGATGCCTGATCTCCCAGCCAACCCGGAGCTGTGGGAAGTCGCGAACAATAGCTCCGTCGAGATTCACGCCGAGCCCTATACCGCGCGAATCTTCCGCCTCCAGGTCTCGGCAGACGTCCTTGCCGTCACCGGCTCTGGACACGGCCGCATATCGGATGGCCGCATAGACACGTTCGGGTTCCCGGCCGAGTTCTGCACGAGGGTTGGGGGCTGCGAACTCGAAGACCCACCCGAGTGCCCCGGCGCTCCCCCACCCCCGGAGCGGATTCCGCCTGCGCCGCTGGGCAATGAGCCATGGTTCGTCCTGACCGGCGGCGTGACGGGCGCCACTTTCACGCTTGTCGGCAAAAGGCTGGAACAGGAAGAACCGGAGTGCGAGACGCCCGAACCTACGCCGGTCCAGTTCTGCACGCTTTATCGCGCGCTGCTCGACTGGGGAGCCCAGCACGTCGACACAGACTTCGAACTGAGCCAGCCATGGGCAGCAGAGATCACTCGTCGTATGCAGGAGATGCGCCCCTACGCGCCGGCACATCTTGTCGATCACGTGGACCTGTACATCAGGGTGTATGGGAGGTATGCCACCGTGTCGGAGCCTTACAACGTCCCGATTGTTGGGCCCGAGGCAGCCGGCATCGCCGACGCCATGAGGGCTATGCACACGTATTGCGACATCTCCTTCTGAGCACGCAAGGAGCGACACAGGTGTTTCGCATGATGGGCAAGATCGCCTCGGGCGCCCTGCTGGCGTTGATCGTCGCTGCCTGCGGCGGGGCGGCTGGGCCGCCACTGCCAGGAGCGCCCGGCGGCACGGACCGTCCCCGCCCGGACGTTCCCACGCAACCCGGTCAACCGGCGGGGTCGATCGACTCGTGCGCGCTGCTTAGCGACGAGGAGATCGAGGCGGCGACGGGGACGGGTGTCGTCGAACGCCGGCCGAGCACGCTCACCCAGGTCTTCCCCTCTGTCTGCGACATCCAACTCGACGGAGGGGAGTTGACTCTGGGGGTTAAGAGTTCGGGCGGTCGTGAGATGTACGAGTGCTGCTTCGAGCCGTTCATCGGCGAGGATAGTTACCTGGACGAGGCGGTCAGCGGGCTGGGAGACAAGGCGGGTCAAGCCGGTCAAAGCGCGCTCATGGTCCTGGAGGACGACGTGCTGTTCGACGTCCAGCTGATCGGCGGACCACCCGACAAGATGATTGCGCTCACATACCTGGCGGAGCGCATCCTGGCCAAGTTGCCTTGCCTGGCGGTCGGCTGCCCGGCAATGACGCTTCCGCCCGTGCCAACCGCCGGGCCGGCGACGCCAAGCCCGACTCAGCCTTCGGTAGACCCGGGCGCCCTGCCGTCGACGGGCGCTCTGGCTCGCGTCGTGAACCTATTCAGTGAGAACGGCCAACCGGTCGAGGTCGACGTGTACGCCTACATGTGGTCCAGCGCCGAGATGAGGGAGACGGGAGCGCTGGTTGCCTCCGTGCCCTACGGACAGGCCAGCGACTGGTTCAACCCCGGGCTCGTGGAGTCACCGTTCGGGAGCGAGGGCTACACCAAGATCGACATCTATCGCGGCGGCGAGCGAGACCGGCCGATTGCCGGCGTGGGCGAGTTCCTTGGGCCCGGAACCGTGACGACGATCGCCGTCTGGCAGGAGGAGGTCTTCGAGGGGCAGCCGGGAGCCTGGACACAGGCGATCTACGCCGAGCATCCCACCTACCCGATCCCCCAAGCGCTCCCGGACGGGGCGCTGCTGGTCAGCGGGAACGGCGGGCTTCGCGCGGAAGGCGAGCCGCCAATCCTTTACGCCAGCGTGGGCGACGGATGCCTCGAGAGTCCGATCGAACGCTGGGATCCCGACATCCCCAACTCCCAGCCAGTGGGTAATGACCTCGTGCTGCCCGTTGGTCAGTGGACACTCACGGTCCACGAGGAGCCCTTTGACGAGCTGCCCACGTGCAAGACGCCGCCGCTGGGACCCGGAACGCCGATCAGCGTGGCAGCCGGGGAGCGCTGGCTGGCTTTCCCGTACCGGCTGCCGGGAACGACGGATGTCAACGTCCTGATCGTGTCGTTCGACGCGCCATAGGGGCAAGTGGAGCGACACAGGTGTTTCGCATGATCGGCAAGATCGCCTCGGGCGCCCTGCTGGCATAGATCTTCGCTGCGTGCGGCTGGGCGGCCGGGCCGCCACTGCCAGGAGCGCCCGGCGGCACGGACCGTCCGCCCCCTGAAGATACGACGCAGCCGGGGCAGGAGACCGGCTCAATCGACTCGTGCGCGCTGCTCAGCGACGAGGAGATCGAGGCGGCCACCGGGCAAGCTGTTACCGAGCGCAGGCCGAGCACGCTCACCCAACCAGTCTTCCTACGCTGTCGAGCGAACCAACTCTCCGCCCCGGCATGGACGGAGATGCAGGTGGACCCTTGAAACGGAGTGGCGGGGCGCTGACTACATCCAGTTGATGATCAAAGCGACGGGCGGGCGAGCAGAATTCGACTTCCTAGCCAACGACATGTTCGAAACGCCTCCGGAGCGTGTGCCGGGCATAGGCGACGACGCCATCAAGACGGCGTCCATACCGGCCGGGGCCGTGCACGCCGTCGTTGGCGACCGCCTTATCAGTCTCCAATTCTCCTTACCACTAATCGTAGAGGATCCCTACGCCCTGGTTGTGCCCCTGGTTGAAATAGCGCTATCGCGCATGTGATGTCCACGCCGCCCGTCCAGGCCGGCCGCTAGCGCCGACCGCCCCGGTCCATGATCCGGCGCAGCACCGGCAGCACGAGTCGATCTTTCTCGCGTCCGGCGGCCTCCTTCGAGCGAATGACGTCGGCCAGCGAGGCGACCTCCACCCCCGCGCCCAGGATGGTCAGGTGGACAGCGTCGCGGGCCAGGTCCGAAAAGCCCGCCGTCCCGCTGGGCCGGAATCTGATGTCCAACCGGCCGCTGTCGGTAACCAGGTTCCACAGATCGGCGCGGCTGAGCGACTCGGCGTTATGGGCAAATTGCAGCCCGTCGGGCACGCCGTCCGTCCATACGCGGGCGTCCAGGTCGCGCAGCGCATCCGACAGGCGCTCCAGATTGGCGGGTGACGCTTCGGGCACCACGTCGAGGTCGATCGTGACGTAGGGGGAGCCGTGGATCACCGCCGCGAACCCACCGATCAACACGTAGCGGACGCCGCGGGCATTGAGCGCGGCCAGGATCGCTTCGGGCCGGAACTCTGCCTGGCGCGTGCCCTCCGCATCAGGCACGCGCCAACGCCTCGCGCCCGGCCACTGCGAAGCGCAGCGCCGCCTGGTGCTGGCGAACACGCGCGTCCGGATCGAGGCGCAGGTTTGCTTGGGCAACGGACCAATCCGAGTCGTCGGCCGGGACGAGATTGACGTGCAGCTCCAGCCCGCACGCCTCGACCAGCCGCTCGAGCTGGACGAAGCTCGTTTCGATCGCCCCCGACTCGACCCGCGCAATCGTCGGCTGGCTGAGGCCAACCCGGCCGGCGAGCTGCCGCTGGGTCAGGCCGGCCCGCCGGCGCGCTTCCCGCACCAAGGATCCTGCATTCATGCGCACATGATACTCCTAGCGCATACGAGTCATGCACAATGTGTATCACGCGTCAGACCCGCCCTTGGTTGTTGACCGCTAGCATCCAAGCTGCCATGCCGCGCACGCACATCACGAGCACCGCCAACCCGCGTCTGAGGGCGGCATTCCGGCTGCGCGGGCGACGTGAGCGCGACCAGCGCGGACTGACGCTCGTTGACGGTGTGCGAGAGACCGCCCGCGCCCTTGCCGGCGGCGCGACGGTACGCGAGGTCTTCACCACGAAGGCCCATTGCGAGGATCCCGAGTGCCATGCGGTTCTCGAGCAGTTGCGAGCAGCTAACGTGCCGATCGTCCAGCTGGGTCTCGAGGCTTTCGCCCGGCTGGCCTACGGCGACCGGCTCGACGGCGTCATCGCCGTCGCCGAGACACCGCTGCGTCGCCTGGCGGACCTGCGCCTGTCTGCGCAGCCGCTGATCGGCGTCATCGAGGGCGTCGAGAAGCCGGGCAACCTGGGGGCGGTCCTGCGCACGGCCGACGGCGCAGGTCTCGACGCGCTGATCGTGGCCGACACGAGCACGGACCTGTTCAATCCCAACGTGATCCGCGCCAGCCTGGGCACGATCTTCAGCGTGCCCGTGTCGGTCGCCTCTACGGGCGAGGTGCTGACCTGGCTGCGGGAGCGCGACATCAGCATCATCGCCGCCCGTGTGCACGGCTCGGTCGACTACAGCGAGGCCGACTACCGCGGCTCGGTGGCCATTGCGCTGGGCAGCGAGGCCCGCGGCCTGTCGGACGCCTGGGCCGAGCTGGCCGTCGCGTCGGTGCATGTGCCCATGCTGGGTGTGGCCGACAGCCTCAACGTCTCGGCCGCCGCCGCCGTGCTGTTCTACGAGGCGCTGCGCCAGCGCCGCGTGGGCTAGTCGTCGAGGACGAAGGTGACGACCATGACCACCTTGTACTCGGTGATCTGATCACCCTCGACGCTGACCTCCTGCTCCTTCACCCATGCGCCCTTGACGTTGCGCAGCGTCTTGGTGGCGCGGGCCATGCCCTGGCGGATGGCGTCCTCGAAGCTCTGTGGGGAGGTGGCGCTGATCTCGGTGTTGCGGGCTACGGACATCTGTGTTCCTCCTTGTGCTGTCACTCGACGCGCAGGCCGAGCACCTTTCGACCGATTACCAGGCGCTGGATCTGGCTCGTGCCTTCGCCCAACTCCGTAAGTTTGGCATCGCGCAGGTAGCGCTCGACCTTGTACTCCTCGACGTAGCCGTAACCGCCGTGCACCTGCACGCCCATATTGGTCGCGCGCTGGCTGACCTCCGACGCGAAGAGCTTGGCCTGAGCCGCCGCCAGGCCGTAGTCGCGGCCCTGATCTTTCAGCCAGGCCGCCCGATAGACCATTGCTCGCGCAGCCTCGACCTCGGTGGACATGTCGGCGACCATGAAGGCGACGCCCTGGAAGGTCCCGATGGGCCGTCCGAACTGCTTGCGCTCGCGCGCGTAGCCGACCGACGCGTCAAGTGCGGCCTGGGCCAGCCCAACGGCCATCGCGCCGATCGAGATGCGCCCGCCGTCGAGAATCTTTAGGAACAGCTTCCAGCCGTCGCCGCGCTCACCCAGCATCTGCTCCGCCGGCACGCGGCAATCCTCGAAGAGCAACTCGCCGGTGGCGCTGGCGTGGAGGCCCATCTTCTCCTCCAGCCGCCCCACGCTGAAACCTCGTGTGCCGTCCTCCACGATGAAGGCACTGATCTCGGGCGAGCCGTCGTCGCGCTCACCGGTGCGCGCCGTGACGATGTACGTGCCCGCCTGCCCCGCGTTGGTTATGAAGCGCTTCCCGCCGTTGATCAGCCACGTGCCGCCGTCTGGCCCCTCCTCGTGGCGCGCCGTGGTGCGCGTGCCGCCCGAGTCGGAGCCGGCTTCGGGTTCGGTCAGGCCGTATGCGCCCAGCACGCGGCCCTGGGCCATAGGCACCAGCCAGCGCTGTTTCTGGGCGTCCGTGCCGGCCAGGTGCAGCGGGCCGCAGCCCAGCGACGTGTGGGCGGCCACGATGATCGCCAGCGACCCCCACACGCGCGCCAGCTCCTCCACCGCGATCGCATAGGCCAGCGCGTCCAGCCCGGCACCACCCTCGTCCTCAGGGATGGGGATGCCCAGCAGGCCCATCGGCCCCAGCATGGCCACGATGTCGGTTGGGAATCGTCGCTCGCGCTCGTGTTCGTCGACCTGGCCCTCGATCTCGCGGGCGGCGAAGTCGCGGACGGTCCGGCGCAGCAGCTCGTGCTCGGGTGAGAGGTCGAAGTCCACTGGGCCGGAGCCTAGCACGGGCCACGACGTCACGACCGATGGCTGCTAGTCTCCTTCGACGGAGGATCTTGCGACAGTGACCTCACCCGAGCCCACCGCCGCCCAGCCCTCCGCTGGCGGCCCCGTTTCTACGCTTGCCTGTGCTGCCTGCGGCAAGAGGAACCGCATCCGGCCCAGCCCCAAGGGCGTGCCCCACTGCGGCAGCTGCGGCAGGCCGCTGCCCTGGCTGGTGCAGGCGACGGACGCCACCTTCGACGTGGAGGCCGACGCCAGCGCAGCCGTGCTGGTGGACCTCTGGGCGCCGTGGTGCGGGCCATGCCGATTCGTCGGGCCCATCCTGGAGGATCTATCGCGCGAGTACGCCGGGCGGCTGAAGGTGGTCAAGGTGAACGTCGACGAGAACCCGGTTACCGCGCAGCGCTTCCAGGCGTACAGCATCCCGACTCTGGTGGTGCTCAAGAACGGCCGGCAGGTGGATCGGATCGTGGGCGCGCTGCCCAAGGGCCAGTTGAGCGTCAGGTTGACGCCGCACCTGCTGCGCACGTGACCGCGCGTCCGGAGCGTACTGGTGTCGGGGCTTTCCGCCTCGCCCCGACGGCAGAGCGTCCCGACTCCCCGGGCAGCGACTATGGCACGCCACGCCAAGGCGGTGAGATGGTCGATTGGCGCTTCGTGCTGGATAGGCTGGCCGAAGCGCGCAACTACTGGCTGGCCACGATCTCGCCCGACGGCCGGCCGCACGTCGCGCCGGTCTGGGGCGCCTTCGTCGACTCGGATCTGTTCCTCGAGACGAGCGCTCGCACGCGCAAGGCCCGCAACATGGCCGAGCGGCCGAACGTCGCGGTCCACGTCGAAGCGGGCGACGAGACGGTCATCGTCGAGGGCGAGGCGCAACCTTTCCGGCCGACGCCGGAGCTTGGCGCGGCGCTGTCGGGCGAGTTCCGGCGCAAGTACGCGGGCTACGAGCCCACGGCTGAGGCGTGGGACGAAGGCGGTCTCTACCGGGTGGTTCCAAGCAAGGTGCTCGCCTGGCGCGATATGCCAACGGCGACCCGCTGGAGATTTCGGCACTGAGCTGCCGGTAGAAAGGAGCCCAGCCGGAACTAGGCTTCCTCGCGCTCCACCTTGCGCCGCGGTGCCGGCGTGCGGCGCGGAAGGGGCAGGCGGCTGACCTCCCGCACAAAGGACGCCTGGCGGGCCCACTCGACCGACTGCTCCTGTTCCTCCACCGACAGGATGCCCAGCCGGCCCAACGTAGCCAATTCGTCGCGGATGTAGGTCTTGAGCATCTCCGGGCCGTCGGTGTTGATCGTGAAGCGCACGCCGTTGCGCCGGAACGTGTCGAAGATCCAGCGGAACTCGTCCCAGCCGGAGACGACGCGCGTGGTCAGGTTGCTGGTCGGGCAGACCTCGAGCGTGATCTCCCGCTCACGCAGCATGGCCATCGTGCGCGGATCGTAAGCCGACTTGACTCCGTGGCCTATCCGCGACGGCTCGAGCTGCTCGATGACCTGGGCGATCTCTTCCACGGGTCCCGCCTCGCCGGTGTGGACGGTCGTGCCCAGCCCGCGCCGGCGGCAGCGCTCGAACAGGCGCCGATAGTCGGGCGGCCTGAACTCTTCGGACTCGGGGCCGGCGATGTCGATCCCCACCACGCCGCGGTCGCGATAGGCGATGGCTTTCTCGGCGATGATCTCGTTGAGCGAGTACGGAAAGGCCCGGTCGAGGCAGAAAATGAGCCCGGGCGTGACGGGGTACTCCAGGGTCGCCCGGTCCATGCCACGGATGGCGGCGCTGATGATGTGGTCCAGGTCCTGCTCGCCGCCGCGGTTGCGCTTCATGGGGTTGAAGCGCAGCTCGATGGCGGTGATGTTGTTCTTGCGGTAGGCGCCGCCGATGACCTCGTAGACCGAGCGCTCGACGGCGATTGGCGAGCTCTGGATGAGCTCCGTCCAGTGGAACAGCTCCAGGTAGCCGCTGAACGAGCGTCCGCGCCTGGCGGAAACCGTGATCAGCCGGCGGAACTCCCAGTAGTCCTTCGTCGGCAGGCGGATGCCCTGGGCGTGGGCGATGCCCCACATGATCGCCGGCGCGACGGCGCCGCCTAGGTGCGTGTGGAGCTCGGTCAGC